>NZ_JBFBIR010000079.1:0-30095 GCF_040685715.1 Kitasatospora sp. NPDC088264
TGACTTTTGGCACGCTGTTGAGTTCTCAAGGAACGGACACTTCCTTCGGACCGCCTTCCAGCGGGCCCTCCGGGCGCTTCGTTCTTTCGTGTTTCAAGCTTATCAGATGTTTTCCGCTCCGTTTCCGGCGCTTCGTTCATCCAACTCACTGGTGTCTTCTGCGGCTTTATGCCCCGTTCGACGTTTCAAACTCTAGCCGAGCCCCGCTCCGTAAAGCGAATCGGCCGCAATCCGATAAAACAAGCACGCCGAATAGGAACCAAGCCGCGACAAGACGCGGCCCGGCCCGAACCAGGAGGTGGTGTTTCAAGAGGATTGGCCGCCCCGGGACCGTCCGCGCCGTTGCGTGTCCGGTGCTCCCTGCCGAGCGACTGGGAGACAGTACCCCTGTTCAGCGCCCCGAAACAAACGCCCAGCCCGGGACCACACAGGTCTACCCCTGCCGGCCCCTGCCGACCCCGCCACAACGTCGAGAGATGGACGTGCGACCGCCCCGGTCACGGCGTCAGGTCGCAGCACCGTTGGCAGCCGTCCGGGCGAGGCGCAGTTGTTCCTCCTCCACGATCAGCGCAGCCAGCGACTGCTCCGAGACGTCGACCGCTTCAGGAGTCGATTCGGCCACGTCACTGCGGCGCGCGTAGTCGTCGAACAGTTGGCTCTTCGCGCGAAGAATCTCCACCATCCGCTGGTCGACGCTGTCCGCGGCCAGCAGGCGGTGCACCTGTACACGCCGGACCTGGCCCATTCGATGGGCTCTGGCTATCGCCTGGCTCTCCATGGTGGGCTTCACCTGGGGTTCACAGAGAATGACGACCGACGCCGCCTGGATGTTCAGTCCCACGCCGCCGGCCTGGATCTGGCTCAGCAGCACCGCATGGCCCTGCACGGCGGCGAACTCGTCCACCACGTCCTGTCGTCGGACAGCGTCCAGGCCTCCGTCGAGCGGGCCGAGAGCACGCTGCCCCAGAGCGTCCTGGACGACCCGCAGGACATCCCGGAAGAACGAGAAGACAACGACCTTCAACCCGTTCTCCGCAGCCTCGTCGACGACCTCCATCAGCCGCAGCAGCTTCGCCGACCCTGCCGGGTCCGCGTACGCGGCACGGCGCATGGCCATGAAGTTCCCCTCGGCGACCGCCGAGCGGTAGGCGACGAGATCGGACGCCGACAGTTCCTCCCATTCGTCGACATGAACGACGTCGGGGAGCTCCGTCAGGACGTCCCGCTGGTTGCGGCGCAGGTAGGCCGGTGCAACGGCCTTGCGAAACGACGTCGGGCCTGCGGCGGCCGAACTGCTGTGGATTCCGGGCAGAAGATCAGGCTGCAGATAGCGGACCAGGTTCCGGAACTCCTCCACCCGGTTCTCCATCGGGGTGCCGGTGAGGAACAGGACGCGGTCGACGCGGTCGGTCCACTCGGCCACCGCCTGCGAGCGCTTCGTGCTGTGGTTCTTGACGTAGTGGGCCTCGTCCACCACGACCATGCCGACCGTGACGTCCTCCGGGACCTCCAGGCGACGCAGTCCGTCGAAGGTCACGACGGCGACACCTCCGCTGCCGAGCCATTCGGTGCGCGCCGCTTCCCGCTCCTGGCCGTGGAATCGGAACGCCCTCAGCGTGCTGCGCGACTCGATCTCCCTGATCCAGTTGATGAGGACGCTGGCCGGGCAGACGACGAGGAAGTGTGCGCTCCCGTGCGCCCGGAGATGCGCGAGCGCGGCGATCGCCTGGATCGTCTTCCCGAGGCCCATCTCATCGCCGATGATCACCCGCTTCTGTGCGAGGGCGAAGCGGGCACCGAATGCCTGGTAGCCACGGAGCGAGACCGTGCACCGGGTGTCGTCCAGCGGCTCGGCCCGGACCCGGTCCGACAGGCTCTCCGGGAGGAAGCCTTCGGAGGCGGTGAGCCCGTCGGAGCCGGATCCCGCGAACTCGCCCAGAATGCTGTAGAAGTCGGCCGAGCGGACCTCGAACTCCGCCCAGGCCTCGATGTCCGTGGCCAGTGGGCGGAGGAGGTCCACCGAGGCCTGGGCGAAGAGCATGGACGCTCCTCGGTCCTCCGTCTCCGCGAGCAGGGCGTCCAACCGATCGACCGCGGCGAACGCCTCCTGTCGGCGCTGCCGCCCGGCGAACAGGCCTCTCACAACGCCCCGGGCCGGCTGGGCGGCGGCGATCAGGGCGGCGGCCTCGCCGGCGACACGCTCCGCCAGTTCCCTGGCCCGTCTCGCCTCGGGCCCGGCGGCGACCAGCCGTTGGAGTGCGACGACCAGCGCGGTGCCGGCCGCGTCCTGGTGGTCGACGTCCAGCCGGATCGCCACGGCCTGCTCGGCGGCCCGGGCGATCTGCCCGGCGGCGGCGATGGCCTGGAGAGCGCTCTGGGCTCCGATTCCGGGCAGCAGTTGGAGCGTGTAGGGCGTGGTGTCCACCACCTGCCGCACGGTCCTGATTCCGGCGGCCTCCAACGCTCCGACGCGCAGACGCCCCTCGGTGACGTCCTTCAGCCGGGCCACGGGAATGCCATCCAGTTCGTCGCGGACCAACTGGCCCCGCAGACCGGCCGCGGCCCGGCGCACGTGCTCGACAGCACCCTGGTGATCGTCGACGACCGCGCGGGCGACCGCATGGAGCCGCTCCCCGTCCGCGAGCACGACCTTGGGCTTCCGGACGGCCCGCTGCCTCTCTCCCACCTACGGCTCCTGTCCCGACTCGACCATGCGGCACCCTCTCCGGGCGTCCACATGATTCCATCCAGGCACCGCCGACCGCCCCGGATTCCGAACCACACCCCGGCCACCGACTGCCCCGGCGGAGTCTCCGGGCCGGGTGCGTCCGTGCGTCCGTCTCGATCGACGGCGGGCACACGGCCGTCAGCCGGCGGTCACAGCGCTGCCAGGCCTGCCTCCAGGTCGTCCAGGCCCAGGGAGCCCTGCCGCAGGGCCTTCATGTGCCAGCGCTTGAGGTCGAAGTCGGCGCCCAGCCGGCGGCGGGCCGCCTCGCGGCCGGCCAGCCAGGCGCGCTCGCCGAGTTTGTAACCGATGGCCTGGCCGGGCCGGCCGAGGTAGCGGACGATCTCACTGTGCAGGTGGGCGGGCGCCAGACCGACGTAGTCGGCCATGAAGGCGGTGGCCAGCTCCGGAGTCCAGCGCTCGCCCGGGTGGAACGGGGAGCCCGCCGGAATGACGCTCTCCAGGTGCATGCCGAGGTCGACGATGACGCGGGCGACGCGCATCATCTGCTTGCCGAGGTAGCCGAGGCGGCGTCCGGGATCGGTGAGGAAGCCGAGTTCGTCCATCAGCCGCTCCGCGTACAGGGCCCAGCCCTCCACGTTGGCGCTGATCTTGCCGAGGGTGACCTGGTAGCGGGACAGTTGCTCCGCCGCCGCGGTCCAGGAGGCGAGTTGCAGGTGGTGCCCGGGGACGCCCTCGTGGTACCAGGTGCTGACCAGGCGCCAGGTGCGGAACCGCTCCTGCGCGTCGCCGTTGGCCAGCGGGAGGAAGGTCCGGCCCGGGCGGGCGAAGTCGAGGCTCGGCCCGCTGTAGTACGGCGCGGCGGCGCTGCCGGCCGGGGCGATCCTGGTCTCGACCCGGCGCAGCGGGCCGGTGATGTCGAAGTGGCGCCCGTCGAGTGCCTCGATCGCGTCGTCCGTGATCTGCTGCAGCCAGCCGCGCATCTGCTCGGCGCCGCGCACGGTGTGTCCGTGCTGGTCCAGGTGGGCCCGGGCTTCCTGGACGGTGGCGCCGGGCAGCACCCGTTCGGCCTCCGTGCGCAGTTCGGCCCAGACCCGGTGGAACTCCTCCCAGGCCCAGTCGTAGGTCTCGTCCAGGTCCAGGTCGGCGCCGGTGTACCGGCGGGCCCCGAGCAGGTAGCGCTCGCGGCCGACGGCGTCGGGTGTGCCTTCCGCAGCGGACCGGTAGCTGTCGCGGAGCCAGTCCCGGAACGCGGCCACGGCGGCGGTCGCCTCGTTCGCGGCGGTGTCCAGTTCGGGGCGGAGCCGCTGCGGGGCGGGGGTGACGAACTCGGCGAACCAGCCGGGGCCCCCGGCCGTCTCGCCGGTCCACGCGGTGAGCTGCGCGCACAGCACGTCGGCCTGGCGGGGCGCGGCGAGCAGTTTGCGGGCGACTCCCTCCGCCAGCGTGGCCCGGTAGCCGTCCAGCGCGGCGGGCAGGTTGCGCAGCCGGCCCAGGACCGGGGCCCAGTCGTCGTCGGTGGCGGTGGGCATCATCGTGAAGATGCCCCGGAGCTGGTGCACCGGCGTGTGCAGGTTCCGCACGGCGCGGAAGTTCTCGCCGGCCTCGTGCACCCGCACCTCGGCGTCGAGCCGCTCGCGCAGCAGCCGCGCGCACACGAGCTCCGCCGGATCCCCGTCGGGCCCGGTCTCGGGGACGGCGTCCAGGCGCACCAGCGCCTCCCGCGCGAGCCGGACCGTCTCCTCGACGCCGTCCGGCGACAGGTCGGGCATCCGGTCGTCGCCCGGGGCCAGGCCCAGGGACGTGGCGGTGACGGGATCGTGTGCGGCGACCCGGGCCACGTAGTCGTCGGCGATCTGTCGTGGAGTCATCGTCAGCTCCTTCGGTCGGCGATCGGTCGCGGTACCAGGCGTAGGAGGCCTTCGGGGTGCGCCACTGCGCCGCGAAGTCGCTGCGCCGCAAAGTCGGTGCGCCGCAAAATCGCTGCGCCGCGAAGCCGACGTGGACGAGTCCGGAGCGCCGGCGGAAGCCCTCAGGCCGTCGAACACGTCGTGATTGTAGCCAGGCTCCGCCCGCCCGCCCCGGACGGCCGCCAAGTCCGCACCGCAGCAGACGGGTTGGGCCACGGCCGGGCACGAACGGCCGGGCCCGACGAGACGGCCGGGCCGGACGAGACGGCCGCCCCCTCCGGCGCGCAGTGGCGCTGATCACAGCGGGTTTCGCGCCGTCGGCGAAATGCAGGGGCCGCCCGGGTTGTTTGCACAGGCAACCAATTCCGCCCCGGCGCACTCCACCGGCACCCACGAGGGATCCCATGACCGTCACCGAGCCCGCAGCCTCCCGCGCGGCCGAAATCCTGTCCCGGCCCGTCACGCTCAACGGGCTGACCGTTCCCAACCGCATCGCGATGGCGCCGATGACCCGCAGGTTCTCCCCTGGCGGCGTGCCCGGCGAGGACGTGCGCTCGTACTACGCCCGCCGCGCCGCCTCGGGCGTCGGCCTGATCATCACCGAGGGGACGTACGTCGGCCACGAGTCCGCCGGCCAGAGTGACGACATCCCGCGCTTCCACGGCGAGGAGCAGCTGGCCGGGTGGGCTCGCGTCGCCGAGGACGTCCACGCGGCGGGCGGCACCATCGTGCCGCAGCTCTGGCACATCGGCATGGTGCGCCGGCAGGGCGACCCGCCGTTCGCCGACGCTCCCGCCGTCGGCCCGTCCGGGATCCGGCTGGACGGCACCGAGGGAACGGGCCGGGCGATGACCCGGGCCGATCTGGACGCCGTCATCGGCGCGTTCGCCGAGGCCGCCGCGGCCGCCGAGCGGATCGGCTTCGACGGCGTCGAGCTGCACGGCGCCCACGGCTACCTGCTCGACCAGTTCCTGTGGGCGGGCACCAACCGCCGCACCGACGCCTACGGCGGCGACCCGGTGGCCCGGACGAAGTTCACGGCCGAGCTCGTCGCCTCGGTGCGAGCGGCCGTCTCCCCGGAATTCCCGGTGATCTTCCGCTACTCGCAGTGGAAGTCCGAGAACTACGAGGCCCGCCTCGCCGAGACCCCCCAGGAGCTGGAGGCGGTCCTCACCCCGCTCGCCGAGGCCGGCGTCGACGCCTTCCACGCCTCGACCCGCCGCTACTGGGTCCCCGAGTTCGACGGCTCGGACCTCAACCTGGCCGGCTGGACCAAGAAGCTCACCGGCCGCCCCGCCATCACCGTCGGCTCGGTCGGCCTCGACGGCGACTTCGTCGGTGCCTTCAGGGGCGAGGGCTCCCCGGTCCAGGCCATCGACAACCTGCTCGACCGGCTGGAGCGCGACGAGTTCGACCTGGTCGCCGTCGGCCGTGCCCTCCTCCAGGACCCGCAGTGGGCCGCCAAGGTCCTCTCCGGCCGCCATGCCGAGCTGCGCCCGTACGACGCCGACGCGCTCCGCACCCTCAGCTGACCACCAGCCCCCGAGGACCCGGCCGCGCGGCAGGTACAGCGGCAAGTACAGCGGGGCCGGGTCCCTTCGGAGTCCCGCAGGATCGCGCCGGCCGTACGAGATGTCAACAAGCTTGCGCGAGCCGTGTTTTCGGACGAAGTCGACACGGACGAGGCCGTGGCGCCGGTGGTGGCCCTCGGTCCGCCGAACAGGCCGTCATCAAAGCCGACACCGCCAACTCACCCCGCCGACCCGGCCGAATGCCTCCTCGGTCTGCTGCTCCCACTGCCCTGCGCAGTGTCCCGTGCGGCCTTATGGTGAAGAAAAGACCTCCCGGACGGACCCCTGAGCAGCCTGCCGACGCACGGCGGCGACTTCCCGGAGGAGCGCTGATCATCTTCCCGGAGGAGCGCTGACAATGAGTACCTATCGAGTGGCACAGGCGACCGCCCCGGGCGGTGCGCTCCGACCGGCCGAGCGAGAGGTGCCGCAGCCGGGACCCGGCCACGTGAGGATCGCCGTGGAGGCGTGCGGCGTCTGCCACTCCGACACACTCTTCGTGAACGCCGCGCTACCGGGCGTGTCGTTCCCCGAGGTACCCGGACACGAGATCGCCGGGCACATCGAGGAGTTCGGCGAAGGCACTCGGGACCGTGGATGGCAGATCGGTGACCGGGTGGCGGTCGGCTGGTTCGGCGGCAGCTGTGGCCACTGCAAGCCGTGCCGCCAGGGCGACTTCATCGTGTGCCGGAACTTGAAGGTCCCGGGATGGGCGTACGACGGAGGCTTCGCCGAGAAGGTGGTCGCGCCCGCCGACGCGCTGGCCCGGATCCCCGACGAACTGGCGGCGGGCGATGCCGGGCCGATGGCCTGCGCGGGCGTGACCACGTACAACGGGCTGCGGCGCAGCAGCGCCCGGCCCGGCGATCTGGTCGCGGTGCTCGGGCTCGGCGGCCTCGGGCACCTCGGGGTCCAGTACGCGGTCGCGATGGGCTTCGAGACCGTGGCGATCGCCCGGGGCGCCGAGAAGGCCGGCTTCGCCGAGCAGCTGGGCGCCCACCACTACGTCGACAGCACCGCCGGCACCCCGGTCGCCGAGGCGCTGCAGTCCTTCGGCGGCGCCAGGGCCGTGCTGGCCACCGCCGGCAACTCCGAGGCCATCGCGTCCACCCTGGACGGGCTGGCCCCCCGCGGGGAACTGGTGGTGATCGGGGCGGACACCGCTCCGATGGCGATCAGTCCGGCCGGACTGCTCATGGGTGCCAACGTCGTCCGGGGCCACCCGTCCGGCACGGCGCAGGACGTGGAGGACACGATGGCGTTCAGCGCCCTGCACGGCATCCGCCCGATGACCGAGACCGTGCCGCTGGACCACGCCGAGGAGGCGTACCAGAAGATGCTCGCCGGGAAGGCCCGCTTCCGGATGGTGCTCACCACCGGCTGATCCGGCTCGACCACACGGGCTTCCCCCGGCTACTCGACCACCACAGGCCTCCCCCGGCTACTCGGGCTACTCGATCACGGGCTACTCGATCACGGGCCAGGCCATCGAGGCGCTCGGCTGCAGCGACTGCTCGGCCCAGATGATCTTGCCCCAGGGGGTGTAGCGCACGCCCCAGCGCTCGGCGAGCCGGGCGACGAGGAACAGGCCGCGACCGCCCTCGTCCTCGGCGGCCGCGTAGCGCAGGTGCGGGGCGGTGCTGCTGGTGTCGGCGACCTCGCAGATCAGCGTGCGGTCGTACAGCAGCCGCACCCTGATCGGTTCGGTCCCGTGGCGGATGGCATTGGTCACCAGCTCGCTGAGCACCAGCTCGGTGACGAACACGGCCTCCTCAAGGCCCCACTCGGTGAGCTGCCGGGTCGCCTCGGCCCGCGCCCTGCCCACGGCCTCGGGGGTCGCGGCCACGTCCCACTCGCTGGTCCGATCGGGCGCCAGCACCCGGGTACGGGCGACGAGCAGGGCGATGTCGTCGGTCTGGCGGACGGGCAGCAGGGCGTCGAGCACGGCGTCGCAGACCTCCTGGGGCGATCGGTCGGCGCGGGCCAGGGTGGCGGTGAGGACGTCCAGGCCGACACCGATGTCGCGGGTGCGGTCCTCGATGAGGCCGTCGGTGTAGAGGACCAGGTTGCTGCCCTGCGGCACCCGCACCTCCGTGGCTTCGAAGGGCATCCCGCCCAGGCCGAGCGGCGGACCGGCGGGAAGGGTGAGGACCTCCACCGTGCCGTCCGGGTGGACGAGGGCGGGCGGCGGGTGGCCCGCCCGGGCCAGGGCGCAGATGCCGGTGGTGGGGTCGTAGATGGCGTAGAGGCAGGTGGCGCCGGTGATCGCGAGCTCGCCCTCGGCTGCCGCCGTCTCCTGGTCGATGTGGGCGACCAGTTCGTCCAGGTGTCCGAGGAGCTCGTCCGGCGGCAGGTCGAGGGTGGAGAAGTTCTGGACCGCGGTGCGCAGGCGGCCCATGGTCGCGGCCGCGTGCAGGCCGTGGCCGACCACGTCCCCGACGACGAGCGCGACCCGGGTGCCCGACAACGGGATGACGTCGAACCAGTCGCCGCCGACCCCCGCCTGGGCGGGGAGGTAGCGGTAGGCGATGTCGAGGGCGCTCTGCTCGGGCAACGCGCGCGGCAACAGGCTGTGCTGGAGGGTGACGGCCATCGTGTGCTCGCGCGTGTAGCGGCGGGCGTTGTCGATGGACACGGCGGCCCGGGCGGCCAGCTCCTCGGCCAGGGACAGGTCCTCGTCCTCGAAGGGACCTCGGTCACGGCTGCGCCAGAAGCAGGCGATGCCCATCAGCACGCCCCGTGCCGACAGCGGAACGGCGATCAGCGATGCCAGGCCGAACTCCAGCACCGCCTGCGTGCGCTCGGTGTCCTGCATGCGCCAGCCGGCGTCGGTCGCCAGCTCGGCGACCAGCGTGGGGCGCCCCCTGACGAAACCCGCCGCCTGCGGGGTGCCCCGATCCCACCTGACCAGCTCCCCTTGGGGGTACAGCGGCGAATCGTCCCGGACGCCCGCGAGCGCCACCCGCCGCAGCTCCACCGGGGCATCGACCACCAGGGCCCGTGGTTCCTCGCCGTCCAGGACCGCCTCGGCGAGGTCGACGGTGGCGTAGTCGCAGAATTCGTGGGCGGCCGTCCGGACGAGCTCCTCCGCGGTGCGCCGGACGTCCAGGGTCGTGCCGATGGCCAGGCTCGCTTCGTACAGCAGCCTGAGCCGGCTGCGGGCGACCTCGGCCTTCCCCGCGAGGGCGCGCAGTTCGGTGGAGTCGCGCAGGGTGGTGACGCTGCCCGCCGGGCCTCCCCCGCTGTCGGTGGGGCGGCTGTTGACGGCCAGCAGGCGGTCTCCGACGGGGAGCACCTCGTCGGTGACCGCGCGGTCGGAGATCAGCAGTTCGGCCGTGCGGGGGGCGAGGCCGAGGTCGGCGACGGGAAGCCCCTCCACGTCGGGGGGCAGGTCGAGCAGGCGGCGCGCCTCGTCGTTGGCGAGCAGGACCCGGCCGTCGCCGCCGACGATGGCCACGCCCTCGCGCACCGCGTGCAGCACCGCGTCGTGGTGCTCGTACATCCGGGTCATCTCTTCCGGCCCCAGGCCGCGGGTCTGCCGCAGCAGACGCCTGCCCACCAGCGCCGTACCGGCCGTGGCCAGGCCGAGCGCCAAGGCGCCGACGCCCAGGACGACCGGCAGCTGGCGGTTGAACGCGCTGCTCACGTTGGAGACCTTCATCCCGGACGACACGATGCCCACGACCGCCCCGTGGGAGTCCTCCACCGGGACGACCACCTGGTACTCGGAGCCGAGTGGGCCGTGCACGTCCTCGACGGTGACCTGGCCGTGCAGCGACGGCCCGATGGTGCCGATGAACATCTTGCCGATCAGCTCCGGATCGGGGTGGGTGTACCGGATGCCGTTGCGGTCGGTCACCACGATGAAGTCGACCCCGGCAGCCGTGCGGGCCTCTTCGGTCAGCGGCTGGAGCACCGCGCTGGGGTCGGGGCCCTGCATCGTCGCCACCAGGCCGGGCCCGTGGGCGAACGCCTGGGCCGCGGCGAGCGTGCGGCCGCGCGCCGCGTCGAACCGGTCGCTGCGGGACTGGACCAGCAGCACGACGACGGCCGTCACCACGAGCAACAGCACGATGAGCACCTGTAGGACGAACATCTGACCGGCGACACTCCGGATGCTCATCACCGACCACAGGCGATGCGCCGACTGCTCCCGCGGGGCTGAGCGTGGGTGTCGCCGCTCACGACGGCTACCCGATCGGCGCAGGGGCAGCCAGGAGGAGCGGCCCGTGTCTCTGGCCATACACCCATGATCCACCGCGCCCCGGGCACGAGCGGGCCACACTACGCTGATGGGGGCGAAGCGCAGGTGGCAGCATGTCCCGCCGCAACACCGAACGGCTCACCCGCCCCGCGACCGGCCGGGCGCACGCCGTTCATCTCCTCTCGTCTCCTCTCATCTCCTCCACGGTCGAACAGTCGTCGGCGCGGATGTCAGGTGGGGGACGGAGCGGTGTGGAACTGGCGGGTGAGGTAGTTGGACCAGGTCTGGTGGAACGTGGTGGCGAGTCGGGAGTGGGGGGCGATGAGGTCGAAGGCGTGGTAGGCGCCGGGGTAAAGGTGGAATTCGACCGGGACGCCGTGGGCCCGCAGGCGGGTCGCGTAGTCGAGGTTCTCGTCGCGGAAGCAGTCGAGGTCGCCGACGGTGATGAAGGTGGGCGGCAGGGCGCTGAGGTCGGTGGTGCGGGAGGGGGCGGAGTAGGGGCAGACGTCGTCGGTGCCGGCGCGGTCACCCAGGATCGCCTGCCAGGCGAGGAGGTTGGTCGAGCGGTCCCAGATGCCGATGTCGGTGATCTCGTGGCTCGATGCGGTGCGGTTGCGGTCGTCGAGCATGGGATACGTGAGTGATTGGAACAGCGGTGCCACGCCGCCTCGGTCGCGGATCAGGAGGGTCGTGGCCGCCGCGACGCCTCCGCCGCCGCTCTGGCCCCCGATGCCGATGCGGGTGCCGTCCAGGCCCAGGGCCTCCGCCTCGCGGCCGAGCCACTGGTAGGCGGTGAAGCCGTCCTCGGCGGCGCCGGGGGCGGGTGTCTCGGGGGCGAGCCGGTAGTCGACCACCGCGACGGCGCAGCCGAGGCTCGCGCCCAGCTGGGTGAGCCACGGGTCGTCCTGGGCCGCGAAGCCGAGGACCTGTCCGCCGCCGTGGAACCAGAGCAGGACCGGCAGGGGTCCGGGCGCTTCGGTGGGGCGCAGAAGGCGGATCGGTACGTCGGGGCCGCCCGTTCGGCGCGCGAGGTGCGTCTCGATGGTGACCGACGGGTCGCCGGGCTGCGCGTCGGCGGCGGCCTTGGCCTGGGCGCGGAACGCCGCGCGCGTTGCGGCGAGGTCCGTCAGGTCGAACGCGCCGTTGGGGGTCATGGGGATTGCGTCGAGGGCCAGGCTCAGCTCCTGGTCCATCAGTTGACGGGATGCGGGCATGGCCGTTCCTGCTCTCGGGGGAGGTGTTTCGGCGGGAGGCGTTTCAGGGGCGGAACGCGTCGATGACGACCACGCCGGTGGGTCCGTACGTCTCCAGGGACTCCAGGACCTCGCTCGCCTCGTGGAGGCCGACGGTGCGCGAGACGATGCGGCCGGGGTCGAGGCGACCGGCGGCGATCATGTTCAACATCGTGCCGAAGCGCTGGCCCTGCATGCCGAAGGCGCTCAGGAACTCCAGTTCCTTGACCATCATGACGTCGACCGGCAGCGCGACGTCCCCCTGTTCCGCAGCGGTGGTGTGGCCGAGTTGGAGGTGGCGGCCGCGGGTGCGCAGGGAGAGGACGGAGTTGCGGCAGGCGGCGGCGATGCCCACGGCGTCGACCGACACGTGCGCACCGCCGCCGGTGAGGGTCTTCACCGCTTCGGCGGGGTCATCGGTCGCCGCGTTGACGGTGTGGACGGCGCCGAGTGCGCGGGCGGTGTCCAGCTTGTCGTCCGTGATGTCGATCGCGATGACGTTGGCGCCCGTCGCCGCGGCGATCTCGACCGTCGACAGCCCCATGCCGCCACCGGCGCCGTACACCGCGACCCATTCGCCGCCGCGGACCTTCGCCTGGTCTACGACGCCGTGGAAGGCGGTCATGTAGCGGCAGGCCAGCGCGGCGACGTTCACGAAGCCGACGCCCTCCGGCACTTCGACCAGGTTGACGTCGGCGAAGCGGACCATGACGTACTCGGCGAAGGCACCCCAGTAGGACACCCCGGGTACGAGCGAGTCCACGTGCTCGCAGACGTGCTGATTACCGCTGCGGCACATCTCGCACGCGCCCTCGCCGGGGTTCATCGGGAAGATGACGCGGTCGCCCTCCTTCCACCCCCGCACCTCGCGGCCGACCTCCACGACGGTGCCGGCGAACTCGTGGCCGAGGACGAACGGGGCCTCGACACGCGGCCCGCCCGTCCAGAACTCCCCGGCCCACAGGGCCCAGTCGGTCCGGCAGATCCCGTTCGCCCCGACGCGCACGATCGCGCCGTCCGGCGGGCAGGAGGGATCGGGCACGTCACGGATGACGAGCGGCTTGTGGAGTTCCTCGATGACTGCGGCGCGCATGGCACGGCCTCCTCGTGCTGGGAGTCGACGGGAGCGGGGAGCAACCGCCTGAAGTCCACCGGTTCAAGTGGTGGACTTTGAAGCTAGCCGTTTGCCTGGAATCATGTCAACCACATAAAGTGGTGGACATGGATGACAGGGCCAGCAGGGACGGCAGGGACGGCAGGGACGGCAGTCGCGAGGGGCGCCAGCGCGCCAAGGCCGACTTCCGCTTCGACGACGCGCGGCTGTGCTTCGCCTTCGCCGGCACCCTGGCCGACCGCGGCGCGGACACGCCCTTCGAACGGCTGGCCCGGCCGGAGGACCTGAGCCGCTGGGCCGTCGAAAGCGACTGCACGACAGCGGCACCGCCCTGCACCGAGGCCGACCTCGACCACGCCAGGCAACTGCGTGAGGCGATCCAGCGGACCGGCCGCGCCCTGGCGGACGCCGCGCCGCCCTCGCCCGAGGACATCGCACTCGTCAACCGCGCCGCCGCCGAGCCCCCCTCGACACCCGAGCTCGCCCCCGACGCGACCACCGTGCGCTGGCACGGCGACGCGCTCGCGGCAGTACTCTCGATGGTCGCCCGGGATCTGATCGCCCTCTGCGCATCGGAGCACCGCACCCGCGTCCGCATCTGCGGCAACCCCGACTGCGGCGCCCCCTTCGTCGACACCTCCCGCGCGGGCGCCCGCCGCTGGTGCTCGATGAAGACCTGCGGCGCCCTCGTCAAGAAGCGCGCCTACCGGGCGAGGCAGCAGACACCCACCACCGACGCCCGGTAGCGCATCGCCGCGCGCGGCGGAGCCCGGACGGCTCCGAGGCGGCACGCAGCGCGATCCTCATCGCCAAGGTCGCCAAGGCGGCCGCACGGGCGATCAAGAACGCCGGCGGCATCAAGAAGGCAGTAAGTCGGGTATCGGGTTGTGATCAATCTGCGGGATTCGTCCTCACGGCGAGGCCTGATCGGGTAGACCATGTTGCGTGACGTGAGCGCAACTATCGGATGCGGAATCGGAGTTCATCGGACCGTACTTGCCGGTCGGCGAGTACGGCCCGTACCCGGAGCGGCTGCGGTAGCAGTTCGAGGGCGTGATCTGGCGGTTCAGGACCGGCGGGCAGTGGCGGGAGATGCCGGCGGAGTTCGGTGCGTGGTCGACCGTCTCCAATCGCTTCCGGCAGTGGCGTGACGCGGGTGTCTTCGAAGCCCTGCTGGAGGGCGCGATCGCGGAGGCCGCGAGGCGGGGCGAGGTGGACTTGTCGCTGGTCAGCGTGGATTCCACCACTGTTCGGGCCCACCACGACGCCGCCGGGATGCACCTGGGCCCCGACGCCCTGGAGGCCCTGGAGAAGGCCGCTGACGAGGCGGAGAAGGCCCGGCAAAAAGGGGCGGCCCGCAGGAACAAGACGGACAGGACGCCGCAGATGGTCCGGGACGCGAGGAGCGACGACGTGCCCGGCGGCGGCGCAGGCTCCGCCTGAAGGTCGCCCTGCTTGGGCGCTCAAGGGGTGGACAGACCAGCAAGGTCCATGTCGCCGGCGACCGCAGGTGCCGCCCGCTGGTGTTCGTGCTGACCGAGGGGCAGGCTGCCGACAGTCCGCAGTTCATCCCCGTGCTCGAGAAGTTACGGGTCCGCGGACCCGTCGGCCGTCCCCGCACCCGGCCCGACGCAGTCGCCGGGGACAAGGCCTACTCGTCCCGCGGCAACCGCGCCCACCTGTGCCAACGCAAGGTCACGGCGGTCATCCCGGAGAAGAGGGGCCAGAGCGCCAACCGGCAGAAGAAGGGCAGCCGGGGCGGGCGGCCCGTCAGCCACGACGTCGACCTCTACAAGGAGCGCAACACCGTGGAGCGTCTGATCAACAAGCTGAAGGCCTGGCGAGGCATCGCCACCCAGCCGACAGCCTCACCACGACACCAGGAGTCTTTGTGACCTTGAGTAACACCCCCTCCCGCGCGGCCTGTTTCGCCGCCGTCTACGCTCTGTTGCGGTCGTCGGCGGATGTCGCGGATCACTGGGTCCAGACCGACCATGAAGCTGGCATCAAAAGCCAGCGGAATGGTGTCCCGGGCCAATCCACCCGCATGGGTCGGCGGGCCTGCGCTACTCACGTCGCCTCATACGTCGCCACTCAAGGCACCGCGCTGCTTCTCGGACGACTGGTCCTCCAGCTGCGTCTGCGGCCGTTGTGTGTCGCCCTCGCGCTTGCCTTGTCGGCTACCACTCACTACATCGCCGACCGGCGCTGGCCGATCGTGTCCTCGCCGACCGTGTCGGCAACGGACGATTCGCGCGCCTCACCGACCACGGCATGAACGGCGGCTATCTGCTCGACCAGGCGTGGCACCACGGCTTCCAGACCTGGGCCGCAGTCGCCGCATCCGGCTGATCACCGGACGACAGCCCAGTCTCCCAGCCTGGCCACGTATTCCTCCCAACGCGCCAGATCGATCGTCAACAGGCCCTTCCGGTGAAACCCTCCGATGGACATCCCCTCCACCAGCCGCTCGGTCCGCTGCCGCCCGAGCCGAAGTCCTTGGGCGAGATGGTGTCGGCTGATCCGGACCACCACCTCCCTGGCCTGCCCACCACCGTGCCGCAGTTCATTGCGGACCAACGGACGTACCAGTCCGGCCATCCGCACCTCGGGGTCGTCTAACCCCTGCACCAGATGCAGTTCCTCAAGCCGCGAGTTCAGGTACCGGAGCCACGAGAGCTCCGTCCGCGAATCGTCCAGGTATTCCTGGAACCACGCCGCCCGCCCGATGGCCACCCGGCTAGCCGTATGGGCAACGACCGTGGCCGTACGCGGGGACTTTCGGGTGCGCATCGCCGACTCCCCGAGGAAGTCACCGTCGATGCGGAACGCCTGGAACCAGGACCTCTCTGCCCGGGTCTGGACGATCTCGAACACTCCCTCCTCCACCACGCACACCCACTCCGACGGCTGACCCTGGATGATGAGCGTCTCACCGCGCCGGTAGTCCTCACGGCGCCACGTCCTGGTGATCTCGCTCAGCTGATCGCTGCCCACCAGGTCCTTTAGGGTGCGCCCCGGCCCCCACAACCCCTCTGCACTCACGCACATGCCCCACAGACTAAGACACGCTCCGTGGCAGACCGGTCACTTCGTGGTCGTTGCCGGATTTTGCGTCGCTTCGGCGCCCCGGTGTTAATCTGCGGAATTTTTCCTCCGCTCCTTGCACAACTTTGTCCGCGCGCGCGTACCACGGTCCGCACGCCTGCCGTGTGTCGGAACAACACACCGAGCAACTCCCCTCCAACGCAAACTCCTCGGGACGCAAGCCCCGCTGCCAGCCCCTTAGGCATCCGGCCGGCCTCGGGGTCACTGACACCATCCGGAGGTTCCCTTGCACGAATCCGTGCCAGTCGGCGACGCTTCCACGGGCACACTGTTGCCGGACCACCAAGCCGTCGTGGTGCTGGATCAGGAAGGCTTCACCGAACGGCCGAGCGCGGTACAGGCCGCGCTCAGCGCGGCGATCGGCAGGGTCGTCGACGAGGCGCTCTCCGCTGCGGGTCTCGATCACGTGCGGGACCACAAGAGGTTCGCCCGCAATACCGGCGACGGGCTGGTGTTCGGGTGTGCGCCGGGGCATCTCCCCGCCCTAACACATCCGTTCCTGGCCGAGTTGGAGTCGGCACTCGCCCGCGAGCACGTCAGGGCGGGCACGACGCCGATCCGACTGCGCGCAGCGATCAGTGCGGGACCGCTCCCGGTCGACGGCGGACCGGGTGACGGCAGCGGCACGGCCAGGAACGAGGCCCACCGGCTGGTCGATTCCACTGTCCTCAAACATGCCCTGGCGCAAGCGAATCCCGAGGCAACCCATCTCGTGGCCATCGTCTCCGACCAGGTCTACCGGGACGTGGTGCTCGCCGGGTACAGCGGTCTGCACCACAGCAGGTTCACCCCCGTGCTCGCCGCCGTGACCGGCAAAAAGTTCCGGCAGTCCGCCTGGGTGCACGTCCCCGTACCCTCGGGTGGCCTGGTCGCCCTGCCGCCCCCGAACGAGGACGTCCCACCGCACACGGCGGCCCCGGAACGCGTTCCCCTCACTGCACGTCCTCCTCACCAAGAGACCGTCGCTCAGCAGGTCCAGCAAGGGGTGGCGCTCGCCAACGGTGCCTGTGGCGATGTCAACCTCTCCTTCGCCCAGGTGACCGAGCCGGCTGTGGCCGAGGAGCGGCACCGGTGACCGCTCCCCCGACCAGTCGGCCCACCAGCCCCCCTCCGGACCCCGACCCGGACAGCACCGCACCGTACGTGGTTCAGGCTGTCCACCACGGTGCGGCGGTCTACGGCGCTACCGGCGACGTCAACATCACGTTCCAGCTGCTGCAGACCCCCGCCGACCGGTGGGGCTCCGGCGACCGGCCCGTCTCCATTGCGGCCCACGTGTTCGAGCTCGCCCTGGACGAGCTCACCCTCCGGCTCCGCTCCTACTGGCGGAGGCTGGTCGGCCCAACCGGCCTCACCACACCGCCCGACTCCCGAGGAGGTACCGACTCATGGCGCTGATTCCTCTCGTCCCCGCTGTCACCGGTGTGTTCGCTCTCGTCAGGCACCCGATGACGGACCCCACCCGGCTGTACCCGACGTGCCTGATTCTCCCCGGCGCGGGGAGTGAGGAACCGGTTGAGCTCTCTCCCTCCGATGCCTGGCAGCGGCTCTACGGCCGATACCGGGACAACGCCCTGGGCCGCCGGATCTGGCAGCACGCCATCCGGCTCGCCCAACAGGAAATATCGGGAGCCACCGACCCGACCGGGTACCCGGTGTCGGGCTGGCGGCTGGTCCTGCTCTCGCTCGCGGTACCCCGGCTGCGCTCGACGGTCCGCCGTCTCGGGTGGGAATTCGGCCTGGCCCGTGATGAGTTGGAGTCGGCGGCCGTCCTCGGCCTGCTGACACAGCTCCCCGAGGTTGATCCGGAGCAGCAAGGCGCCGAGGGCCTCCTGATCCGGTCTGCGGTACGGCACTGCTGGGCGCTGGTCACCCCCCGGCGTAGCGAGCGGCCTGTGGCCGACATCAGTACGGTGGTGGACGCCCGGCAGTCCTGCCCGGACCCGGCGGAGGAACTGGCGTGGGAGCTCTCCGTCACACCGCCGGACCGTCCAGACGGTCTCGCCGCCACCCTGTACTTCACCGCCTCGCGAGCCAATGTCGAGGGGGTCCGGCTGGGTGCCCTCGCCGAGCGCCTCGGGCTGCGGGAGGTGGTGCACCGGGCCCGACGGCCCGGACCCGGTCCGCGGGTCGGCAAACTCGCGCTGCAGCCGAGCCAGACCCAGCGATGAACGGCTACCGCACAGCTCCGCTGACGTTTCCGGAGGTCTTCGGCCTGCCGCTGGCCGTCGACCTCAGGACCGCCGCCCGCGCGTTCGGCATCTGCCGGGGCACCGCGTACCGGCTCATCGCCCGCGATGCCTTTCCCTGTCCCGTGCTGCGACTCGGCTGGCGGTACCGGGTGCCGACCACCGGTCTGCTGAGCGCTCTCGGGATCGAGCAGTCTCCCGTTCGGTCCGTCGACCTCCAAACGGGCGCCGCGCAGTCCGCGCAGTGGACGTACGAACCTTTCCCCCCTGCCCTGTTGGAATCGGAGGACTTCGCATGACGACCACCGCGACGCACGGCCGGTCCGTGCCCCTGCCGCCCACAACCGCGGAGCCCACACCGATGCCGCTCCAACTCGTGCCGTCCGGGCAGCAGCAGCCAGACAAGCTGAAGAGCTGCTTCGTCATCAGCCCCGTCGGCGACCGCCATGCCGGTGTCGGCTCCCCGGCCCGCCAGTCCTTCGAGCGCGCGTTTCAGGTGTTCGAAGAGGTCATCCACCCGGCCTGCTCGGTTCTCGGCATCGAACCCGTACGGGTCGATAAGATCTCCCCTGCCGGCCAGTTCACCGGGCAGGTCCGTCGTCGGCTCCTGGAAGCGGACCTGGTCATCGCCGATGTCAGCGGCGCAGATCCGGCCGTCATGTACGAGTTGGGCCTGCGACACTCCACCGACCGGCCGGTCATTCACCTCGGGGAACTCGGTCACCTCCCGTTCGGCGTCGCGCCGATCCCGGTGATCAGGTTCGAGCGCTCGCCCAGCGGCCTGGTCGAGGCACGGGACGAACTCACCGAAGCCCTCGCCCGTGCAATGCGCAAGGATGGCGGCCCGCTCACGGCGGCCCGCGCCCTCCACAGCAGGAACGCCCCCACAACCGAGGTGTCGCCCGATACGGGCAACGGGCCGGATGACACCGGCGAGGACTCGCCCGGTCTCATGGAGCGGTTCGCCGAGCTGGAACCGGACCTGGCGGCGATGTCCCATGACCTGACGGCAATGACCAAACTCATGGCGGGAATCGCCGAGCTTACCGAGCAGCTCGGTCCCGAGCTGCAGCGCGTCGCCCGGGACAGCAGTCCGATGAACGTCCAGCTCGCCGTCACCCAGCGCTTGGCGACGGCCCTGAGTAGCCCTTCCGCCGAATTGAGGGAGTGCGCGTGCCGATTCGCCGAACGGATGGCCGGCATCGACTCCGGCGTCCATGCCGCGCTCGACCTCTTCGAGAGCGCACCGCCCACCGTCTGGAGCGACGATGACAGGAATTTCCTGTCCCAGCTCATCGCCATCTCCGCAGCGGCCCGGGAAGGCGCCGAGACACTCGGCCTGTTCAAGACCATCATGGACGTGGTGATCGCCGTGCACCGGGAACTCCAAGGGCCTGCACAGGACATCGCTGCCGCGGTGACCCGGCTGGCGGCCGCGCTAACCATGGTGGAGACCTGGGACCGCCGGGCCCGGATCCACGCGGCCTGACGGTCACGGTGTCGGGTGCGGGGCCCGCAGGCCCCGCACCCGACACCGCTCGACCGGTCCGGCTCGGGCCACCGGCCGGAGCATCGGTGAAGGAGGAGTTCTCTTGGGGCTGCGTCCCACCCATCTCGGCTACGCGTACCAGGACCTGCTGACGGCGATCGTTCTCGTCGACGTCGTTCTCGGCCGCGCCACCTCGGTGATCGTCGACACCAAGGTCTTCCGCGACGACCGTTTCGACGATGTGACGAGCACATGGCGGACCGGGGGCCGTCAGCGGCTCCAGATCAAGCACACGGGACACGACCGCGAGCTGGCGACGAAGAGCTTCACAAGCGACCACCGGGGACTGCGCCTGGACCTGCTGATCGCGACCGTCGACCAGGACGTCCGCCGCTCCCCCGACACCACCTACCGGGTCGTCCTGCGCGACACGGATCCGAAGGACCCGGTACTAACCGCGGTCCTCAAACCGGTGGGGACGAGCAACGATCCAGGGCCTGCCGTGCCGGGTCTGCACAGCACCCGCTATCGCTTCGACGCACAGGCGCTGCGGGCCGCGGATCCATGGCGATCGATGGTCTCCGACCTGGATAACGAGGTACTCGACCGAGCCTGCGAACTCCTCGTCGTCGACGTCGGTCTCCCCGGTTGCTCTCTCGACATCCGCGACCCCGGGCCAGCCGAGCGCGTCCTGCTGCGCCGGCTCGCCGACGAACTGGGCGCGGGACGGCCGCCAAACCGCCACCGGACACCGGAGGACGTGGCGCTGGCACTCATCGAGGCCGCGAAAGCCGCCCGGGGCCTCGACGGAACGGTGACCCCGGGCGACCTCATCCCACGGCTCGGCCTGGCCGTCGACTTCGGAGCGGTCCGGGAGGGGCACCCCGTCGATCCGACGGTCGCCGTGGCACGACCGAGGGTGCTGGCGGCGCTGGCCACCGCTGCGGAGGAGGCGGCCGTGCAGGGTGGTGTCGTCGTCCTGACCGGCGGCCCGGGGAGCGGAAAGTCGTGGCTCTGTGAGCAACTCGCCGACCGGCTGTACGAGGACTGGATCGTCGCCCGGCACCACTGCTGGCTCGGCTCCACCGATTCCCACCGTGAACGCCGTGTGCTCGACGACGTCGTCATCGGAAGCCTGCTCCGACAGCTCGAATCGATCGCACCGGCGACCCTTGCCGAGATCCGCCCTCGATACGCCGCCACCCGCGAGGTACTCTCCGCCGCTGTGACCGGCATCCGTCGGGACTTCCCCGACCGGCCGGTGGCTCTCATCGTCGACGGGCTGGACCACATCGGCCGGGTCCGCGGCCGCATGGTCGGGGCAGCGTTCCACGAAGCGGTGGATCCCGGCCGCGCGCTGATCGAGGAGCTTTCGGGTCTCAGCCTCCCCGCCGGTGCGGTGCTACTCCTGGCCAGCCAGCCCGGTGATCATCTTGCTGCGGTAAGCGATCAGGACGTCGTCGCAGTGACCGTCCCTCCGCTCCACCGGTCCGAGACCCAGCACCTGGCCGAGCGGTTCGGCGTCCCGGCCGCTCTGGGATCATCGGCCGTCGGCTCGCGCGGTGGGGACCGGACCCGTGTCGCGGTGGATCTCATCCAGTCCCACTCCCGGGGCAACGCCCTGTACGCGACGTACCTGTGCCGACAAGCGCTCGGCCCGGACCCGAGTCTCAGTGGACCGGCGGGCTGTCCCGGCGCGGCCCTCGACCCACTCGACAGGCTCCGCGACGTTCCGGCGTCCGCGCGCGACCTCGACGAGTACTACACCTACCTACTCAAAGGACTCGGCCCGGAGCAGCTCCAGGCAGTCAGGCTGCTCGCCGTCTGCGACTTCGCCGTCACCCCTGACGAACTCAAGGAGATCTTCCCGCTCATCGCGCCGATGCTCACGGACGCGCTCACCGCCATTGCGCCCATCGTGGCGCAGCAACCGGGAATCGGCGGTTTGAAGATCCATCACGAGAGCTTCAGTCGCTTCGCCCGGATGGGGACCGGCAGTGCGCGATGGCTCAACCTGGTCCGGACAGCGGCAGCAGACTGGCTCACCGAACGCGGCTTCTTCACTGACACTCGCTCGTTCCGCCATCTCCCGGAACTCCTGGCCGATCTGGACCGCTACGACGATCTCGTCGCCCTGATCGGACGCGACTTCCTCGGCCGCGCGGTCGCGGGGCTCCAGCCTCCTGCCGCCATCGTCCACACGCTGGCCTTCGTGGCCCGGTGCGGTGCCGCCCACCGCGACTGGCCGGTACTCATCCGCTGCGTCGAACTGCGTCGGGCCTTCGATACCTACGAGAACGAGAACCTCGCGGGAAGTCTCGTCGCCCACGCGGACGTGCTCATCGCGCTCCTCGGGGCGAACGCCGTCGCGGCCAGTCTCCTCTACGACGGCGTTCCCACCGTCAGCGCACGGTGGGGGCTGCAGCTCTGCGCCGAGGTCGACCGAACAGGCGCACCAGCTCCATGGGAGGCCTACCTGACGGCGTGGGAGGAGACCCCCAACGACAATGTCCACTACGGTTCCGACAGCGACCACGACGTGTTCCTGGCACAGCTACGCGGCGGTCTACGGCTACCTCGTCGCCGTTCCCCGGGGCGAGACCGGACCACTGGTGACGAGGACGCCTTCGCGACCGCCGAACGCATCGCCGTATTCCTCGATCAGGACGGCTTGCCCGTTCTCCCCCGCGTCCTGGATGTCCTCCTCGACTGTCTGGGGCCGGCTGCACTCCTGGCCAGTGCTCCGATGATCGAACGCCCGGAATCCCGTTCCGCAGTTCTGCTCCACCTGGCCGATACGGCGGCCCGGAACGGCCACGGAATGCCGTCGCCCCGCACGCTGGCGGTGGCGGCCTGGGCGGCTCCCGAAGGCGAGGACCCACGGCGGCTGCTGCAGCACGGCGTCGCTAGCGCCGACCTCGCCGCCGATGTCCTCGGCACGGACATCGGCGGGTGCCTTCGTGCGGCGACCGAGGAAGCATTGAACTACCCTTCCCCAGCCTGGGCCGGGTCGGTTCGTCGCTGGCTGATGCTCGTCGCGGTCGCCCAGCAGTGCGATGCCCAGGCTCCGAACCGGCTGCTCCCGCTGCTGGACGGACCGGGGTTCTTCCGCGCGTGGCTGAGGTTCGCCGTTGCGGTCGTCGGTCTGCGTCGGCAGGTGGAGCAAGGGGCGCTCACACCGGAGAACGCGTCCACCGCCGTCCGTGTCGCGCTCGACCGCCTCGCCCGGGCGGCCGAGCCGTTCACGGGCAAGCCCCGTGCGTGCGACCTCTGGTTCATCCACGACGACGTCCATGACGTGTTCCTCGACGCCGCGACGTTGCTCGTCGAGGGCGACCTCGAAGCCGCGCTGGGCTCCCTCATGCACATCAGTGAAGGCACCACCACATCACTGTCGGGAATGGGCGCCTCCGGTCCGCTTGTCACCACCGACCTGCTCGCCGTACTGAGCCGCACCGTCGACCACACCGGTGCCGCCGTCGTCCACCACCTCATGGGCCGGCTGCGCGACGAACACGCAGGCCAACGCTGGCTGTATCCGGAAAGCGCGGACTTCGAGCTGGGCATGGCCCGAATCAGTCTCCTCGCGAACGACACTGCGGAAGCCCGAGCATGCTGGGAGCGGGCCGCCCATTACATGGCCGCATACGGAAGTCACAAGGACGCCACCATCTATGAACTACTCGACCCGATGTCGGACCTCGCAACACTCGACCCCATCAGGACCCGGGCCAGACTCGAACAGGTCCAACCACTCACCTACCTGGTCGCCCACCACACGGACGGGCGCAGCACCTCCGGAACCCCTCACGCCTGGTGGCGTCTCCTCGCGGACATCGACCCCCAGAGCGCCGCGACACTGGCCGCAGAGATGCTTCTCACCGAGCCCGGACTCCCCGACGCGTTCTCGGAGGCTGCACACCGTCAACTCCTCGTCAGCCAAGCCAGCTCCGCGGATGCGATCGTGTTGGCGGCCCTGAGAGTCGCCGCCGGGTCACGAGGCCGCAGTCACGACCTGGACACCGCGTTACTCCATCGGCTTGCCGAGTTACCGGCCAACGATCGGGCAAGGCACGCGAACCTCCTGTCCATCCTCGCGAACGCGATCACGAGTACGTACGACGACCAGCCCCTCACCTACGCGCCGGAAGAGACCGGTCCTGATCCGGCAGGCGCACTCCGCAACGCCGCGCACCAGCTCGCCGGCGACGGGGCATCTCCGCTCTCCGCCATGGAAAAGCCGGACGATCCGCCGAACCGCGAGAAGCCCTCCCCCGACGCCGTCGGCCTCCTGGATTCCCCCCAGCACCCGACACTGCCACCGAGCACCGCAAGTTTGATCGCCGCCGTCCGGGACTACCACGGCACGTCCCGTCGATCCGGGACGACCGCGCCCCGATGGTCGATCGACGCCCTGACGGATGCGATCGGCCTGCGGCTCATCGACGTTGCCGCCAACAGCGGAACCGACGCCGCCGTCCGACTGATCCACCACATCGCCGACGAAATGGACCTTTTCGACAGTGGCGCACTCCTCACCGGCCTAGCCGCCGGCCTGGCGTTGCGTGGCAGTATCGGCGGCGAACCAGGAATTCCGGAGCGTCTTGCCGCGATGGCCCTCACCCTGGCGTTCACGAGGATTCGAGGCCGCGGGGGCTATCTCACCTTCGCCGGCCGCGACCGGCTGGACCTCTGGCAGCGCGCTCACGACCTGGATGCGGCCACCGCCGCCGACTGTCTCGCCCACCAAGTCGCCGAAACCGTCTCCGGTGCCCAGTACGGCACTACCGGCGTCACCCAGGCGGTCGTAGCAGCCTTCACCGTTCGTTCCCCCGGGACGGCGGAAGCTCCGACCATCGGTGGGCCCCTCCCAAATCACAGCGCGTTCGCCTGTTGGGACGAAGCGTTCGCCGTCATCGCGAACAGGCTGCCGGGCGAGATCGATCTTGGCTCTGGCGCCTATCGGTCGCCTTGTGAGCCGGGCGGGCAGCATGACATCGATGTGGCACTGTGCCTCCTCGGTATCTCAACAATCGCCACACCTGAACGCTCGGGCCAGCGCCGCGGGCTGCTTTCCGCAGATGTACTGCTTGCCGCTCGTCCGACTGCGGCTCAGACGGCCATGGCCCGGGTGCTCGGCGCCGACCTCGGCGCCGGCCCTCTCGGATGGCTGCTCCAGGTACTGCACGACGGACCGCTGGAGGAAGGGCTCGACGACAGTCTCGTCGATCGGATCTCGGCCCTCGCACGCAGCACGATGCTTTCGGTCCGAGCAGATGCCACCCGTGTGCTGGAAGCCGCCGGCCGTCCGGTACCCGACCCGCCGGCCACGCTGGCGCATCCGTTCCTCACCCACGCCCTCGCCTACGGACAGCCCAAGGAGGAGCCATGAACCCGAATGTCCACGCGCTCGCCGAAGCGATCGTCGAAGAGCACCTCGGACAGCGGTTGGACCAAGGCAGCCGGGTTCCGGGTCTGCGTGAAGCGGTGATCGACCTCGTGGCCGACGCGTTCTCAAGCGAGGCGGAGCAACTTATGCACGCTCAGCTAAGGCTCCTGAACCGGCCCGGCAGCACGGACTTCCCCGATGCATACCTAGCCGACGAATCAGCGGCAGAAGATGCGCTCCAGCGCGCTGCCGCCGGTCTACGGGTAGCACTCGCACAGTCCGGAAGACTGGTCGAAGCCCGTCGATTCGAGCGCGCGCTGGCCGATCGACTACGTGATGACCCACGCCTGGCCCTCCGCGCCGAACGTGCACGGGTACCACGTCCGCTGACCCGCCCAGTTCCTCTCAGATGGTCGGTCGATCCAGCACCGTGGTACCGGGACAGCGGCATCGAGGAAGGGCCCTGGCCGCCCTCCGGTGCTAATGCCATAGCGGGACTTCGGCGCCTGCCGGGCGGAGCATCGGCCCTGGCTCGCGTCACTGACGGCCCGTACACGGGGTGGACACAGGTCGCGATGATGGAACGGCATCGCACACCCGCCAGAAGCCATCCCCCGTGCCCTGCTCGCCAAGTCCTCGTCGCGGTAGGGCTCGAAGTCGGCCCGGACGACCCGTCGCTACGGTCCCTGCCATTCGCGCGGTCTCGGCATCAGGTGTGGACCGTGCCGTGGCAGCAACTGGATCCGACAGCCTCCCCCGCTGCGGTCGCGGACGGCCTTTCAACTGGGAACTGGCCACTGACGGCGCTTACCAACGCTGGCCACACCGATCCGTACCACCCACGCACTGGTCTCGGCTCACCCCCGTACGGGCTCGCCCCGGTCCTGGCCGCCGTCGTGGCACTCAGACTTCAGCCGACCAAAGGCCTCTGCGGTTTCAGCCTCAGCGACGAGAGCGGACCGGCAGCCATCGGACGCCACTGGCGCGGACACCTCGTCCACGACGGCAATTACCAGCCGCTGAAACCGGCAGTCGAAGGCACCGATCTCCTGGTCCGCCCCGACCTGTTCTCCCGGCTGTGCGGAGCCGTCGGGTCCGCACGCCTGCATACCGGCATCTCGGTCAGCTTCCAGGCTGAAGCTGGCGATGATGACGAATGACAGGTCGGCTCACCGAGCGCTGTGCCAGCATCTGGCACTTCAGCCGAGTCGAACAGCCGCCCTTTTCTGAGTAGGGGTCCTCTGTGACTTCGCAACCACGCCGTACTTACACCAACGCGACGATCGCCGGGCTCATGGCTCTCGCCCGCGGCGCGTGCTACTGGCCAGATTGCGGTGAACCGGTCATCCGCATGGTCGGCCCCGCGCCCATGCTCAACCTGGAGATCGCCCACATCCGAGCGTTCGAGAGCGGTGGTTCTCGGTTCGACCCGTCCTGGACCGTCAAACAGCGCAACAGCTTCGTCAACCTGATACTGCTGTGCACACCGCATCACAAGACAGTCGACGGCCCTCGAAGCGCCGAATACCCGATGGAACTGTTGGAGGCATGGAAGCGCGACCGGGAGGCTGAGAGTCAGGATGCGCTGGCGGGACTGCGGAACCTCGGTGCGGCCGATCTGCTGGCTATGTTCACCGACCTCCGCGACGACATCGTCGTCGCGTTGGAGCAGATCGCCCGGTCCGGACCAGCGATCCTCGCCCGTCTGGATACTCGGACCGACTTCCCGGCGGGCCTGCTGACCTTGAGCCCACGGGCACGGGAAGAGGCACAGGACCTGGTGCAGTCGTGGCCGGCGGTGGAACAGGCGGTAGGACTCCTTCAAAGCTGCCCGACAGAGCGCGGAGCGCTCCTTCAACAATGGGCCGGCCGGTTTCCGAGCTGGCTGGAGCAAGCGCCCCCGCATGCTTTCGCATGGCTGGCCCAACTCGCGTCGGATTACGACGCCCACCGGGCCTCGGTCACGTTCTTCCAGCGTTGCATCGACGATGGCGGCTTCCCACGGGACCAGTGGGTAGCACTGACAGCACAGCAGCTCAGTGCGGCCGGGGCAGACCAGGATGCGCGTGACTTCCTGGTCGCCCACAACAATCCCAGCTCACCTCTGCTGCTAGGCCTACTGGCGCTGTTCGACAGCGACTGGAACGCGGCGTCGGCCCACTTCGAGCTCTGGCAACCGGCAACCCCGACCGGCCAGGCCCTCAAGGCCGGCCTTGAGGGCCTGGCCTTCACCGCCGCAGGGCAGGACAGCGTAGCCCTGACCCGGCTGCGCACCGCCTACCGTGACGGTACCCGATCTGGTATCCAGATCATGATCTCTCGCATCCTCCTCGACCGGGCACGCCGAGGACGGAGCGAGCACCGACTCGCCGACGCGCTAGAAGCCTTCACGTTGGCGATCAAGGCCCGCGACGCACGTCGTATATGGTTCGGCGACAGCGTGGAGCCCACAGTGGTGGCAGCGCAGGCAGCCCTGACCTGCGGAGATGTGGCCGCCGCGTGGGACCTGACCCAAGAACAGCCTGGCGGGCAGGCTCTTGCACGTGAGGCACGTGATACCCGGCTACTCGAGCAGCGGGCACTTCTCGCCGCGCTCACCGGCCGCCACGACGAAGTCCTACGCCTCCAGAGCCAAGTCAAGAGCGCCTATGTCAGGGCTCAAATAACAGCTGTGACCGTGGAGCGGGAAGCAGACGGTCAAACCGAGGCCCCCCAGGTCCACGCCGCCTGGCAAGCCGTTTGGCGCGCGGCCACCACTGAGCAGGAGCAGCTCAGTGCCGCGATGGCGATGGCTGAGTGTGGGTCGGAACCGGCCGACCTGCACCGTCTCGAAGACACCTACCCCGAGATCGTCACTGAGATCAAACTCATCGCCCGGGCACTGAGATCGAGCTCCGCCGGCGATCTCTCAGTGCTGCGCGCCAACGTCACCAAGAGCCGGATGATCGTAGTGATGCTGGCACAGCGCTATCAGATCATCGGCCAGCACGATCTGCGGGCACGCGCACTGCGCTCGGGCGCCGAGCACTGGCGGGACGCCCTCCTCATGGCCATGGCAGCCGACGCTTACCAGAATGCCGACATGCCGGCACAGACGAAGGAGTGTGCACAGGCTGCCCTGGCACTCGCCGGTCCTGGCTGGGCCGCCCAGAGCAGGATGTATGCGCTCTTGGTCTCTGCAGAGCTTTCCGAGGGCAACACAGACCGGGCGGCCAACGCAGCGCGCAGCATACTCATGCGCGATCCGCACGACCTCGACGCACGGTGGGCATTGGCCCACTGCCACGCGGCTCGCGGTCTGATTGAGGACGCGTGGAACGTCCTGGCCTACCAAGGGACACCCATCGAGCCCCGGACCGAACATGAGGCCCTGCTGTGGGTGAATCTTGGCACGAGACACTCCAGCGACGTGGACTTCGCCAGCCAAGCCCTGGCCCTCATGCAGCGCTGGCCCGACGACGAAGAGCTCCTCGGCAGCTGCGTCATGGCCTTGCACATGAGTGCCGCCGGTAGCCCGGAACGCTGGTCCGAGGACTGCGGCAACCAGCTCAGAGAAGCCACCACCCGATACCTGGAACGTTTCCCGAACAGCTCCCGGTTCCGGGCCGTGCAGGTGGGGCCTGACGACGATCCACTGGTCAATATGGCCAACGAACTGAAGCAGGCACACGAGAAGGCCAAGAAGGTCCGGGACAAGGTCCTCGCGGGAGAGCTGCCTCTGGGCGTCATCACGTGGGTAGCCGGTCGCAGCTACGCCGAGGCGAGCCTGCGCCGCGGCGCAGGCTGCGTCTATGCGGGCGATGCCACCGTCGGCGACGCGGCAGCTGAAGCGGTAGCTGCGGCGCTGTCCCTTCGTACGGTCATCGATTCCACCAGCGCACACACCGTGGCCCTGCTGGATCCGGGCCACGCCGAGCTTCTGCTCGGCAGTCTGGAGGAGGTGGTCACTACCGACCAATTGTTCCAAGACGCCCTTCAGGCCGAGGAGTTCCTGACGCTGCAGAGCGATCTCAGGCTGAGCTGGGACGAGACGGGACAACAACCAAGGGTACATGTCGAAGATGCGAGTGAACTGAAACGCCTACGCTCCACTTCGAATCGGCTCGTCGAGATCTTCGCCTCGGTCACTCGGGTTCCTCGTCCCGAGCTGCGCTGCTTTCCGCTACCTGGCGGGCAGAGCACGGCGTGGCTGACCGCCCCCGACTATGCGAAGGAGCATGGGCTGGTCCTGTGGGCCGACGATCGGGTCCTGCGCTCCATGGCCCTAGCTCAGGGTGTCCCAGGGTTTGGTACCCTCGACCTCCTTGACGTCATCGCCGCCACCGGCCGACTCAGCGCACACGAGGTCCTTCTCATCAAGGCCGATCTCCTCCGGAACTACTACGTCGACATCGCCTTCTCCGCAGACCTGTTCACAGCCGCAGCCCTTGCCGACAGGTGGCGCGCCTTGGGCGTCGCGTTCGCCCTTTCGCGCCCGCAGGCGTGGACGCGACCTCAGGCGGCAGCCTCCTTCACGCTGGACTGCATCGCGCACATCAGCGAGCAGCACCCGCAGGACATCGGCCAATGGCTGGCCTCCGCTTCCAAGGGCCTCGCTCTGGCGTCGCCTCCTGGTGCAGTGAACCAGAACCTCACGGCCTTGGTTTGGCAGACCCTGAACCAACCATGGGTCACCACCTCGTCGCTTCCGTTCATCCTGCCCGGGCTCCGATACGGCATTGCGATGCGCGACGACGCCGGCAGTCCTCTGGAGGACGCGCTCGGACAGTTCTACGCCGCACTGGTCGACAACTTCGGTCACGTGAGGGCCGCCAACCGGCTCATGAGACTTTACGAGCTCGCCCCCGACGTTGAGAAAGCCGCCGCCGCCCGTGTCGTACTGACCTACCACGGAAGCTGATCTCTCCTGATGGGATGGAGGAGTCCTCGTCGGCCGGTGCCGATGCGGCCGTCGATCCACCTCGTTCCAGATGACCGGAACGGCAGGAAGCCGCGTCCTCTCCCCGGGGCCAGCGAGAGCTACCGACTGGCACCCGAGCACCCGCGCCCGGCATTGGTGGAGCTACGCCGGACCACCTGGCAGCGGAGGTTTGGATTCGACCAACGCTGCTAGGCAGTGTCGTCAAAGTGATCTTGGCTAGTGGATCATGGTGTGGTGATACGTCGCCATGAACTCTCCGATGCCGAGTGGGGCTTGGTGGAG
>NZ_JBFBIR010000080.1:0-30048 GCF_040685715.1 Kitasatospora sp. NPDC088264
ACACACCCGGCTCGCGGCGAGGGGTGCGGCCGCCCTCCGGGGCGGGGGCTCCCCCCCACGGGGAGCCGGTCAGCGGTCAGCAGTCAACGGTCAGCGGGAGACGGCGGCACCCGGGCGGTCGAGCGCGGCCGCCTGGCCGCGGCCGTCGGCCGGGCCGTAGCCGTGCTCCGCCGCGAGGACCGGGCGCAGCGCCCGGATCGCGTAGAAGTTGCGGGACTTGACCGTCCCCGGCGGCACCCCGAGCCGGGCCGCCGCCTCCACCACCGAGCGGTCCCGCAGGTGCAGTTCGACCAGCACCTCGCGGTGGTGCTTCTGCACCCGGCGCAGGGCCAGTGCGATGTCCCGGGCGACGACCACCTGCTCGTACGGGTCCTCGGCGAGCGGACGGTCCTCCAGCGGCTCGCCGATCACCTCCTTGGCGCGGGCGGCGGCCATCCGGTAGTGGTCGATCGCGATCCGCCGGGCCACCGTGAACAGCCAGGGGCGGCTCTGCTCGGCACCGGCCGCCAGCGCCTCGGGGTGCTGCCAGGCGCGCAGCAGGGTCTCCTGGAGGATGTCCTCGGCCTTGCCCCGGTCGCCGCCGGTGGCGCGCAGCAGCGCGCGCAGCAGGTAACCGCCGTGCAGCCGGTGGATCTCGGCGAGCGTGTCCGGGTCGAGGGTCGGGCGGGCCGCCTTCGGCGTGCCGGGCGCGGGGGCGGATCCCGTGGTGGCCGACGGGTCCGTGCCGGCCGGCGGGCCGACGGGCGGCTGGGCGACGGACGTGGGCTGGGCGACGGGCTGCTTCGACACGCGCGGCCTCTCAGATCGGGCAAGGGCAGGGCGACACACCGACCGGACTTCCCCGGCGGCTACAAGCAGCAGACTGCCCGCAGCCGCCAAGGCCGCACCAACGATCCGCCAACGCCCCGGCCCCGCACGGCCGGGCCGCAGGCCAGGACTCCGCACGGACACCAGCCAGCCATCTCGCAGCCATCTCCCGGCCGCCCCACGGCCACCAGGCCGCCCCTCAGGCCTCGTTGAGCACGCGCACCAGTTCCTGGACCCCGTCCTCCCCCCGGTGCTCGATCAGCACCGCGACCCAGGTCGCCAGCTGCTCCCGCTCCACCGCCGACCAGGCCGGTGCCGAGGGGTGCTCGTCGACCACCAGCGCCGCCGCCAGCTCCCGCAGCCCCGGTGCGGGCTCCGGCCTCCGCCGCTCGGTCGGCAGCGCCCGCAGGGCGAGCCGCCGGGCGGCGGCGGTCACCTCCTCCGCCGTGCCCTCGGGCACCACCAGCGCGGGCGGCCCGGGCCTGCTCGGTTCCTCCTGCCGTACCAGCGCCGCGACCACCTCGCGCACGTCCGGCCCGTCCGGATCCATCGTTGTCCCTCCCCCATCCCGTCCCACGGGAGTCACGCCGGCTGCTCCTGCATGGCACTCGTTCCGCATCGAGTGCCATCCGAAGACGGTATCTACTGACAGCCGGTCCAGCAGAGGGTTTTCCGGTACGGCCGGGCAGCTGCCGCTCAGCTGCCGCCCGCACACCGGTTCGGCCGGCGACGAGGCGCCCGGCTGGGCCTCCGCGTTTCGGCAACACCGCGGCCACCGGGCGGGCGCCCACCCCGCACCACGACACCGGCCCCGCCCCAGACCGCCGTCGAGGCCGGGCCGCCGCCGGTGGCACCGGTCGCACCGGCCGGCGGACCGGCCGACGACGGCGGACCGGCCGTCGTGACGGCGCGGTTCCTGGTGGCGCGCATGAGCTCCTCCGAGCGTGACGAGGAACGCGAGGTGCGCCCTGTCCCGCTCAACGGACCTTCCACCGGGGGCGGTTCACCGATCCGCAGGGTGACGCGCGTTGAACCGGAACGGGCCCTTCGCCCGTAGTCCCGACTGAACGCACCGACGGTCCGGCCCGGCGCACCGTGAACCAGGAGGTCACCCGATGGCTTTCTCCGACGGCAGCCCCGACGGAGCCGCCGCCACCCCGGAACGGCCCGACTACACACCCGCCGCCTGGCCCGAGCCCGTCCCGCTGCTCCCCCGGCAGCCCCTCGACCCACTCGGCACCGTCCTGATCCCGCCCGCCGAACGGCGGCTGTTCACCCGCACACCGGCGTCTCAGGCGCAGCCGCCCGCACCGCCCGGCGACCCCACCCCCACCGCCCTGCTCGCGGTACCCACGCCGTCCCCGGCCACGGCCCCCGCCGCACGCCAGGACCGGGCGGCCCACCCGCGCGCCCTGCGACTGCCCTTCGGCGGCGGCACGGAGGCCCGGCGCCGCCGCCTCGTGGAGCGGATCCGGACCCCGCTGCGCAGCTGCCACCGCATCGCCCTCCTGGGCAGGCCCGCCGAGGGCGTCCCGGTCACGCTCGGCGCCCTCCTGGCGCAGCACCGGCCCGACCCGGTGATCGTCCTCGACCTCGCCGACGCCTCCCGCGTCTCGCACGCCGACCGGCGGATCCTCGACCGGAGCGCGGCCGGCCGGCTCGACATCCTCGCCGTCCGCCCGGACACCCCGGGCCCCGCGTTCCGGGACGCCCTGACCGACCTCAGCGGCCGCTACCCGATGATCCTCAGCGACACCACGGCCGCCGCGGACGACGTCCAGCTCACGGCCGTCGAACTCGCCGACCAACTGGTCATCTGCGAACACGCCTCCGCCGACGGCGCCCGCAACGCCTCAGCGCTGATCGACCACCTGACCTTCCGCGGCCACGGCGACCTCGTCCGCGGCGGCACCGTCGTCTTCGTCCCCAGCCCGCCCACCGAGCGCCCCGTCGCCGACCGCCAGCTCCTCGCCCACTTCCGCACCCTCTGCCGCGACGTCGTCCTCCTCCCCGCGCACACCCCGGGCACCCCCGGCCGGCTCCGCCCCCACACCCACCTCGCCTACCTCGAACTCGCCGCCCTCGTCGGCGACGCCCTGGCCATCCGCCACACCGTCTGAGGCCGCACCCCCGCCCGGAGGACGGATGGGCGGCCTCGGGGTACGTGCGTCACGGGACGAACCAGGGGGCGCCCCCGCCCGGAGAGCGGCTACGAGCGCCGGGGCCACCGGGAGCCCGGCGGTCGAGGGCGCGGTGCCCACGCCCGAGGAGCGGCGCGACGGTGCAGCGGGAGGACGGCCGGGCCGACCTCTCACGCCTGGCCGTCCTCCGCCCTCCCCGGGCGCCAGCCGCGAGCACGGGCACGCGGCGTGACGGCGCCGGCGGCGGCAACGAGGGCGATGACGGCCAGTGCGGCCAGGGAGATCACCACGGCCTGGGTGGGGGCGGTGGAGGCGGGTGGAGCGGGGGGCATGGCGAGGGCGGCCGGTGTCGCGGCGGGGGGCGCCTGGTCGGGGACGGAGAGCTGGGTGACGGCGGCGACGGGGTCGATGGTGCCATAGCCGACCTGCGGGTCGGGGGTGGTGACGGTGTGGTAGGCGGTGGTCTCCAGGCGCCGGATCAACTGGTCGGCGGTGAGGTCCGGGTGGCTGCCGAGGGTGAGGGCGGCGGTGGCGGCGACGAAGGCGGCGGCGAAGCTCGGCCCGGCGCCGGTGTAGTTGCCGCCGGCGGCCGGGCCGGTGCCGGTGACGGCGTCGCCCGGGGCGGCGAGGTCGACCCGGCCGCCGATCGGGACGGCTCCGGCGCCCGAGGGGAGGGCGCCGCCGGGGGCGAGGTCGCGGACGGCGAGGACCTCGCCGTAGGCGGCCGGATAGGCCGGTCCGGGTTTCCCCGAGCCGGGCTGGACGTCGGGGGCCGCAGGCGCGACGATGACCGCCCCCTTGCTCCGGGCCGCCCGCACCGCCCCGGCGAGCGCGTCGTTGCCGGCCGGCAACGCCGCCCCGACCGCGATGATCCGCACTCCCCGTTCGCTCGCCGCCGTGATCCCCTGGGCGAGCAGGTCCGCCGTCGTGGCACCGCCGTCGTCGGTGACGGATACGGCGAGGATCCGGGCCCGTGGGGCGAGTCCGGCGAAGCCCGTCCCGTCGCGGCGGTCGGCGGCGATCAGGCCGGCCAGGAAGGTGCCGTGGCCGACGCAGTCACGGGCTGGGTCACCGCCTCCGGTGAGTTTGGGGGCGTAGTCGAGGCGACCGGCGAGCAGGCCGGTGCCGTCGGTCACGCCGGAGCCGAGGACGGCGACGGTGACGCCGTCACCCTGGCTGAGCGGCCAGACCCGGTCGGGGCGCAGGAAGGTCTGGGGCCAGGGCGTGAGCGACGTGCGCTTGGTGGACGGGGGCAGGCAGCCGGCCGGCTTCCCGGACGCGTCGCGCCGCAGCTGGGTGACGCCCGGGAGGCTGTCGTCGCCGGCGGGGGTGTCGGCCAGGGCCGTGCCCGCCGTCGGCAGCAGCAGTCCGACGGCGAGGAGGGCGGCCGCCGTCCTCACGCGAGGCTGCCGATCCGCCCGGCCGGGATGTCCTGGGGCAGCAGCAGGCTGAGTTCGTCCAGGTCCGCCACCTCCAGCCGGGAGAGCCGGCCGGCCTGCCGGGTGATCATCGACTCCAGCACCTGCCGGGCGAAGCGCCCGTTCCCGAAGGACCGGTCACGCGGGACGGCGGCGAAGAGTTCGCCGAGCGCCGCCAGCGTCTCCGGGGTGCAGTTGTACCCGGCGGTCTCCGCCTGGAGGCGGACGATGGTGACGAGTTCGTCGTCCGCGTAGTGGTCGAAGGTGATCTCGCGGGAGAAGCGGGAGGCCAGACCGGGGTTGGAGGAGAGGAAGCCGCGCATCTCCTCCTGGTAGCCGGCCACGATCACCACGACCTCGTCGCGGTGGTCCTCCATCAGCTTCATCAGGGTGTCGACGGCCTCCTGGCCGAAGTCGCCGCCGGTGCCGTTGCGGGGCGTCAGGGTGTAGGCCTCGTCGATGAAGAGCACGCCGCCGCGGGCGCGTTCGAAGGCGTCGCGGGTGAGCTGCGCGGTGTGGCCGATGTAGCGGCCGACGAGGTCGGCGCGGGCGGTCTCGATGAGCTGACCGGCCGGCAGGACGTCGAGTTCTGCGAGGAGTTCGCCGTAGAGCCGGGCGATGGTGGTCTTGCCGGTGCCAGGTGGGCCGGAGAAGACCAGATGGTGGCTGATGGTGGCAGCGGGCAGTCCGGCCTCGACGCGGCGGCGGGTCTGCCGGGTCAGGTTGACCAGGTCCTCGACCTGTTCCTTGGCCGCGGCGAGGCCGACCATGCCGCGCAGCCGGTCGAGCAGGCCGGGCTCCTCGGGCTGGTCGGCTCCGGCGGCGGCGCGGGCGACGGCGGCGGCGGCCTGCTCGCCGACGTCGGCGGGGAGCAGCCGGCTGAGGTCGGCGTTGTCGAAGTCCTCCAGTTCGGCGAGCCGGGAGGCCTGGCGGTCGACCATCTCCTCGAAGACCTTGCGGGCGGCGCGGCCGTTGCCGAAGTCGGCGCCCTTGGGCATCCGGTCGAAGTGGACGGCGAGGGCCTCGCGGGTGCCGTCGGCGAGCTCGTAGCCGTGGCCCCCGGCGGCGTGTTCGACGATGGTGGTGAGTTCGTCGACGCTGTAGTTCTGGAACTCGACGGTGCGGCTGAACCGCGACGCGAGGCCCGGGTTGGAGGCCAGGAAGTCACGGATCTCGTTCTCGTACCCGGCGACGATCACCACCAGGTCCTCGCGGTGGTCCTCCATCAGCTTGACGATGGTGTCGATGGCCTCGCGGCCGAAGTCCGGTCCGGTCCCGCCGGAGCCGGCCGACAGGGTGTACGCCTCGTCGATGAAGAGCACGCCGCCGAGCGCCTCCATGACGACCTCGGTGGTCTTGAGCGCGGTGCCGCCGATGATCGAGGCGACGAGGTCGGCGCGGGCGACCTCGACCAGGTGGCCGCTGCGCAGCACGCCGAGTTCGGCGAGGATGGCGCCGTAGAGCCGGGCGACGGTGGTCTTGCCGGTGCCGGGCGGGCCGGCGAACACCAGGTGGCGGCTCATCGGGAGGGAGGGCAGCCCGGCCTGCTCGCGGCGCCGGGCCAGCTTGTTGAGGTTGACCAGGGTGGCGACCTGCTCCTTGACGCCCTCCAGCCCGACCAGGGTCTGCAGGACGGCCTGCGGGCCCTGCGGCCCGGGAGCGGCGGGGGCCTCCTGCGGAGTGCCGTCGGCGGACTCGCCCTCGTCCCCGGCGGCGGTCGCCGCGGCGGTGACCGTGCCGTGCGCGTCGGGCGAGCGGTTGTCCCGGCTGTCGAGGTTCTCGACGGCGAGCCGGTCGGTGGGCTCGCTCTGCCGCAGCCCGGCACCCTGGTTCTCGGCGGTGACGCAGTCGGTGAGCCGGACGGGTTCGGCGGACTCCGAGCGCAGGCCGTCCACGGTGTTGTCGGTCAGCTGGCAGCCGGTGAGGGTGGCGCGGGCGCCGGGCAGCAGGTGGAGCCCGTGGCGGCGGTTGGCCCGCAGCCTGGTCCTGGTCGCGGTGAGTTCGCCGCCGTGTTCGACGCTCGCGCCGTCGAACGCGTTGTCGGCGGACTCGACGTCGCGCAGGGTGGCGATGCCCTCGGCGCCGATCGAGATGCCGCAGGCCTTGCTGCCGCGCACGAGGCTGCCGCCGAGGTAGGTGTTGGCGCCGTCGGCGATCCGGATGCCGTTCTTGCCCGCGTCGAGCACGGTGGCGTCCTCGATCCGGCCGCGCCCGTCCCGCACCACCTCGACGCCGTGGCCACCGGCGTCGGTGACGGTGATGCGGCGCAGCAGCGGGTTGGCGCCGTCACGGATGACGATGCCGGCGCCGGCCGCGTCGCGCACCTCCAGGCGGTCGAACTCCGCGGCGCTCTCCCCGGTGAGGTCGACGCCGTCGGTCTCGCTGTCGCGCACCACGGCCCGCACCAGGCTGGGGCTGGCCGATTCGTCGACGTGGATGCCGGCCTGCGCGGCGGCGGTGACCTCGCAGTCCTCGAAGGTGCCGCGGGCACGGCCGGCGATGTGCAGGCCGTGGCCCTGGCTGCGGACGGCGCGGCAGCGGCGCAGCAGGGGGTCCGTGCCGTTGGTGAGGACGTAGCCGTGGCCGCGCACGGCGGTGACGGTGCAGTCCTCCAGCACCACCCGCGCGGTGGAGCCGAGGAAGACGCCGACCGCGCTGTCGCGGACCTCGGTCCGCAGCAGGCGGGTGGTGCTCTGCTCCTCCAGGGCCACGGCGGGTTTGTCGGTGGCGGAGATCTCGCAGTCCTCGATGACTCCGCGCGCCTCCCCGTTGGCGCAGATGCCGTTGCCGCGCGCGTCGCGCAGGACGCAGCGCCGCACGGTGGGGTTGGCCCGTTCGCCGATCACCAGGGCGGAGGTGCCGAGGTGTTCGATGACGCTGTCCTCGATGACGCTGGCGCCGGTGGAGGTCTCGACCAGCCCGGCGCCGGCGGTGTTGACCACCCGGCAGCCGCGCATGGCCAGTTCGCCCTGCTGGCGGGTGAGGACGGCCGTCCAGGCGTTGCCGATCACCTCGCAGTCCTGTAGCGCGAGCTGGCCGCGCGGGACGTCGACGGCAGGCAGGTCGTCGTCCTGCCCCTGGATCACCAGGCCGGTCAGCTGGACGGCCTCGGCCAGGACCTGGACCACCGAGCCACGGCGCGGACTGATCCGCACACTGCCCCGGACGTCCTCGGCGGTGATGGTCACCACCTTGGTGAGCACCAGGTTCTCCTCGTACCGGCCGGGGCGTACGGAGATCACCGCGCCGCTGCGGGCTGCCTGGAGGGCCTCGCCGATCGTACGGTAGGAGCCGCGTTCCCGCTGCTCCGCGCAGACCGTCAGCACCGGGCGCGACATGCCTGGGGGTTCCCTTCGTCGTGGGGCGTTCGTTCGTGACCTGCTCGGAGGATGAGGGTCAGGTCAGGGTGTGCAGGTGACGCGCATGGCGCTGGCGGCGTGGTGGGCGTAGGTCTTGTTACCGCCGACCCAGTCCTGGCCGCGGGTGTGCAGGGTGACGGACAGCGAGCCGCGGTACTGGAAGGTGCCCTCGCCGACCCAACGGCCCTGGTTGGAGGTCTGGTTGATCTTGAAGTCGCTCGACCCGCTGCCGCTCTGCACGGTGTAGTAGGTCGGGTTCCCGCCGACCTTCTTCACGTCCCCGCTGGCCGGGATGTAGACGTCCAGGGTGCAGCTGGTGACCTTGTCCACGGTGAAGGTCCACACCACCGAGTTCTTGTCGTCCGAGCCGTCCCCGGACATCGGCACCGAGGTGTACGTCCCGTTGCAGCCGTCGCCGCTGTAGCCGCCGGAGTTGCTCCGCCAGCCGGAGTCGCCCTGGTCGAACCAGCCCTTCTGGCTGTACACGCCGCTCTTGTTGCCGCAGTACGGGCCGGTGACCACGACGGTGGGCGCGGCCTTCTGCGGGGGCGGCGGCGCGGGCTGCTGGGAAGCCGGCGGCGGCGCGGGGTTCTGCGGGGCCGGCTGCTGCGGCGCGGGGTTCTGCGGGGCGGGGTTGGCGGCGCCACCGGCCGCGCTCCCCGCCGCGCCACCTGCGGCGGCAGCGGCGGCGCCACCGGAACCGGAACCCGAGCCGGAACCCGAGCCGGAGCCGGAGCCGCCCTGGGCGCGACCTGGAGCGGTGGTCGAACTCGCGTTTCCACCACCGGAGTTAGCGGCTCCGCCGGATCGAGCGGCAGTGCCTCCCGCGCCTCCGCTGCTTCCGGTGCCGTTCGGGGCCGAGGCCGGCTGGTCGCCCGGGGCGGGCGTGCCCGTGCCGGCGTCCGCGGCCGGGACCACCGCGTCGGGCTGACCGGGGGCAGGGGTGCCGCCGGAGCCGCTGGTACCACCGTGCTCGTCGAAGTTCGGGACGAAGCCGTTGCCGCCGTCCCCACCACTCTGCCCGTAGCCGGGCGGGGCGTCCGCCTGGGCCGGGCCGCCCTTGTGCTCGTTGCCGCCGAGCTGGGTCACCACCACGGAAGTGCCCACCAGCACCAGGCCGACGGCGACGGCCGCCGCGATCATCGGGCGGGAGACCCGGCCCGGCCGGGGGCCCTGGTCGGTGCCGGTGTCGGTGGAGGGCTCGGCGACGCTCGCGGCGGCCACCGCCTCGGGCGTCCCGGCGGCGGTGGGTGCTGCGGTGGCGGGTGCTGCGGTCGTCGTGGCCGTGGCCGGTGCGGGCACGGGCGGGACGGCGGGAGGTGCAGCCGGCTGCTCGCGCTCCGGCTGTGCGGGCAGCACCGCGGTCGCGGCGCCGGAACCCGCCTCCGCCGCTTCACCCTTCGCCGAGGCGGTTCCCTCCGAGGCGGCCGCCGCCGACGCACCCTCCGGCGGCTCGACCTCCGCCGCCAGGGCCCAGTTCACCTCCGGGAGCTGGAACCCGGCGCCCGTCCGCCCCGCCTCGCCGCGCTTCTCCTCGGCCACCATGCATCCCCTGCACTCGACGACACTCCTGTGGGGAGGTACGGACGGAGTGGCCGAACCGGTTCAGCCGCTACGAGCCGACCGTCCAGACCGGCTCCTCGTCGGAGTCCGGCGGGGTCAGGACGAAGGACACCGCCCGCTCCAGCACCGCCGCGTCCGGCGCCGCCCACGGACCGTCGCCCTGCGCGCGGACGTGAGCGAGCAGCTCCGGGTCGGGCGCCAGCCCGTACTCCTCCAGGTAGTACGTCACGGTGTCGGTCCAGATCCAGGACCCGTCGGTACGGAAGCCCATCGGGACGATGGAGCGCCGCTGCCGGTCCACCACGTCGTCCATCAGCATCGGCGTCAGCAGCACGGGCGCGCCCGCGCGCAGGTAGCCGACGAGTGCCTCGCGCTCCGCGCGCTCCTCGATCCTCGGCCGGTCCGGCCCAAAGCCCGGCCCCGTCACCGGGTCCACGGCGTCGAACACCGACGCCAACCGGAAGTCGTCCCGCATCGTCCCGCTCGTCCCGCTCATCCCGCACTCCTCCCGCCGGTTCGCCCCTACGCTTCGTCCGACGGACGGAAGGCCGCCCCGGGTTCATCGCGGTGCCGGTCCGTCGGCCGACGGCCCGACCGGCCGGGTCGGGGCCAGGGCCCACCACCGGCCGGGGAGAGTGGGAGGGGCGCCGGTGCCGCGCCTCGGACCAGGTGATCCGCGCCACGACGCGGCCGCCCGGCCCCCACAGGACGTCACCGTCCGGCCGCGCCGCCGAGGTCCAGGAGGTAGCGGGCCGGGTCGGCGGGGCGGATCCGGTCGGCGGGAGCGACGGCGTCGCGCCGGGCCAGCCAACTGCGCAGGCGGTCGGGGCGCGGGCGGACGCCGCCGATCTCGTGGAGCAGCACGCGGGCCGGACGCCCGGTCGTCTCGTCCGGCAGGTCGACGTCCACCACCTCGAACTCCGTCCCCGGGGCGAAGATCACGGTCGGCTGGTCGCCCGGCTCGCCGAAGACCGAGCTGCGGCGGCCACCGACGGACCAGATGGCGAACTCCACCCCGACGTCCTCGCCGAAGTCCGCGCCCGGCGCCGCCAGGCCGCTGACCGGGGCCCGCTCGGTGACCACGGTTCCCGGGGTGTAGGCGGCCAGGTCGGCCGACTCGACCGGGCCCGCCACCAGCACGCCTCCGTAGTGGCTGGGCAGCCGCCGGAGCCCGGCCGCGAGGCAGCGCAGGTACGGGCCGAACGGGCCCGGGGCGCCCGACCGCGCCGCGGCGCGGAGCTCGGCACGCTCGGCGAGGACGGTCGAGTCGGTGTGGTGGAGCAGCACGGCGACCAGTTCGGGCCGCGGATCGCCCTCGTCGGCCCGGGCCCGCAGGCCGGGCAGGCGGGTCGCGACGTCCTCGGCCCGCCGGACGAAGCGCTGGTAGGCGGGCCCGAGGAGGGTGACCAGGGCCGCGCGGTCCTCGGCGGGGGTGGAGAGCTCGACCAGGTCCGACAAGGGGGCGGTCGACTGCGCCTGAGCTTGCTCGGGGACCTGCTCGGGGGCAGGCCCCGGGGCCTGCACTGGCGTGGAGCCGGCCGCAGGCTCGGGCGTCGAGTGTGCCCCGGCCTGGCCCGCCATGGTTCCCGGCGGCTCCGTGGACTCGGCGGCCTCCGTGGACACGGCCAGCTCAGGGTCGAGTGCCGGGGCAGGGGTCGGCACCTCCTCCGCTACGGGGATGCTCTCCTCCGAAGCGGCTGCCGGCGCGGGCCCGGGGCCGGCCTCCCCGTCGGGCGGCGTCCGGTCTCCTCCCCCGGGTGCGACGCTCGCCCCCGGCTCCACGGCCGGGCCGGGGCCGGCGTCCGGGGCCACCGTCGTGCCGGTGTCGCCCACCGCGGCCGCAGTCGGCCCGGGGGCGGGCTCGGGGGTGGGAGGGGAAGCGGGGCGTTCCCCGGGCTCTCCTCCGAAGACCCCCATCGTGGCCATAGGGACCGGTACGGCCACCGGATCCGTCTCGATCCCGCTCTCCGTCCCAATCCCGGCTTCGGACTCCGTCCTGGTCTCGGTCTCCGTCCCGGTCCCAGCCTCCGTCTCGATCTCGAACACCGGACCGGTCGCGGCCACCGGCTCCGGCGCCCCGGGCTCGGTCGACACCGGTAGCGGCGCCGGGTCCGCCTCCGCCGACGCTCCGAGCTCCACCGACGCGGGCTCAGGTACAGCTACGGGCCCCGCCGCAAGCGCGGGCGCCGCCTCCGGGCCGGGCGCCGCCACGGCAGCCGAAGCAGCGGCGGGTCCGACCCAGTCGAGCCCGTACAGCCGGGCGCAGAAACGCCCGACCGCCCCGGACTCGACGTCCAGCGTCCCCTCGACGGCGAGGGCGAGGCGCGCGGGCGCCGGCGGGAGCGAGCCGAGCACGGCCCCGAGGTGGTCCCAGAGTGTCTCGGGGACGGGGCGTCCCGGGGACCCGACGACCAGCGCGGGGCCGGCCGGGTCGGGCCTCCGAAGGCGGGGGCCGCGGTCCGCGGTGGCGGCCGGGCGGAGCCAGAGTCCGGCCGCGACGGCTTCCAGTTCCCAGCCGGGGAAGGCCGGGTAGCGCGCGGGCCCGGGGGCGGCGGGCAGGTCGGGCCGGCTGCGCCAGCCGACGGCCGTGACGGTGCGGTCGGTCGGGCAGGCGACCAGTTCGGTGAGGTAGGGCTCCCACCCTTCGGTGCCGTCCGCGGCGAGGTGGACGTGGCGCAGCCCGGCCGCGCCCCGTACCGGCAGGCCGACGGCCGCCCGGACCTCGCGCCCCAGCGAGGCCGCCGCGACCGCCGCGAGTTCGATGAGCTCGACCGGCGCGGCCCACGGCGCGCTCAGGGTGAGGCGCGCGTCCTCCGCGACCGTCCCGAGCAGCAGCGCGGCGGCGTTGGCGAGTTGGGCCCCGGTGGGCAGCCGCCCGGCCGGTTCGCCGAGGACGAGCAGCAGTCCGCCGTCGGTCGCGGCCGCGTGGTCCAGCGCGGCGGGCCGCGCCCGGCCCGCGATTTCGGTGACCCAGTACGCATCGCGCGTCAGCGGGGTGATGGCGGCCGCGGCGGGCCACCGCGCGCCGAGCGGTTCGGCCCGGAGCTGGGCGCCGCCCGGCGGGCAGCGCCACCAGGAGCCGTCCGGGGCCGACAGCGTTCCGTCCGGCTCGATGCTGACCATCGCGTCGGGCGCCACGATCGTCAGCCCGGAGCGGGCGGCGAGCAGTTCGGCGGGCCGCCGTCCGTCCGGCCCGATCGCGGCGAGTCCCGAGGCGGCGAGCACCAGCACGTCGGCGCCGCGCTCACCCGCCGCCCGTACGAGGTCGTCGAGCGAGGCGAGCAGGACGGGCGCGGCGTCCGCGGCGGCGGCCAGCAGCAGCAGCGCGCCGGGTTCGGCCCCGACGGGCGCGAGGGCTTCGGCCAGTCCGGCGGCCTCCGCGCCGGGCGGCGCGATGACGTAGTGCGGGCCGAGCGCCCGCAGCGTGGAGGCGGTCACCGGCCGGCCTCCGGTTCGTCCGCCACGTGCCCGGTCTGCACCTGGACGGTGCGTCGCCGGGTGATGTAGAGGCCGCGCCCGGCGGGGAACTGCCGGGGCTTGACGTTGCCGAACAGGTACCCCTCCGAGGGCGGGCAGGAGAGCAGCAGGGAAGGCGAGTTGACCTCCTGGAGCTTGCGCATCAGCGGGTCGCCGAGAGCTCGCCCGACGCCGTTGGCGCCGCGCGCGACGACCAGGTGGAGGCCGATCTCGGCGCCCTGGGAGAGGTCTTCGAGCAGGGCCGCGAAGGGGTGGGCGCCGCTGGTGGAGCCGACGAGGTCGTAGTCGTCGACGAGGATGAACAGTTCGGGCCCGGTCCACCAGTCGCGCAGCCTGAGCCGGGCGGGGGTGATGTCCGCGGGCGGGATGCGGTTCTTCATGGCGCGCGAGGCGCCGTCGACGATCTGGCGGAGCTTGTCGACGGCCACCGCGTAGCCGAGCTGGTACTCCTGGGGCACCGCGTCGAACAGGCCGCGCCGGTAGTCGACCAGCATGATCCGCGCCTCGGCGGGGGTGTAGGCGGAGGTGATGGCGTTGATCATGAGCCGCAGCAGGTTGGTCTTGCCGGATTCGCTGTCGCCGACGACCAGCAGGTGCGGGTTCTCCTCGAAGTCGTGCCACAGCGGCGAGACCTCGGTGTCCTCCAGACCGATCGGGACGCGCAGCCGGCCCTCGGGGGCGGGGAGCCCGGCGGCGTCGAGGGTGAGCGGGAGCATCCTGACCTCGGGGGCCCGTGGGCCGGTCCAGTGGGCGGCGACGGCGTCGACCAGGTCGGCCACTCCGTCGCCGAGGTCGTCGGTGTCGCCGGAGCCGTCGATCCGGGGCAGGGCGGTGAGGAAGTGCAGCTGCTCGTCGGTGAGGCCGCGGCCGGGCAGCTTGGGGACCTTGGCGGCCGCGCGCATGTTGATGACGGAGTCGACGGAGTCGCCGAGCCGCAGTTCGAAGCGGGTCTGCAACTGGTCGCGCAGGCCGCCGCTGATCTCGCCCCAGCGGGTGGTGGCGATGACCAGGTGGACGCCGTAGTTGAGGCCGCGCTGGGAGATCAGGGTGAGCGGCTGGACGAGGTCGCCGAACTCCTGGCGCAGGGTGTTCCAGCCGTCGATGACGAGGAAGACGTCGCCGTGCGGGTCGTCGGGCAGTTCCCCGGCGGCCTTGCGGCGGCGGAAGGACGCGATGGAGTCGATGCCGAGTTCGGCGAAGTACTGCTCGCGGCGGGTGATGATGCCGTTGACCTCGGCGACGGTGCGCAGCACCCGTTCGCCGTCGTGCCGGCCGGTGACGCCGCCGAGGTGCGGCAGTCCGCGCAGGGCGGAGAGCGTGCCACCGCCGAAGTCCAGGCAGTAGAACTGGACTTCGCGCGGGGTGTGGGTGAGGGCGAGGCCGGTGATCAGGGTGCGCAGCATGGTGCTCTTGCCGCTCTGCGGGGCGCCGGCGATGCCGACGTGCCCGCCGGCGCCGGCCAGGTCGGCGGTGAGCAGGTCGCGCAGTTGCTGGAAAGGGCGGTCGACGATGCCGACCGGCAGGCCGAGCGAGCCGTGGGAGCGCTCGTCCTCGGTGGTGAGGCCGCGTTCGGGGTGCGGGACGAGCGGCGGCAGCAGTTCGTCGAGGGTGGGCGGGACGTCCAGGGGCGGCAGCCAGACCCGGTGGGCGGGCGGTCCGGCGTCGCGCAGCCGGCCGGCGGCGACCTCCAGCAGCGAACCGTCGGACGCCTGCTCCTCCTCGGGCTCGGCCGCGGTCGCCGGGAGGTGACGCGGCAGCACGTAGTCGGTGCCGTAGGCGACGACCTGCCCGGCGAGGGCGGCCTGCTGGGAGGCCCGGCGCTTGGGCCGGTACGGCCCGGAGACGTAGGCGGCCTTGAACCGGGTGAGGGTGGAGATGTCGCTGCGCAGGAAGCCGTTGCCGGGCTGGGAGGGCAGCTGGTAGGCGTCGGGGACGCCGAGGACGCCGCGGCTCTCCATCGCGGAGAAGGTGCGCAGGCCGATCCGGTAGGACAGGTGGGACTCCAGCGCGCTCATCCGACCCTCGTCGAGGCGCTGGGAGGCGAGCAGCAGGTGGACGCCGAGCGAGCGGCCGAGCCGGCCGATCATCACGAAGAGTTCCATGAAGTCCCGGTGCGCGGACAGCAGTTCGCTGAACTCGTCGACGACGACGAAGAGCGTGGGCATCGGGCGCAGCGCGGCGCCGCCGGCGCGCGCCGTCTCGTAGTCCAGCAGCGAGGCGTAGCCGGCCTCGCGCAGCAGCTCCTGGCGGCGGATGAGTTCGCCGTGCAGGGCGTCGCGCATGCGGTCGACCAGCGCGGCCTCGTCGGCCAGGTTGGTGATCACGGCGGAGGTGTGCGGCAGGCCGTCCAGGCCGAGGAAGGTCGCGCCGCCCTTGAAGTCGACCAGGACGAAGTTGAGCACCTCGGAGGAGTGGGTGACGGCGAGCGCCATCACCAGGGTGCGCAGCAGTTCGGACTTGCCGGAGCCGGTGGCGCCGATCAGCATGCCGTGCGGGCCCATGCCGCCCTGCGCGGACTCCTTCAGGTCGAGGTCGACCGGGCGGCCGTCCGGGCCGAGCCCGAGCGGGACGCGCAGCCGCTGCGCGATGCCGCGCTGGCCCCAGAGCGCCTCGACGTCCAGGGTGTTCAGGTCGGGGATGCCGAGCAGGGCGGTCAGGTCGAAGTCCGTGGCGAGCGGCTCGGCGACGTCCACGCCGTCGGCGATGCGGTAGCGGGCGAGCAGCGCGGCGAGGCGGGTCGCGGCGGGCACGGCGAGCGCGTCGGGGCGGCCGAGGTCGGTGACGACGTCCTTGCGGTTGCGGTCGGCGCCGATCATGGCGAGCCGTCCGTCGTCGATCCGCAGCCGCAGGGTGGTGCGGGCGGCGCGCCACTCCAGGCTGTCGGACAGGTCGATCAGGACGGCGTTGCGGTAGCCGGTGAGCGCGGCGCGGCTGCCGGTGTGGGCGCCGGGGCCGTCGAGCACCAGGACGGTGAAGGGCTCGTCCCGGTTGGGCACGGCGTCCGGTTCGAAGCCCGGGCGGCTGGTGAACTCCTCGCCCAGCAGCTGCTCGACCTCGCCGAGGCTGCCGGCGACCAGCCGGACCGGGCCGGCGCCGTCGGTGTCGGTCGGGTGCAGGGCGTGCGGCAGCCACTTGGCCCAGTCCCAGGAGGTGCGCCGCTCGGCGTCGGTGACGACGGCGATGCGCAGTTCGTCCGGGCCGTGCACGACGGCGAGCTGGGCGAGCACGGCGCGCACCAGGGCGCGGGCGGCCTCCGGGTCCTCGGCCCGCAGCAGCAGTTGGGCGAAGCCGCGCAGGTGGATCGCCATCGGCTGGTCGGCGACGGTGCCGTAGGCGTGGATGAAGCGGCGCAGCGCGTGCGCGCACAGCGGCTCCAGGTCCTCGACCGGCTTGGTGGCCAGCGGGGCGAGCGGGGTGGCCAGGCGCTGGGCGCCGACCGCGATCCGGACGTCGCTGAAGTCCGGGTGGGCGGCCCGCCGCTCCCACAGCCGGGTGGTGCCCACCAGTGACCACAGCTCGTCCGGGGCCGGGTGCCGCCAGGCGAGCGCCTGCCGTTGGGCGTCGACCGAACGCCGCACCTGGCGGCGCACCTGGGAGAGGTAGCGCAGGTAGTCGCGGCGCTCGCCGCGCAACTGCTGCTTGCGGTCGCTGGAGCCGCGGATCAGCTGGGTGACCAGCATGCCGACGGCGGACAGCGCCATCATCCCCATCGCGAGGTAGCTGAGCGCGCCACCGCCGCCCTCGCCGCCGCCCGGGTGCAGGAACATGAAGACCATCGACAGCGAGCCGAGCGCCATCGGGGCCATGCTGATCACGCTCGCCATGCCGCTCTGCTTCTCCGGCAGACCCGGCGGCTCCTGCAACTGGATCTCGCCGTCCGGCATCTCGGGCCCCGGGCGCCGGGGCGTCCGGGTGACCAGCACAACGCTCACTCAGGGCTCCTCACTGTGACGGGCTCCTCACTGCGACAGCCGTCCCTCTGGCTCACGGACGGCGTGGCACCCGGGGTTCAACCGCGGTTGAACGCGGCGCGCCGAGCCGCCCGTTCAACCGAGCGGAGAACACCACCGAGCCGGAGGACTGGCGTGAGCAGCAGTGTCGTCGCAGGACTGTGCCGATTGAGGTTCCACGCGCCGGAGGTGGTCTTCGAGCTGGCCGTCCCGGCCGACGTACCGCTCGGCGACCTGCTTCCCGCCATCCTCGGCCACGCGGGCCCGGACCTCGCCGAGACCGGGCTGGAGCACGGCGGCTGGGTGCTGCAACGGCTCGGCGAGGATCCGCTCGACGAGGAGCAGAGCACCGAGGCGCTGAAGCTGCACGACGGCGACGCGGTCCACCTGCGCCCGCGCCACCAGGCCCTGCCGCCGGTCCACTTCGACGACCTGGTCGACGGCGTGGCCTCCGGCATGAACGAGCGCGGCGACACCTGGCGCCCCGCCCTCACCCGCCGCCTCGCTCTCGCCGTCACCCTCACGGCCCTCGCCGCCGCCTGGGTGCTGCTCGCCCTGCCCGGCCCCGCCGGCCCGCGCCAGGCCGCCGCGGCGGCCGTCGCGGCCCTGCTGCTGCTCGGCGCCGCCAGCGCCTCCCGGGCCATGGCCGACGCCGGCGCGGGCGCCGCGCTCGGCGCCGCCGCCGTCCCGTACCTGGGCCTCGCCGCCCTGCTGCTGCCCAGCGGCCCGGGCGGGGACGACCTGCTCGGCGCCCGGGTGCTGGCGGCCGCCTCCGCCGGGGCCGGCGCGGCGGTGCTGGCCCTGGCGGCGGTGGGCGGGGCCGCCCCGCTCTTCCTCGGGGTGGTGCTGGTCGCGGTGCTCGGGGTGCTGGCGGGGGTGCTGGTGCTGGCGGGGCTGACGCTCGGCAAGCTGGTCGCCGTGGTCGCGGTGGTGGCCGTCCTGATCGGCGCCTTCGTGCCGTCGTTCGCCTTCCGGCTCTCCGGTCTGCGGCTGCCGATGCTCCCGCGCAACGCCGAGGAACTGCAGGAGAACATCGAGCCCGTCCCGGCCGCCGCCGTACTGCCGCGCGCCCTGATCGCCGATGACTACCTGATGGCCCTCTACACGGCGATCGGCGCCGTCTGCGCGGCCTGCCTGACCGTCCTCGCCTTCACCGACGGCTGGGCCGGCCCGGCCGAGGCCGCGGCACTCAGCCTGCTGCTCCTGCTGCACGGCCGGGCCGTCGGCAGCATCCGCCAGCGGCTGAGCATCCTGCTGCCCGGGGTCTACGGCGGCCTGGTGCTGGTCTCCCGGGCGGCGCACACGGCCTCGCCCGCCGAGCGGCTCGGCCTGCTGGGCGGCCTGCTGGCGGTGGCCGTCGCCCTGCTGGTCGTCGCCTGGACGGTCCCCGGCCGGCGCCTGCTCCCCTACTGGGGCCGGATCGCCGACATCCTGCACACCCTCAGCGCCCTCTCCCTGCTTCCGCTCGCCCTCCAGGCCTGCGGCGTCTACCACACCCTGCGGGGCCTCGGCGGCTGAGCCGCCAAGGCCCCCGGGGCGGGCCCCGGCCGGATCATCCGGCCGGGGCCTCGCCGTCTTCGTCCGACGGGGCCTTGTACTGCTCACGGCAGATCTGGTAGATCCTCTTCAGCTGGTCCTCGGTCAATTTCCGGACCATTTCCTTGACTTCCGGGGTCCAGAAACCCTTCCGCATTTGTTTGATGGTCTTCTCGTCCACCCCGGGGTTGGCCTGCCTCGTCAAGTACTCGGCGAGAGCCTCCTCCAGCCCCTCCCTGATCGCCTTGAAAGCGGCGTTGCTGACCTTCTTGTCGATGGTTCCGGTGTAGTCCTCCGCCAGGACCTTCCAGTGGTTGTCGGCTATCCAGGTGACTCCGAGCGCCTTGAGTCCGTTGGCGCCGAACTCCGGCACGGCAGTCGCGCAGACCTTGGCGGCCGCCGACTCGATCTCGTGCGCCATGTCCTCCGCCAGAGCCAGCTGCCCCTCCACCTGCTCCCACGCGTCAGGAGCGAGGCGCTCCTTGAATTCGTTGAATTCACGCAGGTAGGGCAGGGTCTGCTTCGCCAGTTCGAAGCCGGTCATCTCCTCGACGGCCTTCATCTGATCCAGGCCCACGCGCACGGGATCCGCCAGGTGCGGGTGGGACTCGTGCCCGACTTCCATGGGCCTCTCGTGACGGCCCAGATAGAATTCGATCGCACTTCGAATCACCTTCGGATCGCCCCCCAGGAACTTTCCGGGGAACGCGCCTTCGAGCATCCGGTCATTCGCCCTCGCCTCGGTGATGAATGCCCGGCCGTAGTTCCGCCCCATGGCTTCCTCGAACTTCAGTCCGCGCGTCCATCCCTTGGACTGCTTGAGGTTCGGCAGCCCGTCGCCCTCGTTGCGGTGCGGGCTGATGTCGATCGAGACGATCTTGATTCCGGCGAAGGAGAGCTCGTCCATCACGCCGCTGCGCATGCCGACCGCTCCGACCACCTCGTACGTGTCGGAGAGGTACTTGAGGAGCGCGAGCTCCTTGCGGCGGTTCCCGACCGACGGCCAGTTCCAGTACTCCCGCAGGGCCGGCCCCTCCCAGACGGCGGGCTCCTCGCCCATCGGAACGATCGTGTGACCGTCCCCGAGCGCCGCCTTGGCCTGCTCGATGATCTGCACCACGCCCTCCGTACCGGTGTCGAGGGCCGGTGCGTTGGCGCCGGCCCGGCCGCTGTGACCGCTGCCCCGGTACACCACGAGCACGTACTTCTTCCCCTCCTCGAAGCCCCCGAAGTCCGGATTCGCCAGGTCCCGCCGGAAGGCCTCGCCCTCTTCCGGGGTGTAGTGCCCGTAGCCACGGGCGAACTCCGTCACCCGGGCGTCCTGGAACGTCACCTCGCCCGTCGGATCCTGATAGTTCGCGGTGCGCTTCTCGACCATGCCCACGGCCCGTGTCAGCTCCTGCACCTGCACCTGCACCTGCTCCTTGGTCTCCGCGTTCCTCGTCGCGGACGGCACGGCACTGTTGACCAGTTTCAGATGGTCGGCGACGAGCGGCCGCTTGAGGTAGGCGGCGAGATCCTCCGACGCGTCGGTCTCGTTGCGACCGAACTTGCTCGGCAGTTGCGTCTCGGTCGTGTACACCACCGTGCGCCCCGACCGGATCAGGTCGTCATGCAGATTGATGATCTGTTCGACCTGGCCCTTGGTGGCTTCGGTGACGTTCCAGATCACCAGGCCGCGGTCCGGATAGGCGACCAGGGCGGCGCGCATGTGGTACATGTCGCCGGAGTTCTCCGCCCTGATGGTGTAAGTCGTCTTCGGAAGCAGCTTCAGACCGTCCGCCGATACGTGGTCACCGGACGCCGTCACCCACAGGTGGGTGTCGGGCGTGATCGACGGGGGAACGACCGCGCTGGCGGACTGTTCCACGTTCTCCTGTGCTTCCTTGAGCTCCCAGCGCAGGCCGCCTCCCTCCTCCTCGGTGTTCCCGCGGACGGTCCACACCTCGGCGAAGCCGCCCGGTCGGGTGACGGCCACCGTGGCCACGGTGGCGGAATCACGCAGCCGCAGCTCCAGCGCGGTGCGGGCCGCTTCTCCGGTGCCGTAGTCGTACGCCAGCCGTTCCAGCCTCCTCGACCCGGGTGCGCCGCCGCCGTCCGTCGGGCCGTACACCTCCCCCTCGATCCGGTTCCGCTTCGGCGGTTGGAGCAGTTCCAAGGCGCGGGTGCGCTGAACCGACCACTCGGCCGGGGGCCTCGGCGCGGCCGGGGTCTCCGCCACCGGCAGGGGCACCGTCACGTGGAAGGTCATCAGGACCGAGTAGACGGAATCGCCGTCGCTGCTCGAAGATCCGGCGGCGGTCTGGTCCTCATCGCCCGCATGCCCGGCGACGACCTGATCCTCATCGCCCAGATGTCCGACGCCGACCTGGCCCACGTCGCCCAGGACGACCGGCACCGGCTGGTCCGGGTCGATGGGGTCGTGCTCGGTGGCCTGGGGGACGGGCTCCTCGTCCGGGCGCAGGAGTTCCTGGCCATGTGCGGTGGACTGGACGGTGCCGTGCTCGGTGACCGCCAGGTGGTACCAGTCGCCGGCCCCCTCGACCCTCGGGAGGCCGTTCCCCGTGTAGCCGACGCGCGCGGCGACGACCATGCGGGGCTGGTCCCCGCCGGTGAGGTGGACCAGGCCCCCGGCGGCGAAGGCCTCGGGGCGGCCGAGGCGCTCCAGCGCCGGGCTGAGGGGCAGGTTGTTGGCCTCGGCGAAGGCCCGGCGGGCCGCGAGCGCCTCGTGGAGGGCGAGCAGGGTCCTGTCGGCGTAGGAGGCCTGGCGCTCGGCGCTTCCCTCGGGGCCGGGAGGGCGGTAACCGGAGTTGCAGGAGAGGAAGCGCAGCGGCTCGCCTTGCCACTGGCCGCCTTCGGCCAGCCGCAGCAGCGCGCCCGCCATCTCCTCCGGGCTCAGCTCCCTGCCGAGCCAGGTCGGCGCCCCGTCGTGCTGGAGGGTGTGGTAGGCGAGGGTGAAGTACCGGGGATCCGCCGGGAGGTGGCTCAGCGCCTCCAGGACAGCCTGCGCGGCGGGGGTGCCCCGCTCGTTCAGGTCGGCGAGGTAGTGCACCCCGTTGGCGGGGCCGGGCAGGGGCGTGGCGAGCGTCTCGGCGACGGCGTCGGCGGTGGAGCCGCGGCTGATCGTCTGCCCCTCGGGGTGCAGGACCGAGTACAGCACCCGGTGGTTGCTCACCGACTGGACGACGGTCGTCTCGCTGATCGGGATCTCCATCTCGATCGGGACGAGGCCCTGCACGGTCTCGGTCCGGTCGCCGTCCCGGAAGGTCAGCTGGACCTCGGCCTGGCCGACGTAGCGGGCGGCCGGGGTGGGGATCTTGGCGTTGGCCACGGTCTTCCCGGAGGAGCCCGCGGACGGCCCCTCACGCCACCGGTGGCCGCCCCCACCGACGACGCCGGTGGTGAACTCGGCGGCGCCCTTGGCGCCGAACTTGGCGCCGAGCTGGCCCTGGACGTTCCACCGCCGCCAGTCGAGACGGGTGTGCCGCCCGCCGCTGGTGGAGTCGTTGGCCGGGCTGAAGGCGGCCACCCGGTTGTCGCTGTGGTACTCCAACTGGACGATCGAGATGGTGGCGCTGATGCCGGCGTCGTCGACGAACAGGCGCTTGCCGGCCGACGGGGTCTCGATGGTCCGGCCGTCCTGCACCACCGCGTCGCGGCGCGGGGCGTTCGGGTGCTCCTCCGACGGCGGCAGGATCTCCCGGCCCCGGGCGACCGACCCGAACAGGGCGGACAACTGCGCGTGGCTGTGGGTGTTCCGGGCGACGGACTCCAGCCAGGACCACGTCCCCTCGCGGAAGAAGCGCTCACCGAACACGGTCAGCAGGTCCCGCACGCCGGAGGTGTCGTCGAGCCAGCGCACGACGCCGGTCTCGTGCACCCCGTGGGTGAACACCGATTCCGGCGGCCGCCGGACGACCTGCGTCGCGGACGGCACGGCCGGGGGGATCGGGGGCAACTGCCGGTCGGGATCGTCCGGACGCGGCGGCCGGACGGGCTCGCCCCGGCCGGACTCCAGCAGCACGTCGGCGTGGATCCGCGTCTCGACGACCGTCCGCCGGTACAGGCCGACGCGGGCGAGGCGGTCCCCGGTCCTGACCAGCTCCCGGTTGAGGGCCTGGAACTTGGACGGGGCGGCGCTGCCGCCGGCGTCCTGCCGCTCCCTGTCCTGCCGTCGGAACATCTGCTCCCGTGCCTCGCGGCTGGGGCGGATCTTGTGCGGGGAGGCCAGGCTCACCGCCGGCTTGCGCTCGAACTCGACCTTCAGCACCACGTCCGCGCGGTAGGACCGGCCGTCCGTCACCTTGCTCTTGACGGCCGTCCCGCTGGCGGTGCTGGCACTGCCGTGCTCCAGCCGGTCGACGCCCCACGCCCCGGTGACGCTGCCGCCGCCGACGAACGCCGCCCCCGTGGCCAGCACGTCGGTGGTGGCCAGCAGGCTGCCGGTGATCGCGGTGCCCTGGCCGCCGCCGGTGTTGGTCCCGCCGTCGGCGCTGGTGAGCGAGGTCTGGGCGCCGTGGCCGATGTTGAACTCGACCACCGGTGCCGGACCGGTCGGGGTCAGTTCCCGTACCTCGGCGGTGATCCACGCCCGGCTGCGGCCGTGCTTCACCACGATGGGGTGGCCGGCCATCACCGACTTGAGGTCGGTGTGCAGCCGGTCGAAGTCCAGCTCGGCGAGCAGCTTCCGCTGCATGCCGGGCCAGTCCTTGCCCAGGAAGCCCGCGGCCCTGCGGCCCAGATCCTGGACGACCTCGTGGACCGTCCCCTCCCGGCCCAGCCCCCGGTAGACGGCGGTGACGACGTCGGAGGAGCCGAGCCGGTGGCTCGGCAGTTGCCGCACGGGCGCGGCCGGATCAATGGTGCGGTGCGGCGCGGCCACCACGGCCGACACCGGAACGGTCAGGTCGTCAAGCCTCGCCGACCGCTTCGACGGCTCGAACGAGACGGTGAACTCGGCGGTGGAGTCGGACAGTCGGGCCAACTCCGTGGCCTTGGCCCGGCTGTTGGTGCCGCCGGTGCGGTCGATCGAGAGCCCCTTGACGAAGTCCCGGGTGTGCGAGGCCTCCCCGGCGAGGTCGACGTGCGGGACGGAACCCCCGAGCTTGAGCCGGAACCGGAACCGGGTGCGCAGGTCGGAGGTGGTGCCGGTGGTGGTGCGCTGCTGGCTGCCGACCTCGAACTCGAAGCCGGTGACCAGCGTCTCCCTCGGCCGGGGGTTGATCAGCTCGGCCGCCACCACGACCGTTCCCTTCCACCCGTCGAGGTCGACCGGGATCCGGATCCGCTCGCCCCGGCTCAGCCGGGACAGCGCGGCCTTGAGGCCGTACGGGTCGACCGCCCTGGCGAGCCGCGCCAGGACGCGCTCGGGCACCGGGTGGCCGGACTGCCGTTCGAGCGTCTCCCTGATCTGCCTCAGCACGGCGGTGTCGCCCCTGCCGAGGCTCAGCACCACGTCGGACTGGCCGAGCCGGGTGACCGTCCGCTGCGTGGCCACCTGCTCCGCGACCTCCTGGTGCGGGGCCGAGGGAGCCGTGAAGCCGTTCCGGTCGTGCTCGCCGACCTGGCGCAGCGCCGTGTGCACCTGCTCCAGGCTCAGTTCGGCGGAGAGCGGGACCGACCCGCGATGCTCCCCGTTGACCGTCACGTCCAGGGTGATCTCCGTCCGGAACAGCTCCTGCGCACTGCCGTACTTGCCGTTCGCGTAGCTCTTGCTGGACTCCCCGCCGCGCCACCCGTCGCGGACCCGCGACTCCACGGAGGCCGTGACGTTGCCCTGCATGGTGTCCTTGAAGGGCTTGCCCGCGGCGTCCAGCACCTCCCGGGTGTGCACCGGACCCTTGCCGCCGCCCTGGCCCTGCACGGTCTTCGTGTCGGAGCGCAGGTGACGCGACGAGTCGAAGGTGCTGCTCTCGCGGATCGGGTTGAGCTCGGCGTTGCTCTGGGGCCGCACGTGGTCGATCCGGGTGACCCGGGCCGTGACGGAGACGTGCATCTTCTCCAACGGGCCGAGGGTGACCTCGGGACCGCGCAGTTCGGATCCGCGCGACATCCCGACCAGGTGGGCGCTGACGGCGGCATGCGAGTAGGCCTGCAGGATGTCCTCGCGCACCGCCGACCAGCCCTGCTCGCCGCCGAACACCTCCCGGCCGATCCGGTCGAGTTCGGCGTGCAGCGGGGCGACGCTGCGCAGGTCCCGGACGGTGGCGGTGTCGGGCAGCCCCTGCCAGAACTCGTCTCGGGGGGCCAGGACTTCGTCTCCCACCGCGTGGGCGTGCTCGGGGGGCGTGAGCTGCTGAGCAGCGGTGAACACGGGCGGCTGCGTGCCGGGCACGACCTCCTCGACCGGGGTGACGAGGGTCGCCTCGGCCTGGTCGATCACCACCCGGAAACCCAGATCGACGTGGGCGTCCTGGTCGGCGGGCTGGGCCAGCCTGCTCCGCCAGCCGAAGGTGACGGTCAGGTCGGCCGCCCCCTCGAAGAGCACCGCCGGGTTCTTGACCTTGGTGCCGAGCCCCAGGTCGTCACCGGAGCCGTGGAGCTCGACGTCGTCCCGGCCGGCCCGGCCGCCCAGCCCGCCCCCGGCACCGCCGTTCTTGGCGATCCAGTTGCCGACCGAGGACGGCAGCGTCTGCCAGTCCTTGCTGCCAGTCTTCTGCTCGACGTGCGAACGGGTCGTCGCGGTGGCGATGTTGAACTCGGTGCTCGGCAGGGTGTGGACCTGCTGCATCCGGGAGACGGTCCCGCCGCCGATGGTGATCACCGCGGCGGGCCCGGTCAGGCTGTCGTCGACGATGGTCAGCTTCTGGCCGGACATCACCCCCTTCAGCTCCTGGTGCAGGGTGCCGAGGTCGAGTTCCTCCAGCAGCCTGCGCTTGAGGGCGGGCCAGCGCCCTTCGAAGTACTGCTCGGCCTGGCCCTCGAAGCCCGCCACGAACGTGGCCAGGGCCGCCGCGCCGTGCCCGGCCGGCGCGACGGGCTGGTTCACCGGGGCGAGCTCGATGTCGCCCGCGGCGTTCGGCACGGGCGCCGGCGGGCGGGCGGTCGTCCAGACGTCGGTCACGATGTGCGAGCCGGCCAGCCGCAGGTTCTCGGCGGTCTCCCGCGGCACCGTGTAGTGGGCCTGGGGCACCTGCGGCGCGTTCGCGGTCTCCCGCACCGGCACGGCGACCCGCCCGGTGAAACCGAGGTCGATCGGCTGCGGCACCTTCCACGGCCCCGGTGCGCCCTGGAGGCGGGCGTCCAGGAACTCCACCCGCACGTTGAACGGCGTGTCGAACAGCGCCGCCGGCTCGACGGTCTTACCCCGGGCCAGTGTCCTGCTGGCCTCGGCGGTGGCACTGCCGTGCAGCCAGCCGTGCTGATAGCCGAGCGTCTCGGTGAGATCCCCCGAGCTGCCGAACTTCGCCTTGAACTGCACACCGAGGTTGGCCTGCGTCAACCCGTCGGAGGTGACGCCGATCATGCTCTGCTGCTCCGAGCCGTACTCGAACTCGAAGCCGGACACCGTCTCGACGTACGTGCCGTCCCCCGCGCCACCCGTGATCCGGACCGTGCCGGACCACTGGCCCGCCTGGAAGTCCACCTCCCGGACATCGCCCCGGGACAACGCGGACACCGTCGGCCGCAGCACCTCGCCGCCGAACAGGCTGTTCGCCAGCGTCCGCGCGGCATCCCGGTCCCCGTGCAGCGCCTCGGCGAACCGGTCGGTGAGCTGGTTCAGAATCCGCACGTCGTCGTGGTTCAGAGCGACCAGGACGTCGTACGCGGCCAACCCGCGCTCGCCGACACGGGACGGCGGTAGCGGGGCGGGCGGCGGCGGAGGCTGCACCTCTTGCTGCTGTTGTTGCTCCAGCTGCTGTTGCTGTTGCTGTTGATCCTGCTGCTGCTGCGAGCTCTGCGTGACCTCATGGGAGTTCGCCACCGTCAGCGACTCTTCGGTGATCCCCTCAGTGATCCCCTCAGTGATCCCCTCAGTGATCCCCTCAGTGGTCTCCTCGGTGGTCTCCTCGGTGTGCGAGGAGGTCTGCTGGAGCGCAGCCCCCTCATCGTCCGTGGTCAGCGGCAGGCCGCTCTCTTCGGCGACCACCGATTCCTGCGTGGTGGACTCGTCGTGGGAGACGGTGTGGTCGACGGCCTGCTCTACCGACTCGGTCTCGGAGACGACGTGGGAGGTGTCCTGCGACACGACCGCCGTCTCCTCGGGCACGACGATGTGCTGTTCCTCGCCCCTTCCGTCCATGAACTCCCGGAAGCCCTGGAACATCTCCTCTACGCGCTGCTCCTCGGCCCTCCCGTCCATGAACTCCCGGAGACCCTCGAACATCTCCTCTACGCGCTGCTCCTCGGCCCTCCCGTCCATGAACTCCCGGAGACCCTCGAACATCTCCTCCTCGGCCCGGGCGCGGCTGACCTGGTTCGAGGGCCGCGCCTGAACGGACTGCGGGTCGGTGCCGTAGAGGTGTTCCAGCAGCGGCAGCAGCTCCGGCTCGTTCTCACGGACCCAGTCGACACCGTTGTTGCGAGGCTTCCCGGTCTGCGGATCGTTCCCGTGGTTCGTCCCGAGATACGTGTTGCTCAGCTGAGCGAAGAACTCGTGGACATCGGCCGAGGAGTAGTTGCCGACCAGCTCACCCGCAGCATTGCGCCGCGATCCATCGGGCCAGACCGTCACGGACTCCTCACCGAACAGATCGGCCAGACCGTCGGCGAGACGCTTGCCCCGGTACACCTCCTCGACCAGCGCCCTCTGCTCACGACTCAGCCCGAACTCCATGATCGCGTGCGCGAGTTCATGAGTCGCCGAGGAATACCCCTCCGGCTGCGTAGTGTGCGGCCCCACCGACGTCCGCTCACCGAGCAGGTTCTCCTCGGGGATCGCCACCACAAGCTCGTCGTTCGCCCCCCGCAACTGCTCGACGCCGCGCCCGTTGCCCGCCTCACCGCCGGCCACCAGCGCGCGAAGCTTCTCGAAACCCGCCACCCCGGTCAACGGCACATCACGCGGCACCACCACCACGCGCACACCAGCCGCCACCAGCCTGGCCGCAACCTCCTTGTCCTGCAACATCCGCGCGACCTGCAACTCAGCCTCACGCCGCGAAGCAACCGGCTGATGCACACGGGGATCGACGTCGATCACCAACCGCGCCGCCGCCTGCGCGAAGTCCTCCGTCGACAACTCCGACCGCAGACTCTCCACAAAAGCGGTATCGGCCGCGAGCTCCCGCCGGGCCTCCGGACCGAGGTGCTCCAACGCCTGCACCCGCTCATGCAACGGCCCCGGAACCGGCATACCACCACCGTGCTCCACCGCCAGCGGATTCACCATGACGGAACCCTCCGACACCCCCGAAGGCGCCGGCCGAAGCCTCTTCTCCGCCGAATCCTCCGGCTCCGAGTCACTGTTGTGCTCAAGCGGCCGCTTCGGAGCCCCATCGCCCTCCTGGGTGCTGGCGGCAGCCGGTACCCCTTCCGGAGCGGGGACAGGGCTCAGCGGGGAGTAGTGACTGTCGGAGAGGAACAGGGAGACGTCCCTGTTGCCCTCGGGGGCACCGGGTACCGGCGCCAAGGAGTGCCAGTTGACCCCGTCGAAGATGTGCAGCCGCACCCCCAGAGCCGAGGCGACGATCGACGGGATCAGATCACCGTTCGACCCGGCCCACCACCCCCTCGTCTTGACCATCCAGCCGAGATCATCGGGCTTCGCCCCGTGCGTCTGCGCGAATGCGGTGACCAGCTCCATGTTGTGGCCGATCCACCTGGAGACGCGGTTGCGCAGCATCGCCGCGTTCTGAGGGCTGACGGCCGTGCCCATAACGTGGTTGACGGAGTGGTAGAGACAGTCCCCGTCGCGGGGCACCTCGTGGATCTGGTAGCCCATCTCGTACAGGTACGCGCCGTCGTGGAGGCTGCGGTGGTACGACTGCAGTTCGGGCAACAGGGGCAGCCCCTCCTCGGCCATCCTGCGGTACACCTGCCACGGGGGGTTGTCGGCGTACCGCGGCCCGTCGGCGAAGACCTCGTCGAACTTGCCCAGGTAATCCTCCACCGCCCGTCCGCCGCCCGAGGCCGTCACGACCTCCTGGCGCAGCTTGCCGTACCGGTTCCGCAGGTGCTGGACGCGGTTGGCGGCGAACTGCCCGGCGTCGAGCGGCCGGTCACCCGAAAGCCCCAGCTGCTCCCGGATCTTGGCCACAGCGTCGTACCCGAAGCCGCGTTCCTGGCCGTAGACGTCGACGGGCTTGCGCCACCGGAGGATGTCGCCCCTCAGGTGGAAACCGTGGTTGGGCTTGGCCTGCGGCTGGTTGCCCTTGCCGCCCCCACCCGACTGCTTCTTCTCCTTGCCCTTACCGCCCGCCCCCGACTGCTTGGAGGCGCCGTGCTTCTCGTCGTACGGGATGGTGTACCGGCCGGACGCGGTGGGCGGGGTCGGGATCACCACCCGCTCGTAGCCCGGCGCCTTGCCTCCGAATCCAGTCTCCCCCACGTCGTTTGCGTGCCACTTCTCCATCCGCTCCCGTCCGCTGGAGCCCTTCTCCTCCAGGTACGCGACCTTGTGGCCGAGCAGTGCGGCGGCTTCCAGGTTGCCGGAACGGGCCCCGAGGTGGTTCATGTCGTACTGGCGATTCAGGAAGTCGTACAGCCTCAACTGGCCGGTCCTGAGGTTCTCCGTCCAGACGGACGGGTCCGATCCACCGTCCTTCCAGAAGCCGGTGACGTGGTGGATGGTGTCGATCCCGAGCTCCTCGCGCATCTCCGCGACCAGCTCGTTCCACTTGTTCTGCCGAGAAGGATGGGGGTCACCGGTGATGAGCACCATGCCCTGCTCACGGGCGACCTCCCGCAGGATCTGCCGCACGCCTTGGAAACTGGTGTCGTGCTCCATCCGGCCGCCAAGGTCGGCCCACTGCGTGGCCTTGCCGGTGAAACGGGACCAGAGCACCAAGACCTTCGAACCCCGGGCAGGCAGCGTGATCCCACGGCCCGTCAGCCAGTCGGCGATCCGCTGATCGTGCGCAGGAGTCATCTTCCAGGCGTCGCGGACGGTCTGGCGCAGTTCGTCCGAGAACACCTTGGCGACCTTGTCAGTACCGAACGTGACGCTCTTGACCGCCGCCTCCTGGTCCTGCTCGGAAAGCACCTCCCAGTCCTCGGCCACGATGCGGCGGGCCTCCGCGTCCATCACCTCGTAGAGGCGGCCCGTCTCCATGGTCGGCACCTCCACGGTGTGGATGCGATCCCCGTCGATCCCGATGGAGCGGTAGAAGGCCTCGATCTCCAGGGACTTGTCCTTGGGGTTGACGGCGTGGCCCTCCGCCGTGCGCGGCCCCCGCGCGATCAGGACGTGCAGGTTCGAATCGTTCAGCAGCGCCACCGAGATACCGAACTGGTCACCGGAGGAGTAACCCGGCTGCTTGACCAACCGCCGGTGCTCCGGCGGCAGGTTGTCCTCGTGGATGTTCGCCCTCGGAGCGACGTCCAACGGGCCGCCCTCGTGCGAACCGGTCCCGTGCGGGGCCGAAACCGGGTCCACCCAGACATGCTCACGGTCATGCGGCGACGCCAACTCCCGCGCCTCATCCCAGGTCCGACCATGCGTGGGAGCCGGGTCGAGGTGCCCCACCACGGACGAGATCAGCTGCAAGTGCCGCTCCCGCAGACCACCCTGCCCCAGACCACCCGGCGCCGGAGCCCGGTGATCACCCAGCAGACTCCCCTCGACCGCAGGACGATGAGACAGACCCGAAGCCCGGTACTCGTCCCGCAGACCGATCTGGTGGCCCAACTCGTGCGC
>NZ_JBFBIR010000081.1:0-29378 GCF_040685715.1 Kitasatospora sp. NPDC088264
GGTTACATTCCGAACCCGGAAGCTAAGCCTTACAGCGCCGATGGTACTGCAGGGGGGACCCTGTGGGAGAGTAGGACGCCGCCGAACAATTATTCCGAAAAGACCCCCTCCCGGACGGGAGGGGGTCTTTTTGCGTTTCCGCGGCTTTGGAACTTCAAGGCCTCAGAGCTGGAGCTTGAATCCGACGTGCGACGGGACGAAGCCGAGCTTCTCGTAGAAGCGGTGGGCGTCGGTGCGGGTCGCGTCGGAGGTGAGCTGGACGAGGTCGGCGCCGAGTTCGCGGGAACGCTCGATCGCCCACTGGATCAGTTCGGTGCCGAGGCCGCTGCCCCGCTCGTCGGCGTGGATGCGGACGGCCTCGATGACGGTCCGGGTGGAGCCCTTCCGGGAGATGCCGGGGATCACGGTCAGCTGCAGGGTGCCGACGGTCCGGCCGGCGCGCTCGGCGGCGACCAGGTGCTGGTGCGGGTCGCCGTCGACGCGGGCGAAGGCGGCACGGTACGGGGTGAGGTCGTCGGGGCTCTCGCGGGTGGCACCCAGGGCGTCGTCGGCGAGCATGGCCACTAGCGCCGGCAGGTCCTCTGCGGTGGCCCGGCGGATCGTCAGGTCAGTCATGATCAGAGGATAGGCGCGCCCTGTTTCCCCGCACCTCCGCCGCCACTGCCCGTAGAGCCCCCTCAGGCCCCTTCTCGGGGGTGATTTGCCGTCACTCCCCGGGCTTGGCACTGGTGATGACGGCGAAGACGGCGCCGTGCGGGTCGTGGAACTGGGCGAGGCGGCCCACGCCGTGGACGTCCATGGCGGGGATCCGCACGGTGGCCCCGAGCTTGTCGGCGATGGCGAGGCTGGCGTCCACGTTGGGAACCTCGAAGTAGGGGAGCCAGTGCGAGGTGGTGCCGCGGGCGGTCTGTTCGGGGCCGAGCTGCATGATGCCGCCGTGGGCGTCGTCGCTGCCGGCGCCGGCGGGGGTGAGGACGGTGTAGGAGGTGCCTTCGAGCGGCACGTCCTGTTCCTGCCAGCTGAAGACGGTCCGGTAGAAGGTCTTGGCGCGTTCGGCGTCGACGCTGTAGCACTCGGCCCAGCAGAGGCTGCCCTCCTCGTTGACGACCTCCAGGCCGTGGGTGTCGTGCGGCTGCCAGACGGCGAACTCGGCGCCGGTCGGGTCGGTGTAGCCGGCCATCCGGCCCGCGGTGAAGACGTCGAAGGGGGTGAACCGGACGTGCCCGCCGGCCTGTTCGACGAGTTCGGTGGTGCGGTCGGCGTCGAGGGTGGCGAAGTACAGCGTCCAGGCGGGCAGGGAGCCCTCCTCGGCGAGCGGCCCGAGGGCGGCGACCGTCCGGCCGTCGAGCTGGAAGAAGCCGTACCCGCCGGCTTCGGGGCCGGCCGGGTCGAAGGTCCAGCCGAACAGGGCGGTGTAGAAGTCGACGGAAGCCCGGGTGTCGGGACTGCCCAGGTCGAGCCAGTCGGGGGAGCCGGGGCGGAAGGAGGTGTTGAGCATGGGCACTGCTCCTCGGACGGGGCCCGTACGGGCGCGATCGTGCCCCCCTGCCCGTCCCAGCCTGGCACCTCGGCGGGGGCGCTGCACGGCGGGGCGCTGCTCGGCAGGGGCCCGGAGGCGGTCCCGCCGCGGGGGTGGTCCGGCGCGGGTGCGGGCTTGTCGTGGCCGGGCGGTACGGTGCGTAACGAAAGGTCCACCCGTACCGGTCGAAGGGGGTTCCGGTGGCCAGGCAGGCGCAGTCGGGGCAGGAGGCGCCGCGCCAGCTCGCGCAGGTCGAGGGCGTGCTGGAGCGGATCACGTACGCCAACGAGGACACCGGTTACACGGTGGCCCGGGTGGACACCGGTCGGGGCGGGAACGACCTGCTGACGGTGGTGGGCGCGCTGCTGGGAGCCCAGGTGGGGGAGTCGCTGCGGCTGCACGGGCGGTGGGGCTCGCATCCGCAGTACGGGCGGCAGTTCACGGTGGAGAACTACACGACGGTGCTGCCGGCGACGGTGCAGGGCATCCAGCGGTACCTGGGTTCGGGGCTGATCAAGGGGATCGGGCCGCGGTTCGCCGAGCGGATCGTGGAGCGCTTCGGGGTGGACACCCTGGAGGTGATCGAGAACGAGCCGGGCCGGCTGATCGAGGTGCCGGGGCTGGGGCCGAAGCGGACGAAGAAGATCGCGGCGGCCTGGGAGGAGCAGAAGGCCATCAAGGAGGTGATGGTCTTCCTCCAGGGGGTCGGGGTGTCGACCTCGCTCGCGGTGCGGATCTACAAGCAGTACGGCGACGCCTCGATCGGAGTGGTGAGGAACGAGCCGTACCGGCTGGCGTCGGACGTGTGGGGGATCGGCTTCCTGACGGCGGACCGGATCGCCCAGGCGGTGGGGATCCCGCACGACAGCCCGGAGCGGGTGAAGGCGGGGTTGCAGTACGCGCTGTCGCAGAGCAGCGACCAGGGGCACTGCTACCTGCCGGAGGAGCGGCTGATCGCGGACGGCGTGAAGCTGCTGCAGGTGGACGTGGGCCTGGTGATCGACTGCCTGGCGGAGCTGGTCGCGGCGGAGGGGGTGGTGCGGGAGTCGGTGCCGGGGGAGGCGGGCGAGGCGATCACCGCGGTGTACCTGGTGCCGTTCCACCGGGCGGAGATCTCGCTGGCCAACCAGCTGCTGCGGTTGCTGCGTTCGGATTCCGACCGGATGCCGTGGTTCGGCGGGGTGGACTGGCCGGTGGCGCTGGAGTGGCTGGCGAAGCGCACCGGGGCCGATCTCGCGCCGGAGCAGGAGCAAGCGGTGCGGCTGGCGCTGACCGAGCGGGTCGCGGTGCTGACGGGTGGTCCGGGCTGCGGCAAGTCGTTCACGGTGAAGTCGATCGTGACGCTGGCGCTGGCCAAGCGGGCGAAGGTGGTGCTGGCGGCGCCGACCGGGCGGGCGGCGAAGCGGCTGGCGGAGCTGACCGGGGCGGAGGCCTCGACGGTGCACCGGCTGCTGGAGCTGAAACCGGGCGGGGACGCCGCGTACGACCGGGACCGGCCGCTGGACGCCGATCTGGTGGTGGTGGACGAGGCCTCGATGCTGGATCTGATCCTGGCGAACAAGCTGGTCAAGGCGGTGCCGCCGGGGGCGCACCTGTTGTTCGTGGGGGACGTGGACCAGCTGCCGTCGGTGGGCGCCGGCGAGGTGTTGCGGGACCTGCTGGCGGAGGGCGGCCCGATCCCGTCGGTGCGGCTGACCAGGATCTTCCGGCAGGCCCAGCAGTCGGGGGTGGTGACGAACGCGCACCGGATCAACGAGGGGAGGCCGCCGCTGACGGACGGTCTGCCGGACTTCTTCCTGTTCGCGGAGGACGACGCGGAGCTGGCGGCCGGCCTGACGGTGGACGTGGTGGCGCGGCGGATCCCGCAGCGGTTCGGCTTCGACCCGCGGCGGGACGTCCAGGTGCTGGCGCCGATGCACCGGGGTCCGGCCGGGGCGGGGAACCTGAACACGCTGCTCCAGGGGGCGGTGACGCCGGCCCGGGAGGGGCTGGCGGAGCGGCGGTTCGGCGGGCGCACGTTCCGGGTGGGGGACAAGGTCACGCAGGTGCGCAACAACTACGACAAGGGGCGCAACGGGGTCTTCAACGGCACAGTGGGAGTGGTGACCGCCCTCAGCGTGGACGACCAGCGGTTGACGGTGCTCACCGACGAGGACGAGGAGGTGCCGTACGACTTCGACGAACTGGACGAGCTGGCCCACGCGTACGCGGTCACGATCCACCGCTCGCAGGGCAGCGAGTACCCGGTCGTGGTGATTCCGGTCACCATGTCCGCTTGGATGATGCTCCAGCGAAACCTGCTCTACACCGCTGTGACCAGGGCCAGGAAACTGGTGGTACTGGTGGGGTCACGGAAGGCGATCGCCCAGGCCGTGCGAACCGTCAGTGCAGGTCGACGGCATGCGGCGCTCGATCATCGACTGGCAACTGGATGATTATCCAACAGGATGGTTGCCTCTAATGTTCTCTTGACGTGAAGAGATTTACGGCAGAGCCTAGGGTGGTGCCGATCTTGTCCGGTTCGTACCGGCTGCGGCAGCAGGTTTTGTAGGGGCGGGCCCTTTCGGGCCACCCCGGGTGCGCGGCTGTCCTCCAGATGGGGGATGGTAGAGACAGTCAGGGCACCTTGGAAGAGGATTCATTTCGTCGGTGAGGAAGACGTGAGCGACAACTCGGTAGTACTGCGGTACCAGGACGGCGAGTACGAGTACCCCGTCGTCGAGAGCACTGCGGGCAACGCCGGCTTCGACATCTCGAAGCTGCTCCCGCAGACCGGCCTGGTCACCCTGGACAACGGCTTCGGTAACACCGCCGCGTACAAGTCCGCGATCACCTTCGTGGACGGTGACAACGGCATCCTGCGGTACCGCGGCTACCCGATCGAGCAGCTCGCAGGGCAGGGCGGCTTCATCGAGACCGCGTACCTCCTGATCAACGGTGAGCTGCCCAACGCGGTCCAGCTGGCCGAGTTCAACCGCGAGATCACCCAGCACACCCTGCTGCACGAGGACGTCAAGCGCTTCTTCCAGGGCTTCCCGCGGGACGCCCACCCGATGGCCATGCTGTCCTCGGTGGTCGGCGCGCTCTCCACGTTCTACCCGGAGAGCCACAACCCGTTCGACGCCGGCCAGCGCCACCTGTCGACCGTCCGCCTGCTCGCCAAGCTGCCGACGATCGCCGCCTACGCGTACAAGAAGGCGATGGGCCAGCCCTTCGTCTACCCGCGCAACGACCTGAGCTACGTCGAGAACCTCCTGCGGATGACCTTCGCCGTCCCCGCCGAGGACTACGAGCTCAACCCGGTGATCGTCAACGCCCTGGACAAGCTGCTCATCCTGCACGCGGACCACGAGCAGAACTGCTCGACCTCCACCGTGCGCCTGGTCGGCTCCAGCCACGCCAACCTGTTCGCCTCGATCTCGGCGGGCATCTCGGCGCTCTGGGGCCCGCTGCACGGCGGCGCCAACCAGGCCGTGCTGGAGATGCTGGAGAGCATCCAGAAGGACGGCGGCGACGTCGACGCGTTCATCACGAAGGTGAAGAACAAGGAAGCCGGCGTCAAGCTGATGGGCTTCGGCCACCGCGTCTACAAGGCCTTCGACCCGCGCGCCGCGCAGGTCAAGCTGCTCGCGCACGAGGTCCTCGGCCAGCTCGGCAAGAACGACGAGCTGCTGAACATCGCGCTCAAGCTGGAGGAGCACGCCCTCAAGGACGACTTCTTCATCTCGCGCAAGCTCTACCCGAACGTGGACTTCTACACCGGCCTGATCTACCGCGCCATGGGCTTCCCGACCAGCATGTTCACCGTGCTGTTCGCCCTCGGCCGGCTGCCGGGCTGGATCGCCCACTGGCACGAGATGATCAACGACCCGACCAGCCGGATCGGCCGTCCGCGCCAGATCTACACCGGCGCCGAGATCCGCGACTACGTCGCCCTCGGCGACCGCTGACGCTGCACCCGGAAGGGCCCGGCCGCCATCTGGCGGCCGGGCCCTTCCGCGTCCCCGTGCGGTGGGCCCGGGTGGGCGCCCGCGCGGGGACGGAACCGTACGGCGCACGACTCCGGGGCCGGGCCGAAGCCGGGGACGGCCGCTCAAAGCGTCCCTGACCCGCCGCAACCCCGGCGTCGTGCGCGAAGGCCGTCAAGGTCGACGACCGTCCCGGGGCCCGCCGGAGCCCCGTCGGCGGCAGTCGGTGGAAGCGCGGGGACGCATTGCCGTTCGTCGCGTCTCCGCCCATCGGAAAACTGCCGCACTACCAACCTAAGACGTATCAGGGTGCGAGAAGTTACGCCCGGGGGGTGTGAGCTGCCTCTCGCCACGCTCCGTGTGCACGTCGTGCCGAGCCCATATCACACGTTCCCGCGCGCGCGACGTCACCCTCCCCGCAGTCACGGCAACCGAGCGTGATAGGAATCGTGGCATTCCGGTACGGACCGTCCCGCACCCTCGCAGCGTGGCGGCGGAGCTGGGGAGGGAGTGCGCAGATGGCCAGGAACGTCGTTGTCACCGGCGGTGGCACGGGAATCGGGTACGAAGTCGCGCGGCGGTTCGCCGAGGCGGGCGAACGGGTCGTGATCGTGGGCCGCCGCCGCGCGGTCCTGGAGAAGGCCGCGGCGGACCTCGGGCCGAACGTCACCCCGCTGGTGTGCGATCTCGCCGACCCCGATGCCGTCGAGGCCGCGCTCGCCGAACTGCCCGAGCGGATCGACGTCCTGGTCAACAACGCCGGCAGCCGGGAGACCGTGATCGGCGCCGGGCCGCACGCCCTGCTGGCCCGCTGGCGCGGTGACTTCGAGCGCAACGTGCTGACCGTGGTGCTGCTCACCGAGTCGATCCGGGACCGGCTCACCCCCGGAGCCGGCCGGGTGGTCACCATCAGCTCGATCGCCGCCCTGCGCGGGGCCGGCTCGTTCGGCGCGGCGAAGGCCTCGCTGCACGCCTGGAACCACTTCCTGGCCGCCCAGTTGGGTACCTCCGGGATCACCGCCAACATCGTCGCGCCCGGGACGGTGGCCGGCACCGAGTTCTTCGGCCCCCGGCTGGACGAGGCCGAGGTCTCCCGCCGGGCGGCCCGCACCCTGCTGGGCCGGATCGGGGAGACCGGTGAGGTCGCGGCCGCGGTCTACTTCCTGGCCTCGCCCGAGGCCGGGTTCATCACCGGCGAGATCCTGCACTGCAACGGCGGCGAGCTGCTCGGGCGCTGACGCGTTGGCGCGTTGGCGCGTTGGCGCGTTGGCGCTGGGAAGGGTCCGGACCGGGCGGTCCGGGCCCTTCCGCGTCGCGTGGGCGGGTCAGGCGGGCTGGAAGCGGCGCAGGCGCAGGCTGTTGGTGACCACGAAGACCGAGGAGAAGGCCATCGCGGCCCCCGCGATCATCGGGTTGAGCAGCCCGGCGGCGGCCAGCGGGATCGCTGCCACGTTGTAGCCGAAGGCCCAGCACAGGTTGCCCTTGATGGTGCCGAGCGTGCGGCGGGAGAGCCGGATGGCGTCGGCCGCCGAGCGCAGGTCGCCGCGGACCAGGGTGAGGTCGCCGGCCTCGATCGCGGCGTCGGTGCCGGTGCCCATCGCCAGGCCCAGGTCGGCCTGGGCGAGGGCGGCCGCGTCGTTGACGCCGTCGCCGACCATCGCCACGACCCTGCCCTCGGCCTGGAGCCGCTTGACGGTGGCGACCTTGTCCTCGGGCAGCACCTCGGCGACCACGTCCGCCGGGGCGATGCCGACCTCGGCCGCGACGGCCTCGGCGACCGCCCGGTTGTCGCCGGTCAGCAGCACCGGACGCAGGCCCAGCGCGCGCAGCCGGGCGATCGCCTCGGCGCTGGTCGGCTTGACCTCGTCCGCGACCTCCAGGACGGCCCGGGCCTCGCCGTCCCAGCCCACCGCGATCGCGGTCCGCCCGGCCGCCTCGGCCGCGGCCTTGGCTCGGGCCAGGACGGGCGGCAGGTGCTGGGCCCGGTCGGCGAGCAGGGCCTCGCGCCCGGCCACCACCGCCCGGCCCTCGACGACGCCCTGCACGCCCCTTCCGGGGAGGTTGCGGAAGTCCTCGACCGGCGGCAGCGCGCCGGTCCGCTCCGCGGCGGCGGTGGCGATCGCGGCGGCGATCGGGTGCTCGGAGGCGTGCTCCAGGGCGCCGGCCAGGCGCAGCGCCTCGGTCTCGCCGACGCCCTCGGCGGTGTGCACGGCGAGCAGGGTCATCCGGCCGGTGGTGACGGTGCCGGTCTTGTCCAGGACGACGGTGTCGACCTTGCGGGTGGACTCCAGTACTTCGGGGCCCTTGATCAGGATGCCCAGCTGGGCGCCGCGGCCGGTGCCGACCAGCAGCGCGGTCGGGGTGGCCAGGCCCAGGGCGCACGGGCAGGCGATGATCAGCACGGCCACGGCGGCGGTGAACGCCTCGGTGGGGCTGTCGGCGGCCAGGAGCCAGCCGACCAGGGTGGCGAGCGCGAGCAGGATGACGACCGGGACGAAGACGGCGGAGATCCGGTCGGCGAGGCGCTGGGCGGCGGCCTTGCCGTTCTGGGCCTCTTCGACCAGTCGGGCCATCCGGGACAGCTGGGTGTCCGCGCCGATCCGGGTGGCCTCGACGACCAGCCGGCCGCCGGCGTTGACGGTGGCGCCGGTGACCTGGTCGCTGACGGAGACCTCGACCGGTACGGATTCGCCGGTGAGCATCGAGGCGTCCACCGCCGATCCGCCCTCGACCACCGTGCCGTCGGTGGCGATCTTCTCGCCCGGCCGGACCACGAACCGGTCGCCCACGGCCAGGCCGCCGACCGGGATCCGGACCTCGGCCCCGCCGCGCAGCACGGTGACGTCCTTGGCGCCGAGGTCGAGCAGGGCGCGCAGGGCGGCCCCGGCCCGGCGCTTGGAGCGGGCCTCCAGGTGGCGGCCGAGCAGGATCAGCACGGTGACGGCGGCGGCCGTCTCCAGGTAGAGGGTGGACGAGGCGTCGGTGTCGCCGATCGCCAGTGAGAAGTCGTGGTGCATGCCGGGCAGGCCCGCGTGGCCCCAGAACAGTGCCCAGAAGGACCAGCCGAAGGCGGCCAGGGTGCCGAGCGAGACCAGGGTGTCCATGGTCGCGGCGCCGTGCTTGAGGTTGGTCCAGGCGGCGCGGTGGAACGGCAGGCCGCCGTAGACCACGACCGGGCCGGTGAGGGCGAAGGCGAGCCACTGCCAGTTGGCGAACTGGAGGGCCGGGATCATCGACAGCATGACCACCGGGACGCTGAGGACGGCGCTGATCAGCAGTCGGTCGTACAGCGGGTCGGCGGTGTCGGTACCGGCACCGCTACTGACGTCGGCGTCGGCGCCGGTCGGGAGGGCGGGGGCCGGGGGCGGCGGGAGCTCGGCGGTGTAGCCGGTGCGCTCGACGGTGGCGATCAGGTCCTCGACCGTCACCCCGGGGCCGTAGTCGACCCGGGCCTTCTCGGTGGCGAGGTTGACGGTGGCTTCGACGCCGTCCATCCGGTTGAGCTTCTTCTCGATCCGGGTCGCGCAGGAGGCGCAGGTCATACCGCCGATCGACAGCTCGACCCGGTCCCGGACCCCGGGGGTGCCCTGGACGCCGGGGGCGGTGGTGACCAGTTCGCTTCGCTCGCTCATGCGGATCGGCTCCTCGGCAGCTCCTCGGTGGGGGTGTACGGCGGGGTCCGCTGCCCGGGCCCCGCCGTACCGGGTGTGCAGGGAGGCCTAGGCGCTGCGGCCGACCAGTTCGTAGCCGGCCTCGTCGACGGCGCTGCGGACCTGGTCGTCGTCCAGCGGGGCGAGGGAGGAGACCGTCACGGTGCCGGCCTTGGAGTCGGCGGCGACCTCGGTGACGCCGGTGAGGGCGGAGAGTTCCTCGCTGATCGCCTTCTCGCAGTGGCCGCAGCTCATGCCGGTCACGGTGTAGGTGGTGGTGCTGGACATCCGGGCCTCCGGGAGGTGTGGCGCCCCGGGCGTCGGCCCGGGCTCTACTCTGACAACACCATACCCCTCAGGGGTATTTCCGGGAGGGGCGGGTGAAGTGGCGCGCGTCACGGACGCGTGCGCCGGTCGAGCGTATGCGCCGGACCGCCTCAGGCCGGGGAGGCCGGGAGCTGAGCCGGGATCGGCGCGCGCTCGCGCCGGATCAGCAGCCGCAGCCAGAGCAGCCCGCCCAAGGAGACCACGAGCAGTCCGGCCGTGTCGTAGAGGGTGTACAGGTGCACCTGCTCGCTGGTGGGATCGGGCATGTGGCCGAGCTCGAACAGCGCGCGCTGCCAGGAGCTCGCGGTGGTCTTGGCGACCAGCCAGACGGCGATGCCGCTCGTGCTGTCCCAGAGCGCGTGCAGCACCGATACGCCCAGGTAGGTGACGACGACCGGGGTGGTGAAGCGGAACCGCCCGCCGCGGCGCTCGCTGAACAGCACCCCGCCGATGATCGCCGTCCACAGGATGTGGCCGACCGGCGCGAGCACCCCGCGCAGGATCTCCGTCTCGACCAGGTCCTCGAGCGAGAGTCCCTGGATGCTCAGCACGGCGTTGAACGCGTACCCGGCGCTCTCGAACGCGGCGAACCCCGCGCCGACGGTGGCGCCGAGCACCAGCCCGTGCCGCAGCCCGCTGACCCGCAGTCGGCGGCTCACCATGACCAGGGCGGCCAGCTTGGCCGCCTCCTCGATCAGGCCGACGGTGACGTACATCCAGGCCGAGGGCGAGACCAGGTAGCTCTCCAGCACCGAGGCGCCCAGGACGCCGATGATGCCGCCGATGCCGAAGCAGGCGAAGAGCCGGTCCGGGCCGAGGTCGCCGGCGTAGCGCTCGTAGGCCCAGATCACCAGGGTGGCCGGGACCAGGAAGCTGCCGAGCAGCACGATCGTCGGGACGAGGTTGCTGTTCCCGGTGAGGAACGTGACGACGACGGTGGCGCCCCAGAGCAGCAGGCCGACGGCGAAGACCTTCAGCCAGTGGTCGGACGTGGCCGTCGTGCGGGCCGGGGCGTCGGAGATGCGGGGGGTGTTGCGGTAGCCGGACACCGGACGGGGCCTCCTCGGGGTAGCCGCTTTGGTCGAACTGTATGACAAATGGGGCATTTGGGGGCGATCGGGGCGCTCGTGCGGCGGGTCGGCGGACGCGGTGGACGGAAACGCGGTAGGCGGGCGGGTGGGCGCCGCGAACGTCCCTTATGTTCGGTATGTGTTCCCGACCCGCCGTGCCCAGTCCCCCTCGGCCCCCAGCGCCGCCGGGCTGCCGCCGGACCGGCGGCGCGGCGCCCTGCTGGCCGCCGACCTCCAGGACGTGCCGTTCTGGCGGCGCGCCAGCCCGGCGCTGCTCGCCGTGCTCCTGGTCGCACTCGCTGACCTCCTCTCCGGCAAGGACCGCTACCTGGCACCGCTGATGACCGTCGTCCCGGCCGCCGCCGCGCTCACCCTCAGACCGGGCGAACTGCTCGCCGTCTGCGCGCTCGGTCTGCTCGCGGTCTTCGGGCTCAGCCACTACGACCAGGTCGACAACATCAACGACGCACGCTTCCTTTACGGTGCGATGGTCAGCTACGCCGTGCTGACGGTCTTCTCCGCCTGGGTCGCCAAGATCCGGATGCGGCGCGCGGCGGCCTTCGCGGCCGTCAGCTCCGTCGCCGAGGCCGCCCAGCGGGCCCTGCTGCGGCTGCCCGGGCCGGCCGTCGGGCCGCTGCGGCTGGCCGTCCGGTACGTGTCGGCGGCCGACGCCTCACGGATCGGCGGGGACCTGTACTCGGTGCTGGAGACACCGCACGGCACCCGGGTCGCGGTCGGGGACGTCCGGGGCAAGGGGCTCTCCGCCGTGCAGACCGCGGCCGTGGTGCTGGGCGCGTTCCGGGAGGCCGCGTACGACGAGGCCGGGCTGCGGGGCGTCGCGGCGCGGATCGAGGCCAGCGTCGAGCGGCACGTCCCGGACGGGGAGTTCACCACCGCGCTGTTCGCGGAGTTCCGCACGCCCGGGGTGATGGAACTGCTGCAGTACGGGCACGTTCCGCCGATCCGGGTCGACGGCGACGGGCGGGCGCACGTGCTGGACGCCCCCGACCCCTGGGTGCCGCTCGGTCTCGGACGGCTGGCGACCGGCGAACCGGCCAGCTGGGACCAGCCGTTCGGGGCGGAGGACGTCCTGGTGCTCTGCACGGACGGGGTGGTCGAGGCGCGGCACCGCAAGAGCGGGGAGTTCTACCCGCTGGCGGAGCGGGTCGGGCCGCTGGTGCGGGGCGCCACACGGTCGGAAGGGGATCTGGAGGCGGCGGTGGGGCGGGTGTACGCGGACCTGCTCGCGCACACGGGCGGGGAACTGCGGGACGACGCCCTGCTGCTGCTGATCACCAGGACGGACGGCTGACGGCCAGGCGGCTGAGGGCCGGACGGCTGAGGGCCAGAGACCCTCTCTCCTCGCGCGGGCGCCCGCGCGAGGAGAGAGGGTCTCTCAGGATGCGGTGACGTCGGCGAGGGCGCGGAAGAGCAGGGCGGTGGAGGTGGCGCCCGGGTCCTGGTGGCCGATGCTGCGCTCGCCGAGGTAGGAGGCGCGGCCCTTGCGGGCCTGGAGGGGGACGGTGTCGCGGGCGCCCTGGTCGGCGGCGTCGGCGGCCGCCGACGCCGCCTCGGGGAGGGCGGCCCCGGCGCCGGCCGCGGCACGGAAGGCGGCGACTGCCGGGGTGTAGGCGTCGACGATGGTCTTGTCCCCGGGCACGGCCTTGCCGAGGGCGCGGACGGCGTCCAGGCCGGCCGCCAGTGCCTCGGCGACGGCGGCCGGGCCGACGGGGTCGGCGGAGCCGGGCGGGGCGGGATCGGGCAGGGCGGCGCCGATGGCGCGGAAGGCCTTGCCGTAGAGCGGGCCGGAGGCGCCGCCGACCTTGGAGATCAGCGTGCTGCCCACCTTGGTGAGCACGGCGCCCGGGCCGGCCGGCTGGAGGCCGTCGAGGGCTGCCAGGGCGGCGGAGAAGCCGCGCCGGAGGTTGCTGCCGTGGTCGCCGTCGCCGATCGCCGAGTCCAGCTCGGTGAGCCGGTCCTGCTCCTTCTCGACGGCCGCGGCGATCGCGCGGACCCAGGCCTCGGCGAGGGGGGTGTCGAATTCCATGACGTCTCCTGGCTCAGGCCCGCTTGAGGGCGGGGGTGTCGACGGGCGCGTCCCACAGCTCCAGCAGCTGCGGGTCGACCTTGGTGAGGGTGAGCGAGAAGCCCGCCATATCCAGGCTGGTGACGTAGTTGCCGACCAGGCTGCGGGCCACCGTGATGCCGCGCTCGGCGAGCCGGGCGGCGACCTCGCCGTAGGCGATGTACAGCTCCAGCAGGGGGGTCGCGCCGAGGCCGTTGAGCAGGGCGATCACCTCGTCACCCGGGGCCAGGTGGTGGTCGGCGAGGACGGTGTCGACCACCTCGGCGGCCAGCGCGCGGGCCGGGCGCAGCTTCTCGCGGCGGCGGCCGGGCTCGCCGTGGATGCCGACGCCGACCTCGATCTCGTCCTCGGGCAGGTCGAAGCCGGGCTTGCCGGCGGCCGGGGTGGTGGCCGCGGTGAGTGCGATGGCGAAGGAGCGGGAGGCGGCGTTGACCCGCTCGCCCAGGGCGGCCACCTCGTCGAGCGGGGCGCCGCGTTCGGCCAGCGCTCCGGTGGCCTTCTCGACCAGGACGGTCGCCCCGGTGCCGCGGCGGCCGGCCGTCCAGGTGGAGTCCTCGACCGCGACGTCGTCATCGATCAGGACGGTGCGGACCGCGAGGCCCTCCTCGGCGGCGAGTTCGGCGGCGAGCTCGAAGTTCATCACGTCGCCGGTGTAGTTCTTCACGATGAAGACGACGCCGGCGCCGCTCTCCACGGCCTTGGCGGCGGCCAGCATCTGGTCCGGTACCGGGGAGGTGAAGACCTCGCCGGGACAGGCGGCGTCCAGCATGCCGGGGCCGACGAAGCCGCCGTGCAGCGGCTCGTGGCCGGAGCCGCCGCCGGAGATCACCGCGACCTTGGGCCCGGCCGGGCGGGTGGCCCGGGTGATCACCCGGTTGGGGATGTCCACCGTCAGCTCGGGGTGGGCGGCGGCCACTCCGGCCAACGCGTCCTCCAGGACACTCTCCGGGGTGTTGATCAGCTTCTTCAACGCTCTTCGCTCCCTTGTGCGGGTCGTCGGCCGTGGACGCTGCTGCCCCGACGCTACGCCAGACGGGGGCGGCGGGCACGGGGTGCGACACGCGGGATTCGAGTCACTCTCCCGGAGTAGCGGCGTCGGCCGCGGGGTCGGTCGTAGGGTCGGTCGCATGAGCGAACACGTGGGAATCGTCCTGGTCTCGCACAGCGCCCGACTGGCCGCCGGGCTGCGCGAGCTGCTCGCCGAACTCGCCTCGGGCGGCGTGCGGGTGGTGTGCGCGGCGGGGACGGAGGACGGCGGGCTCGGCACCAGCTACGACCTGATCGCGCGGGCCGTCGCCGAGGCGGACGGCGGGGCGGGCGTGGTCGTGCTGCCGGATCTCGGCAGCTCGGTGCTCACCGCCGTCACGGTGCTGGAGGACGAGCCGCGTCCGGGCGTGCGGCTGGTGGACGCGCCGTTCGTGGAGGGCGCGGTGGCGGCCGCCGTCACCGCCTCGACCGGGGCGGCGCTGGCGGAGGTGGTCGCGGCGGCCGAGGAGGCCCGCTCGTTCCGGAAGCTGTGAGGCCGCAGCTGTGAGGCCGTTGTGGTGAAGCCGTTGTGGTGAGGCGGTCGTGGCGAGGCCGTCATGGTGTGGCCGCGGTCGTGAAGGCCACAGCGGTGATGCCGCGGCCGTGACGCCGGGGCGGCTACTTGGCGTCGGCGTAGCAGTCCACCACCGCCGTGGTGAGCGGGAAGCGGACCGGGGTGTCGCCGAACACCAGGCGGCGGGCCTCGTCGGCCGCCTCGGCGACCGCGGCGGCCACCTCGTCGGCGAGGTTGGCCGGGGTGTGCACGATCACCTCGTCGTGCTGGAAGAACACCAGGTGCGGGCGCTCCGCCGGGCCGGCCACCGGAAGCTCGCCCAGCCGGCGGCGCAGGGCGGCGAGCAGGGCGAGCGCCCAGTCGGCGGCGCTGGCCTGGATGACGAAGTTGCGGGTGAAGCGGCCGCGGGCGCGGGCCTGCCGGCCGCCGGCCTCGCCGGCCGTGTCGGGGGACTCGGTGAGGTCGAGGAACTCGGCGGAGGCGGGCGGGCAGACCCGGCCCAGCCGGGAGGCGACCACCCCGCCGTCCTCGCCGGTGCGGGCGGCGGCCTCGACGTAGCCCATCGCGGCGGGGTAGCGGTGGCGCAGGGTGTTCAGCAGCGGGCCGATGTCGCCGCTGGTCTGCCCGTACATGGCGCCGAGCAGGCCGAGCTTGGCCTTGTCGCGGTCGCCCTGGAAGGCGTTGGCGGCCAGCGCCTCGTACAGGTCGCCGCCGGCGGCGGTGCGGGCCAGCCCGGCGTCCTGGGAGAGGGCGGCGAGCACCCGGGGCTCCAGTTGGGCGGCGTCGGCGACGACCAGCAGCCAGCCCGGGTCGGCGACGACGGCGCGGCGCAGGATGCGCGGGATCTGCAGCGCGCCGCCGCCGCGGCTGGCCCAGCGCCCGGAGACCACGCCGCCGACCACGTACTCGGGCCGGAACCGGCCGCCGCGGGCCCAGGCGTCCTGCCAGGCCCAGCCGTGCGCGGCGTGGATGCGGGACAGCTCCTTGTAGCGGATCAGCAGCGCGGCGGCCGGGTGGGTGACGCCCTTGAGCTCCCAGGAGCGGGTGGAGCCGAGCTGGATGCCGTTCTCGGCGAAGGCGCGCAGCACCTGGGTGTGCGAGTCGGGGTTGAACGGGCGCCCGCCGAGGGCCTGTTGGAGTTCGGCGGCGAGGTCGGCGAGCAGTCTCGGCTGGGCGCCGGGGACGGTCGGGCGGGGGCCGAGGAGTTCGGTGAGCAGCTGGTCGTGGACGTCGGCGCGCCAGGGCAGCCCGTCGTGCGCCATCTCGGCGGCGACCAGCGCGCCGGCGGACTCGGCGGCGACCAGCAGCCGGAACCGGTGCCGGGCGGCCGGGTCGGCGATCGCGGCGATCCGGCGCTGCTGCTCGGCGTGGACGGCGACGACGGCGGTCAGCGGGTCCGCGCGGGGCGGCAGTTGCAGCCGGTCGGGCGCGAACAGGGTGTCCTGCCCGTCGTCGGCCTCGGCGGAGCCGGGCTCGGGCAGGTCGTCCGGGACGGGCAGGCCGCGCAGCCGGGACCAGGCGGCGCCGAGCGAGCGCGGCGCGCCGAACCGGCCCTCGTGCGCCAGCAGCAGGGCCTCGACCAGGCGCAGGTCGTGGCAGCGGGCGAGCCGGTCGGGCAGCCGGGGCAGCAGCGGCGCGTAGGCGCTGTCGGTGGCGGCCCACACCCAGCGGGGCCCCGGCACATCGCTTCCGGCGGCCTCCCGGGCGGCGACGGCGGCGGCGAGGTCGGGGACCTTCTCGGGCGGGCCGAGCGGGGTGCCGGCGTCGTCGAGCGGCTGGAGCCGGCCGCCGGGGCCGTGCGGGTCGGGGGCGAGGGCCGTCCTGGGTGCCACGGGGGCGTCTCCTCTCCGGCGCGCTGTTCTGGCGTGCGGGTACGGGCACGGGTGTGCGGTCGTTCGGGTGTCCGGGCTCGACGTTAACGGGTGGGTACGACAACGGGGGCGGGGGCGCATAGGCAGGGTGGGTGACACCGCGTAGGGTCGGCGAAATGACCGAGAACCCGTTCTTCAAGCCCAGCCCCCTGGTCTACGAACTGCCGCCCTTCGCCGAGATCCGGCCGGAGCACTTCCTGCCCGCGTACGAGCGCGGGATGGCGGAGCAGCTGGCCGAGATCGCGGCGATCACCGCGGATCCGCGGCCGCCGACGCCGGACAACACCCTGGTCGCCCTGGAGCGTTCCGGGGAGCTGCTGCGCCGGGTGGACGCGGTGTTCCGCAACCAGTCGGCCTCGGACACCAGCGAGCTGGTCGACGAGGTGGAGACCGAGGTGAGCCCGCTGCTGGCCGCGCACCACGACGCGATCCACCTGGACCGCGCCCTGTTCGCGCGGATCGAGGAGCTGTACGGGCGCCGCGCCGAGCTGGGTCTGGACCCGGAGTCGCTGCGGCTGCTGGAGACCCGGCACACCCGTTTCGTCCGCTCCGGCGCCCGGCTGGGCGAGGCCGAGCAGGCCCGGCTGCGCGAGCTGAACGCCGAACTCGCCGCGCTCGGCACGACGTTCCAGCAGAACGTCAACGCCGCCACCAAGGCCGCCGCGCTGGTCGTGGACGCGGCCGAGGAACTGGACGGGCTGTCCGCGGACGAGGTCGCCGCCGCTGCGGAGAACGCCCGGGTGCTCGGGTACGAGGGCCGGTTCGCGCTGTCCCTGAAGAGCACCTCCGGCCAGCCCGAACTGGCCCGGCTGACCGACCGGTCGGTGCGCGAGCGGCTGCTGGCGGCCTCGCTCGACCGGGGCCTGGCGGCCAACGGCCCGCTGGCGATCCGGATGGCCGGGCTGCGCGCCGAGCGGGCCGCGCTGCTGGGGCACCCGAGCCACGCCGCGTACGTGGTGGAGGACGAGACCGCAGGCACGGTGGAGGCGGTGTCCGGGCTGCTGGCCCGGCTGGTGGGTCCGGCGGTGGCCAATGCCCGCCGGGAGGCCGCCGAGCTGGCCAAACTGGCGGCGGCGGACGGGATCGAGGAGATCGCCGCGCACGACTGGGCGTACTACTCGGAGAAGGTCCGGCAGAGCTCCTACCAGGTGGACGCGGCGGTGCTGCGCCCGTACTTCGAGCTGGAGCGGGTGCTCCGGGACGGCGTGTTCTTCGCGGCGGGGCTGGCGTACGGGCTGACCTTCACCGAGCGGCCGGACCTGACGGCCCACCACCCGGACGCGCGGGTCTTCGAGGTGTTCGAGGAGGACGGCGGTTCGCTGGGCCTGTTCATCGGCGACTTCCACGCCCGGGCGTCCAAGCGCGGCGGTGCCTGGATGGACGAGCTGGTGAGCCAGTCGGGGCTGACCGGTCGGCGGCCGGTGGTGCTCAACAACCTGAACATCGCCCGCCCGGCGCCGGGCGAGCCGGTGCTGCTGGCCTGGGACGAGGTGCGCACGCTCTTCCACGAGTTCGGGCACGCGCTGCACGGGCTGTTCTCGGACGTGCGGTACCCGCTGTTCGCGGGCACCTCGGTGCCCCGGGACTTCGTCGAGTTCCCCTCGCAGGTCAACGAGATGTGGATGGTCCGGCCGGAGGTGCTGGCCAACTACGCGCGCCACCACGTGACCGGGGAGCCGCTGCCGGCCGATCTGGTCGAGCGGATGGTGGCGGCCGAGGGCTTCGGGGAGGGCTTCCGGACGGTGGAGTACCTCGCGGCGACGCTGCTGGACTGGGCCTGGCACACCGTGCCGCAGGGCCGGGAGATCGCGGACGCCGAGGAGTTCGAGGCACGGGCGCTGGCGGAGGCCGGGATCGCGGTGCCGGCGATCCCGCCGCGCTACCGGACGGCGTACTTCCAGCACGTCTTCGCCAGCGGCTACAGCGCCGGGTACTACGCGTACATCTGGTCGGAGGTGCTGGACGCCGACACCGTGCAGTGGTTCGAGGGCAACGGGCGCGCGGTGCGGGAGAGCGGCGAGCTGTTCCGGCGCGAGCTGCTGGCGCGCGGCTACGGCCGGGACCCGCTGGAGTCCTTCCGCGCGGTGGTCGGCCGGGCGCCGGAGACCGGTCCGCTGCTGGCGCGGCGGGGCCTGCTCTAGGCGCCTCCCGGGCGGCCCCGGTGGCGGTCAGCGCGGTGTGACCGTGACCGTCACCGGGGTGCCCGGGCGGGCGTGCGGGAGGCGGATCCGGACGGTGCCGGCCCGCCCGCCGGCCGGCTGCTCGACGTCGACGCGGGCGGCGGCGGGGGTGGCGGTGACCTCGGCGCCGTGCGGGAACGCCGCCGGGGGCAGGACGAGTTCGCTGCCGTGCCGGGTGCCGTCGGCGCTCCAGCGGACGGTGGCGGCGTCGGTGCGCACGTCCGTCCCGGCGACGGCCGCCGGGTACGGGCCGAAGGCGGGCTCGTCGCCGGGGGCGGGGCGCCCGGCCGGGTCGAGCGCGCAGTAGCCGCCGGTGCCGCGGCACCAGTACCACATGGTCCAGCCCTCGGCGAAGCCGTCCATCGCGGCGACCTGCCGGCGGACCAGCAGGGTGTTGCCCGGCCTGCGGGAGTCGGGCGGGCCCCATTCGCCGACCAGGACGGGCAGGCGGTGGGCGGCGGGGTAGGCGGTGACGGCGGCGGTGTAGCGCTCGACGAAGCCGTCGGCCGGGTCCCAGTCGGCGCCGTTCTCGACCGCGGTGTCGTAGAAGTGCGGTGCGTAGCCGAGCCGGGGCGGGCCGGGGCGCGGGTCGTCGAAGCCGGGCAGCCGGGTGGGCACGCCCTGGCCGACCAGGACGGTGGGTTCGACGAGCAGCCAGGCGCGATGGTCGACCCGGCGCACGGCGGCGATCAGGCGGCGGTACATGTCGGCGAGCCGGCCCTGTTCGAGGGCGGCGGAGGCGGTGGCGAGCACGGCCGGGTCGCTCGGGTCGCCGTCCACCGGGCCGAACGGCTCGTTGAACAGGTCGTAGCCCAGCAGCGAGCGGTGGCCGCGCAGTTCGAGGGCGAGCCGGGTGTAGAAGTCGGCCTGCCAGGCGCGCAGGTCGGGGTCGTCGTAGAGGTGGCGGAAGGCGGCCTGGACGGCGGGCTGGAAGTAGCCGGCGAACCAGTCGTTCGGGTCGGGGGTGAACGGCAGGCCGTCGTCCCGGGTGGCCCAGGGCGGGATGCCGCGGTCGCCGCCGCCGAACGCCGGCCCGTAGACGTCCTGGTGCAGGTCGATCAGGGCGAGCAGGCCGTACCGGTCGGCCCAGCCGAGGAGTTGGCGCAGCCGGTGCAGTTCGGCCGGGTCGAGGCGGCCGCGGACGGGCTCCAGCCTGTTCCAGGAGACCGCCACCCGGATCAGGGTGAAGCCCTGTGCGGCCAGGGACTTGAGGTCGGCCTCGGTGGTCTCGGCGTACTTGTCGAGGTTGAAGCCGCGCAGTTGGAGGCGGCGGCCCTGGGCGTCGGTGAAGGCGGTGCGGCCGTCGGGGCCGGTGGCCGTCGCGGTGGGGAACCGCGCGGGCGGGCCGGTGTGCGCGGCGGCGGGGGTGGCGGGGGCCGCGGTGAGGGCCGTGGTGGCGGCGAGCAGCAGGGCGGCGGCGGTGCGGCGCAGGCGCATCGGGACCTCGTACGGCGCGGGGGTGGGGGCCCGATGATGCCCGCGGTACCGCGTGTCGCACAAGGGCCTTGCGCGGAAGGGGAGTTCAGTCGGCGTCCGGGGTCGAGGCCGGGGTCGGGGCCGGGGTGGCGGGGGTGGGCAGGTCCGCGGCGGCGGCCAGGCGGCCCCAGAGCAGGTCGGCGAGCGCCTGCACCATGCGGGTGCGTGAGCAGGGTCTGGTCTCCAGCCACCAGTCGCCGGCCGCCAGCACCATGCCGGTGATGCCCCGACCCCAGGCCTCGGCGAGCAGCTCGCGGTCCGCGCCGAGGTCGACCTGGCTCTGCACGGCCCGGGTGATCTCTGCGGCGATCTGCCGCAGCGCGGGGGCGAGCGCGGTGCCGGCGCCGCTCGGGTCGCCCGGTTCGGGGTGGGTGAGCAGCCGGTAGACCTGCGGGCGGGCCTCGATCCCGGCCAGGTAGGTGTCCAGGACGTGTTCGACCCGGTCGCGGCGCTCCAGCGGTGCGGCGAGGGCGGCCCGGACGGCGGCCAGCAGGCCGCCGGTGTGGCGCTCGGTGAGGGCTGTGATCAGGCCGTTCCGGTCGCCGAAGTGGCGGTAGAGGATCGGTTTGGTGATGCCGGCCTCGGCGGCGATGGCGTTCATGCTGGCGGTCGGGCCGTCCCGCTGGATGACCCGGTCGGCGGCGTTGAGCAGCTGCTCGCGGCGGGGCTCTCGGGACATGTGCTGCTCCTCGGGGTCGGGGTCTGACCGGGCGTTGACACCAGTTACCAATCAGTAGCAGACTCCGACGATGTTACCCGAGGTAACCCCCCTGGTCGGCCGTACCCCTTCTTCGGAGGCAAGCACCATGAGCAGCACGTTCTCGCTGGACCCGGGCGCGGACCAGCTCGCCGTACGCGACTGGCTGCACGGCTTCGCCGCCGACGTCGTCCGCCCCGCCGCGGCCGAGTGGGACGAGCGCGAGGAGACCCCCTGGCCGATCATCCAGGAGGCCGCCAAGCTGGGCATCTACTCGCTGGACTTCTACGCCCAGCAGTACTTCGACCCCTCCGGCGTCGGCATCCCGATCGCCATGGAGGAGCTGTTCTGGGGCGACGCGGGCATCGGGCTGTCCATCGTCGGCACCACGCTGGCCGCCGTCGCGGTGCTCGCCAACGGCACCGACGAGCAGATCGGCACCTGGACCCCGCAGATGTTCGGCACCCCGGACGACCTCAAGGTGGCCGCGTTCTGCTCCTCCGAGCCCGACGCCGGCTCCGACGTCTCCGCGCTGCGCACCCGGGCGGTGTACGACGGGGCCAAGGACGAGTGGGTGCTCAACGGCACCAAGACCTGGGCCACCAACGGCGGGATCGCCGCCGTCCACGTCGTCGTCGCCACCGTCGACCCGGAGCTGGGGGCGAAGGGCCAGGCCTCCTTCGTCGTCCCGCCGGGCACCCCCGGACTGAGCCAGGGCCAGAAGTTCAAGAAGCACGGCATCCGCGCCTCGCACACCGCAGAGGTGGTGCTGGACGACGTCCGGGTGCCCGGCAGCTGCCTGCTCGGCGGCAAGGAGAAGCTGGACGAGCGGCTGGCCCGGGCCCGCGAGGGGGTCAAGCGCCCGGGGGGCAGGGGCAACGCGGCGATGGCCACCTTCGAGGCCTCCCGGCCGGCCGTCGGCGCGCAGGCGATCGGCATCGCCCGGGCCGCGTACGAGGTGGCGCTGGACTACGCGAGGACCCGCGAGCAGTTCGGCCGCCCGATCATCGACAACCAGGGCGTGGCCTTCCAGCTCGCCGACATGAAGACCCGGATCGACGCCTCCCGCCTGCTGGTGTGGCGGGCCTCCTGGATGGCGGCCAACAACCAGCCGTTCACCGCGGCCGAGGGCTCGATGTCCAAGCTGTACGCGGGCGAGACGGCCAAGTGGGTCACCGCGCAGGCGATGCAGATCCTCGGCGGCAACGGCTTCACCCGGGAGTACCCGGTGGAGCGGATGCACCGGGACAGCGCGATCTACTCGATCTTCGAGGGGACCAGCGAGATCCAGCGGCTGGTGATCGCGCGGGCGATCTCGGGGATGCCGATCCGCTGAGCCCGTCGAGCCCGTCGAGCCTGCTGAGCCCGCTGGGCTACCGGGCTGTCGGGCCGGCGGCCCGTCGGGCTACCGGGCCGCCCAGAAGGCGAGTCCGGCGGTGAGCGCGCCCACCGCCGCGCCGACGATGGTCTGCGCGGTGGTGTGGTCCCGCAGCACCACCCGGGACCAGCCGATCGCCGCGACCAGCGGGGCGAGCAGCAGCCACAGCGGGCCGAGCGCGATCCCGAGGCAGACCACCGCGCCGGCGGCGACGGCGGTGTGCACGGAGACCTTCCACCAGACGGTGATCACCAGGATCGGGACCAGCGAGGCGAACATCGCCAGCACCATCGCGGTCAGGTCGGCCGGGGCGTCCAGCCAGAGCATCACGGCGAAGCTGGTCGCGACCGAGCCCATGATGAACGGGATGACGGTCAGCCGGCGCTGCCGATGGCCGACGTGGCGGTCCTCCAGGGTGCCCTTGCGGATGCCGCGCTGGATGAACATGGTCGGGATGACGGCCGCGAACAGGGCCGCGAAGGCCGCCCAGCCGAGGCCCGTCCAGCCGTAGCGGATGACGCCCATCAGCGGGAGCATCGCGATGATGACGTTCTTCGGCTCGACGCCGTCGGTGACCCGGCGGGCCCAGGTCGTCCGGCTGGTGGGGGCGGTCGTGGCCTCGGTCGTCATCGGGGTGTGTGCTCCGGGTGCGCAAAGGGGTCGGCGTGAAGGGGCGGTGCGAGGGATCGGCGTGACGGGTCGGCGTGACGGGGGCGTCAGGGCGGGGGCGTCGGGACGGCCCGGCACCGATCGGATGATCGTACGCGAGCCCGTCCTCGCGGCCGGTGCCCGGACCCGGGGCCCGGTCCCGGTCGGAGTCGACGTCCGGTCCCGGTCGAAGTCGACGTCCGGACCTGGCGCCCGGCCCCGGTCAGAACCGCGCCGGGCGGCCCTCCAGGAAAGCGGCCAGCCCCTCGGACACGTCCGAGGTCTCCCGGGAACGGCGCTCCCAGGGCGCCAGCGCCTGTGCCGCCCGCTCGGCCGGGACGGCCAGCGCGGCCTTCACCGCGCCGATGGTCTGGGCCGAGCGCCGGGTCAGCAGCCGGGCGAACTCCAGTGCCGCGGCGTCCAGTTCGGCACCCGGCAGGACGCGCTCCGCCAGGCCCAGCGGCAGCGCGTCGCGGCCCGTCACCAACTCGCCGGAGAACAGCAGGTACTTGGCGCGGGCCGGGCCGACCAGCCGGGCCAGCCGCACGGTCGGTACCGCCGGGTAGACCACGCCGAGCTTGGCCGGGGTGATCCCCAGCCGGGCGTCCTCGGCGACGAACCGCAGGTCGCACGCGACGGCCAGCTGGCAGCCGCCGCCCACGCAGGCGCCCTGCACCACGGCGACGGTCGGGTGCGGGAAGGCCGCCAGCGCCTCCTCGGCGGCGACGTTGACCGCGTGGTAGGCGTCCGCGTGCTCCGGATCGCCGTACACCTCGGCGAGTTCGGCGATGTCCGCGCCCGCGCTGAAGGTGCCGCCGGCGCCGGTGACCAGCAGGGCGCGCACCCCCGGCTGCTCGGCGAGGCGCAGCAGCACCTTCGGCAGCGCCTGCCAGATCTCCAGGGTCACCGCGTTGCGCCGGTGCGGTCGGGCGAACTCCAGGACGGCGACGCCGTCCTCGCCGACGTACGCGTGCAGGCCCTCGGCGTGGGCTGGCAGGGCGGAGCGGTCCCGCGTGAGCAGCGGCTGGTCCATGCGCACCTCCGGGCGGTCGTGGTGCGCCCACTCTCTCAGGAGGCGACGGCGCAGTAGTCTCCGAGGCCGCCCTCGACCAGGGCGAAGGCGCGCGCGGCTCGGTCGAGGGCGCCGGGCAGGGCGGCCGCGGCGCGTTCGCCGGTCAGCATCCGGCGCTGGTTCTCGGTGGTCAGGGCCAGTCGGGCGGCGAGCAGTTGGGCGGCGGCGATCTGTGCGGTGAGCTCGTCGTGGGCCGGGTCCTGGGCGAGGAGTTCGGTGGTCAGCAGGCCCTGCGCGTGCCGGCCGAAGCCGGCGGTGGCGCGCATCGCCAGGGCCGGTGTGCGGTGGATCAGCCGGACCACGTCGAGCACGAGCGGTTCGTTGCTCAACCCGGTGGCCGGGTCGTGCTGCTCCAGCGCGGCGAGGTACTGCTCGCGCAGCGCCGCCACCGCCGAGGTGCCGGGGGCGCGTTCGCGGACCACCCGGGCCGGCTCGTCGAGGTGCTGCTCCATGGGGGCCATGACCAGGTCTTCCTTGGTGGGGAAGTAGTTGAAGACGGTCATCTTGGACACCTCGGCGGCGGCCGCGATCTCGGCCACCGAGACCTGGTCGAAGTCCCGCTCGGCGAACAGCCCGATGGCGGTGCGCCAGATCCGGATGCCGGTCTGGATCTTCTTGCGCTCGCGCAGCGGAAGGGCGTCGAGGTCGCGGTCGTCGTCGGGGCTGAAGCCGGTGTGCGTCGCCATGGTTCGACTGTACCAGGATCAAAGATCGACCAGGATAAAGATTGAGCCGAGCTTAAGAATTGACCAGGTATAAAAAAACTGCCATGGTGAGGACGTGCCGCCGGCCGCACCGGCCCGGCCCGAACTCCACCGACCCTGGGGGGACTTACCGATGGCACCCGCTGCCCTGATGACACCGGCCCAGCGCAACCTGGGCATGCTGCTCTGCCTGGTCACGATCGTGCTGGCCGTGCTCGACATGAACATCGTGTCCGCGGCCACCGTGCCGATCGTCCGGGAGCTCGACCCCGTCCACGGCATCGACCGACTGCCCTGGCTGATCAGCTCGTTCGCTCTCGCCGCGACCGCGCTGCTGCCGCTCTACGGCAAGCTCTGCGACCTGTACGGCGCCAAGCGCGTGCTGCTCGGCGCGGTCGGCACCTTCCTGGTCGGCTCGGCGCTCTGCGGGTTCGCGCAGTCGATGGGCCAGCTGATCGCCTTCCGGGCCGTCCAGGGCATCGGCGGCGGCGGGCTGATGAGCGTCACCATGGTGGTCATCGCCCACCTCAAGGACCCGGCCGAGCGCGGCAGCGGCAAGGGCGGCGCGATGGGCGGGGTCGTCGCGGGCATCGGCATGGCGGTCGGCCCGCTGATCGGGGCGCTGTTCACCGACCACCTCAGCTGGCGCTGGATCTTCTACATCAACCTGCCGCTCGGCCTGCTCGTCCTGGTCGGCACCGCCCTGGTGATCAAGCTGCCGCCGGCGGCCGGCCGCCGCAGCCTGGACTTCCTCGGTGCGGCCCTCGCCGCCGCCTTCGCGACCGGGCTGCTGCTGGTCACCGAGTGGGGCGGCAAGGACTACGCCTGGACCTCCCCGGTGATCCTCGGGCTCGTCGCCGCCACCCTGGCCGCGCTCGGCCTCTTCGTGTGGCGCCAGGCCACCGCCGCCGAGCCGGTGCTGCCGCTGTCGCTGTTCCGGATCAGCGTGGTGCGCCTCGGCTTCGCGATCCAGGGCCTGGTCGGGATGGGCATGACCGGCTCGATCGTCTACGTGATGCTCTACCTGCAGATCGCCCGCGGCATCGACCCCACCTCGGCCAGCCTCTACCTGATCCCGATGGCGGGCGGGATGACGGCGGTCGGCCTGCTGGCCGGCCGGCTCACCGCCCGCGGCCATGCGGAGCGCACCTTCCTGGTGGCCGGCGCGGGCTGTGCGGCGATCGCCCTGCTCCTGCTCGGCCTCAGCGGCCCGACCACCGGGCTCTGGGCGGTCTGCGGCGAACTCGTCCTGCTGGGCTTCGGGATGGGCCAGCTGATCGGCCAGCTGGTCACGGTGGTGCAGGAGTCCGTCCCCCGGCACCAGCTCGGCGTCGCGACCACCGGGATCCGCTTCTTCCAGACCCTCGGCAGTGCGCTCGGCGCGGCGCTCTTCGGCACCGTGCTGGCCCGGGCCTTCGCGGACGGCGAGCCCGGCCTGCCGCTCGGCGCCGTCCGGACGCTCGGCGGCGCGGCCCGCGAGCACGCGCTGCGCAGCTTCACGGACGCGGTCGACGTGGTGTTCCTGTCGGCCGGCGGCCTGCTGGTGCTGGTCCTGCTGCTCGCGCTGCGGGTGCCCAGGACGGTGGCGGCGGCGGAGCCGCCGGTGCTGGCGGCCTGAGGGGCCTGAGCGGCCTGAGGGGCTGGGGCCCGGGGGCGACGGCCCGGGGAGCGGCGGGGTCCGGTGGGACACGGGGGTGTCCACCGGACCCCGCCGCGTCCGGTCAGGCCCCGGGCGTCCACTCCGGGGCCAGGATCGACCAGATCTGCTTGTCGTGGCGGACCCCGTTGTGCGGGTACCACTCGCGCAGGGTGCCGTCCAGGGTCATGCCGACCCGCTCGGCGACGGCCCGGCTGCGGGCGTTGCCGGCGGAGCACCACCACTCGGCGCGGTGCAGGCCGCGGGTGGTGAAGGCGTAGTCGAGCAGCCGCCGGACGCCGGCGGTGATCAGTCCGCCGCCCTCGCCGGCGGGCTCGGTCCAGGCGCCGATCTCGCAGACGCCGCTCTGGGCGTTGAAGCTCACGAACATCACGCCGCCGACCAGCGTGCCGTCCCGCCAGATGCCGTAGATCCGGCCGCTGTCGGCGGCCTGCTGGTCGGCGTAGCGCTGGAGGGTGGCGCGGGCGGAGTCGAGGTCGGTGGAGCGGGTGGCCCAGGGGATCCACGGGTCGGTGTGGGCGCGGGCGCGGTCGATGTGGGCCAGGAACTCGGTCGCCTGCCACGGCTCCAGCGGGCGCAGTTCGGCGTTCTCGGCGAGCGGTACGGCAAACATGGGCTGGCCTTTCACGGGATGCACGGTTCACGGGATGCGCGGTGTGCTGGGAACCATACATAACAAACGTTTGGTATGTACGATGACCCCCATGACACCGGCCCGTGGAGACCATGACGCCCGCCGCCTGGAAGTGTCCGAGGGCGTGTGGCGGGTGCTCTCCAGTCGCGGCTTCGAAGGGCTGACCCTGCGTGCCGTGGCCACCGAACTGGGCGCCTCCACCGGCCTGTTGACGCACTACTTCCCCAACAAACGGGCCCTGCTGAGCCACGCGCTGGACGAGCTCGACCGGCGCTCCGGCTCCCGGCCCCGGCGCACCGCCCCCGCCGACGGCACCCCGCCGCCGCCCCCCGGACTGGCCCGGCTGCGGGCCGCGCTGCTCGACGTCCTGCCGCTGGACGGGGCGGCGGTGGCCGGCAACCGGATCTGGGTCGGCTCCTGGGACGTCGCCCTGTCAGACCCCGCGCTCGCGGCCGCGCACGCGGGTCGCTACGCCCGCTCGCGCGAGGCCCTCGCGGTGCACGTCGCGGACGCTCAGCGGCTCGGGGAGCTCCCGGCCGGGGCCGACGCCGCCGCGCTCGCGACCGGCGCGCAGGCCTTCGCGCTCGGCCTGGTGGTGCAGGTGCTGTTCGCCCCGGCGGAGTTCCCGCCCGAGCGGCAGACCGCTCTGCTGGACGCCTACCTGGCCGGGCTCGCCACCGCCGGCTGACTCGCCACCGCCGGCAGGCTCGCCACCACCGGCCGAGCGGCTGGCTGGGTTCGCGATCACGGGCCGGGCGGCCGGCCGGGTTCGCGACCGAGCGGTTCCCGGCCGGGTCGGTGGGGCGGATCGTCCCCGGGGCGTGATTCGCCCGGAATTTCGGTTGTTCGGGTCTTCTCCCGCATCCGGTCCGTAGTGGCGGTCATCCGGATCGGCCGGTTATCGCAGTGGCCATGACACGGATAGTCACGGGTTAGGTGCGGTGGGTACGGGCAATCGGGCGGCGTGCGGACGGGATTTCCGGGAGCCCGTGGCGGCCGGGCAATGCGGCCGCCGGCCTGGCGGCCTGCGGGAATGGCGAGGTGGTGCCCCCAGCAGGATTCGAACCTGCGACCTACCGCTTAGAAGGCGGGTGCTCTATCCGCTGAGCTATGGGGGCGGGACGGGCTGCGCCCGGGCGGGCGTGACCGTGGCCGGGTCGGGCGACGAGCGCTGGGGGCGCGCGTGTCCGGCCCCGTACCGTGAGGGTGGGGGTGGGGGTCGGTGGGCCCTCGCCCTGTCGGGGACAGGATAAGGGTGCCCAGTTCCTCGGCCGAGTGTGACGACACCGCCGTTGGTGTGTCGGTTCGGTGGAGCGGTCCGATAATCGCAGGTGAACGCCGTGAGTGCAGCGGTCTGGGAGTGTTCCGAGCCGGACGTTGTGCAGTCGTTACGGGGCTGCCGCCCCACCCGTTATGGATTCGGCACGGAGAATGTGTCGTCACCGGTGCGGGTGGGGGGCCGTATTCGGCTTCCTCCGGTCGGATGACGTGCGCGGACGGTCGGCCGGCGCTGTTCCGGGGCGTGTCGGTTGGGGGCGACGAGCAGTCGGTTTGTTGTCATGGCCGCGATGAGATGGGCGCGAAGGGGTGCCGAAAGGCCGAAATTCACCCCTGCGAGTGACGTCGGTTTTCCGAGGCATCGAGTTGTCCACAGGATTTCAGAACTCCCTGGCGGGGATTTCCCGCGAAGCGCACTCTCAACGCGCGCCGGTCGATTCCGTACGGTGCATCGGCGAGAACGGAGAGTGCGCTGTGAACGAGATGCAGGTGACGATCGTCGGCATTGTCGCGACGGAGGTGACCTACGGCGAAACGGGCAGCGGGGTGCCGATGGCCAAGTTCCGGCTCGGCTGCACCGAGCGCCGGTACGACCGGCAGCGCGAGTGCTGGGCGGACGGCGAGACGCAGTGGCTGACGGTGACGGCCTGGCGGGGGCTCGCGGTCAACCTGATCGGTTCGCTCGCCAAGGGGGATCCGGTGCTGGTGAGTGGTCGGCTACGGCTGCGGGAGTGGATCGACGGCGAGGTGAAGCGCACCGGGGCCGAGATCGACGCCCGATCGGTCGGACACGACCTCACCCGTGGTACCTCGGCGTTCCGTTGGGCGGCGGGGGTGCGCGGGCAGCCGCCGGGCGCCGCCGGGCCGGCCGGGGCGCAGGCCGGCGGAGGGGTGGTGCCGGGGTGGATCGCCGACGCGCTGGAGGCGCGGAAGGCCTCGGCGGTGGCCTCGGCGCCGCGCCCGCCGGAGCCCCCGCCGCCGGTGCGGCCGGTGTCGGGTGGGGCGTCGGAGGCGGAGGCGGGGGAGCGGGGGCGGGTGGCCGAGGGGGAGCGGGGAGGTGGCGAGCAGGCTGCGCTGATCTGACGGGTCGATGACCTTAACTGTCGACAAATATGTTGATCGAGACTGTTGTTGCTCCCGCACGCGCAATCTCGCCCGGATAACGAAAAGTCGCGAGGAGATTCTGGCTGATCGTCAGCTTGTGTCGAAACTGAGGGGGTTGATAACGATCCAGATACGGAATCGTCCTGATTTCGCATGGGGGTTTCGGGGCCTGCGGGGCTCAATAGGATTCGTCTGGTTCATACCCGCAGCAGCGCCACAGGGGGCGCGCGCGGCACGGCAAGTCGGCGGGCTGTCCATCGGTGCGGCCCGGCCCGGAGGGATCCCAGATGTTCCAGAGGCAGGCGCGGAGTCTCCCCCGCATAACCACTGTCATGCTCACGACCAGCCTGGTGTTGGGCGGGGGCCTGTTCGCGGCCGGTGCGGCGGCCGCGGCGGACACCCCGGGTGCGGGCGTCAAGGCCGTCCTCCAGAACACGATGTTGGGCGAGAAGATCGACGTCGAGGGCAAGGGGACCGTCGACGGCGGTCTGTTCACCCTCAAGACGTCCAACGGCGAGA
>NZ_JBFBIR010000082.1:0-27746 GCF_040685715.1 Kitasatospora sp. NPDC088264
CCTCCAGAACACGATGTTGGGCGAGAAGATCGACGTCGAGGGCAAGGGGACCGTCGACGGCGGTCTGTTCACCCTCAAGACGTCCAACGGCGAGATCCAGACCTACTGCATCGACTTCGACAACCCGGTCTACCTGGACAGCGCCGCGAAGTACCAGGAGTCGGACTGGAAGTCGAGCTCCCTCGGCGGCAAGAACAAGGTCGAGGCGGCCTCCAAGATCCGCTGGATCCTGGAGAACTCCTACCCGCAGGTCAAGGACCTGACGGCGCTCGGCAAGACCGTCGGCGTCGACGGCCTGACCGCCGAGGACGCCGCCGCGGGCACCCAGGCCGCGATCTGGAAGTTCTCGGACAACAAGAACGCCACCCCGCGCAACGCCAAGGCCAAGAAGCTGCGCGACTACCTGCTCGGCGACGCCAACAAGGGCATCGCCGCCGAGCCCAACCCCTCGTTGACCCTCAACCCGGACTCCGTCTCCGGCAAGTCCGGCAACAAGCTCGGCCCCTTCACCCTCAAGTCCAGCGCGGCCGAGGTGAAGCTCACCGTCACCGGTGACGCCGCCGACAAGGTCAAGGTGGTGGACAAGGACGGCAAGCCGGTCGGCGCCACCCTGACCGGTCCGATCAAGGACACCCAGCTGTTCCTGGACGTGCCGGCCGGCACCCCGGACGGCTCGGTCGCCCTCGCCGCCGCCGCCGACACCGTCGTGCCCAGCGGCCGGGTCTTCCTCAGCGAGGGCTACGACCCGAAGCGGCACAGCCAGAGCATGATCCTGGCCGGTTCCAGCAAGCTCAGCGTCTCCGCCGGCGCCAAGGCCACCTGGAAGCAGGGCGCGGGCGCGCTGGTCGACAGCACCGCCCAGGTCGAGTGCGAGAACAACGGCGTGCGCGTCACCGTCACCAACGGCGGTGACGAGGCCGCCACCGTCACGGTCAAGCCGGGCAAGCAGCTGACCGTCCAGCCGGGCAAGACCGAGAACGTGCTCGTCCCGGTCGCCGAGAAGGCCGCCTACGACATCAACGTCACCGGCCCGAACGGCTTCGCCAAGGAGTTCAAGGGCGTCCTGGACTGCAAGACCGGCGTGACCCCGCCGACCTCCGGCCCGTCGACCCCGGCCGCGACCGGCACCCCGAGCGCCGCCCCGAGCACCGCCCCGACCGGCACCCCGAGTGGCACCCCGAGCCAGGCCGGCACCCCGTCGGCCGGTGCCAGCACCGCCGCCGGCGCGCACCCGAGCCCGGCCGCGACCAGCTCCGCCCCGGGCACCGGTGGCCTGGCCCAGACCGGTGCCAGTGACTCGACCCCGATCCTCGCCGCCGTCGCCGGTGGCCTGGTCCTGGCCGGTGGCGCCGCGGTCTTCGTCCTGCGCCGCCGTGGCCGCCACGGTCGCACCGCCGCCTGAACCGCCCCGCAGGCCCGGAGGCGCTGACCTCCTGAGGCCCTGACGGCACCCGGCCCGGCCCCCGCACCCGCTGCGGGGGCCGGGCCTTCGCCGTTCAACCCCGCGCTGCGGATACCCCCGTGGGGCACACCGGGCGTTCGGGGCTCCCGGCCGGGTGCGGCACAATGGAAGGCTGCAAGCCGAATACTCCCGACGACGCCGGAGCGATCTCACGTGGCGGAATACATCTACACGATGCGCAAGGTGCGCAAGGCGCACGGAGACAAGGTCATCCTTGACGACGTGACGCTCAGCTTCCTCCCCGGGGCGAAGATCGGCGTCGTGGGCCCCAACGGCGCGGGCAAGTCCACCGTGCTGAAGATGATGGCCGGCCTGGAGCACCCCTCCAACGGCGACGCCTTCCTCTCGCCCGGTTTCACCGTCGGCATGCTGCTCCAGGAGCCGCCGCTCGACGAGACCAAGACCGTCCTGGAGAACGTCGAGGACGGCGTCAAGGAGATCAAGGGGAAGCTCAACCGCTTCAACGAGATCGCCGAGCTGATGGCGACCGACTACTCGGACGCCCTGCTGGACGAGATGGGCAAGCTCCAGGAGGACCTGGACCACGCCAACGCGTGGGACCTGGAGGCCCAGCTGGAGCAGGCCATGGACGCGCTGGGCTGCCCGCCCGGCGACTGGCCGGTCACCAAGCTCTCCGGTGGCGAGAAGCGCCGCGTGGCGCTCTGCAAGCTGCTGCTGGAGTCCCCCGACCTGCTGCTCCTCGACGAGCCCACCAACCACCTGGACGCCGAGTCGGTGAACTGGCTGGAGCAGCACCTGGCCAAGTACCCCGGCACCGTCGTCGCCGTCACCCACGACCGGTACTTCCTGGACAACGTGGCCGGCTGGATCCTGGAGCTCGACCGCGGCCGCGCCATCGGCTACGAGGGCAACTACTCCACCTACCTGGAGTCCAAGCAGTCCCGCCTCAAGGTCGAGGGCCAGAAGGACGCCAAGCGCGCCAAGCGGCTCCGCGAGGAGCTGGAGTGGGTCCGCTCCAACGCCAAGGGCCGCCAGGCGAAGTCCAAGGCCCGTCTGGCCCGCTACGAGGAGATGGCGGCCGAGGCGGACAAGATGCGGAAGCTGGACTTCGAGGAGATCCAGATCCCGCCGGGCCCGCGTCTGGGCAGCATCGTCATCGAGGTGGAGAACCTCTCCAAGGCCTTCGGCGAGAAGATCCTGATCGACGACCTCAGCTTCACCCTGCCGCGCAACGGCATCGTCGGCATCATCGGTCCCAACGGCGCCGGCAAGACCACGCTGTTCAAGATGCTCCAGGACATGGAGACCCCGGACTCCGGCGTGGTCAAGGTCGGCGAGACCGTCAAGATCAGCTACGTCGACCAGAGCCGTGCCAACATCGACCCGAAGAAGACCCTCTGGGAGGTCGTCTCCGACGGTCTGGACTGGATCAACGTCGGCCAGGTCGAGATGCCGTCCCGCGCCTACGTGTCGGCCTTCGGCTTCAAGGGCCCGGACCAGCAGAAGCCGGCCGGCGTGCTGTCCGGCGGTGAGCGCAACCGCCTGAACCTGGCGCTCACCCTCAAGCAGGGCGGCAACCTGCTGCTCCTCGACGAGCCCACCAACGACCTCGACGTCGAGACGCTCTCCTCGCTGGAGAACGCCCTGCTGGAGTTCCCCGGCTGCGCCGTGGTCATCTCCCACGACCGCTGGTTCCTGGACCGGGTGGCCACCCACATCCTCGCCTACGAGGGCGAGAGCAAGTGGTTCTGGTTCGAGGGCAACTTCGAGTCGTACGAGAAGAACAAGATCGAGCGGCTCGGCGCCGACGCGGCCCGCCCGCACCGGGCCACGTACAAGAAGCTGACCCGCGGCTGACACCCAGCCGTCACGGCGGCCCGGCAGACTGCCCCTCGGGGCGGCCTGCCGGCCGCCGGCCCGCCGCCACCGCACGGCGGCGGGCGACCGGACGTCGAGGAGAACACCTGTGGCCCGCCACATCTACGCCTGCCCGCTGCGCTGGTCCGACATGGACGCGTTCGGCCACGTCAACAACGTGGTCTTCCTGCGCTACCTGGAGGAGGCCCGGATCGACTTCATGTTCACCCAGGCCGCCGAGGCCGGGGCGGGGGAGTTCGCGGGCGGCTCGGTGGTGGCCCGCCACGAGATCGACTACAAGCGCCCGCTGGTGCACCGGCCGGAGCCGGTCACCGTCGAGACCAGGGTGACCCGCATCGGCGGCGCCTCGCTGACCGTGTCCTACGAGATCAAGGACGTCGCCGAGGACGGCACCGAGACGGTGTACGTCCAGGCGTCCACCGTGGTCGTGCCCTACGACCTGGCGGAGGGCCGGCCGCGCCGGATCTCGCCCGTGGAGCGGGAGTTCCTGTCCCGCTTCATGGACGAGGAGCCCGCCGTAGTCGCCGCCTGAGCACCCACCTCCGACGATTCGAGCTGACCCGCGTTGACCATCACCGCCCGCCTCGCCCTCACCGACGCCGGGGAGGCCGCCGACCTCTCCGCGTTCCTGCTGCGCCTGCTGCGCTTCGACAAGGCGGCGGCCGTCCGGTTGCAGGCGGTGGCCCCGGCCGGGGAGGACGGCGTGCTGGCGGTCTTCGGCCGGCTGCCGCTGGGCGGTTCGGGCGCGCTGGCGATCCGCACCGCCCGGCTGACCGGGCCGGCCGAGCCGACCGATCTGACGGTCTCGGCGGGCCAGCTGCTGGACGGCGTGGACGCCGGGACGGGTGCCGTCGAGCTGCCCGCCCCGGTGACCGGACCGGCCTGGGCCGGGCTGCTGCCGCCGCGCACCGGCTGGCGGCCGGTCGGGGCGCCGCCGGCGGCCGAGGTGTACCCGGAACTGATGGCCGGGGTGCGGGAGTTCCGTGAGCGCAGCGAGGCCGTCCCGGCGCACCACCGCGGCCGTGCGGTGCTGGACGCGCTGGCCGACGAGATCTGGTCCCGCCCGGTCTCCGTGCTGCCGGAGCTGCCGCTGCGGGCGGTGCACGCGGCGTACGTGATCGGCTTCCTGAAGCCCGGGGCCCCGCTCACCGTGCACCGGGCGGGCGGCTGGCTGCGGCTGAGCGCCCCGGCCGGTTCGGTGGCGGTCCGGACGGCGGCCGCGCCCGGCGCGGGGCTGGGGCTCAGCGCGCTCCGGTAACCCAGCCGGGGGCTCAGCCCGATCCGGTAACCGGGCCCGGCCCGGGGCTCAGCCCGGGGTGTTGATCATCGAGGCGGCGGCGTAGGTGAGGTATTCCCAGAGCTGCTGCTCGGCCTCGGCCGGCAGGGCCAGGTCGTCCACGGCGGCCCGCATGTTCCTGAGCCAGGCGTCGTGCGCGGCGCGGTCGACCTTGAACGGCACGTGCCGCATCCGCAGCCGGGGGTGGCCGCGCTGCTCGCTGTAGGTGCGCGGGCCGCCCCAGTACTGCATCAGGAACAGGGCCATCCGCTCCTCGGCCGGGCCGAGGTCCTCCTCGGGGTACATCGGCCGGAGCAACTCGTCCTCGGCGACGCCCTGGTAGAACCGGTGGACCAGTCGCCGGAAGGTCGGTTCGCCGCCGACCTGGTCGAAGAAGGTCTCCTCGCTGAACGTTCCTCGCCGGATCTCTTTCACCCGACCATGGTCGCAGACGCCGACGGGGTCGTACACCGGGACCAAAGGCGTACGACCCCGCAGGGCGTGTGTCGGGGCTCAGGCGACCGGGGCGGCGGTCACACGTCCTCCCACTTGAACAGCTTCCAGGCGACGCCGGTCAGCACGGCCGCGAAGAGCAGCAGCCCGCCCATGGTGGGCAGGGCGTCCATGACGCCGCCGCCGCGGGTCAGCACCGACTGGGCGGCCGTCACCAGGTAGCGCAGCGGCATGACCTTGGAGATGGTCTCCAGCCAGCCGGGCGCGCTGTCCAGCGGGATGAACGCGCCGGACAGGAAGGACATCGGCAGCACGATGATCTGCGAGATGCCGTTGGCCGCCTCCTCGGTCTTGGCGACCGAACCGGCCAGCAGGCCGATCGACATGAAGGCGAGCGTCGCGCAGGCCACCAGCGGGATGACCAGCCACCAGTTGCCGGTGAGCTTGAGCCCGAAGAAGTTGGTGGCGACCGTCAGGAAGACGGTGGTCTGGAGGAGCGAGGTCAGCAGCGAGACCAGGATCCTGGAGCTGATGACCGTGCCCGCACTCACCGGGGCCAGCCGCAGCCGGCGCAGCACCTTGCTCTTGCGCCACCCGACCAGGGTCAGCGCGGCACCGAACACCGCGCCGGTGGCGACGGCCCAGCCGAGCAGGCCGGGGGTGAGGAACTGGATCGGCTTGAGCGACTGGTCCTCTACCTGTTGGGCGTCCAGCACGTAGGCCGGCTTCTGGCCGGTGGCGGCCTGGTTGGCGCTCTGGACCACCGAGTTGACGATGCCCTGGAGCGCGCCGGCACGGACCGTGTCGGCGGCGCTGAAGCGCAGCTCGACCTTGCCGTCCGGGCCCTGCTCGATCATCGCGTCGAAGTCGCCCTTGCGGACCTTCTCCAGTGTGGCGGCCGCGTCGTCGGTCCTGGTGATGGTGAGGACCTTGTCCAGGTCGACCCGGCCCTCGCCCTGGATCGAGTCGAACAGCTTCACCGCGCCGACCTGCGCCACCTTGGCGTGCGGGCTGCCGGAGCCCTTGCCCACGGTGCCGAAGAACACCAGGAACACCAGCGGGAAGAGCAGGATGAAGAAGGTCGCGGTGCGGTCGCGCTTCATGCCGAGCAGCATCGCGCGGGACAGGCTCCAGAACGCGCTGACCCGCTCCCGCTCGGCGCTCGCGCCGCCGCTCGACCCGTCGCGCCGGGCGGGGGTCTTCGGCTCGGTGGACGTGCTGGCGGTCATGCGCGGTACTCCCGTCCGGTCAGCTGGAGGAAGACGTCCTCCAGGGTGGCGCCGCGCACTTCGAGGCCGCGCAGCGCGTTCTGCTCGGCCAGGACGCTCAGGACCGGGGCCGGGAGGCGGGTGGAGACGGAGAGCGAGACGCTGTCGTCCTCCAGGGCGGCGATGTCGGCGCCGGCCGTGGTGAGCAGGTCACGGGCGCGCTCGACGGACAGCTGGCCGGACGCGATGCTGATCCGGACGGTGTCGTCGATCTCGCGGATCAGCGTCGCCGGGGCGCCGGTGTGCAGGATCTTCCCGTGGTCCATGATCGAGACCCGGTCGCAGAGCACCTCGGCCTCGTCCAGGTAGTGGGTGGTCAGGACGACCGTGCGGCCCTCGCCGTTGATGTCCCGCAGGAGGTCCCAGAGGTTGCGCCGGGCCTGCGGGTCGAGGCCGGTGGTGGGCTCGTCCAGGAAGACGATCTCCGGGTCGTGGGCCAGCGCGCAGGCGATCGACAGGCGCTGCGCCTGACCGCCCGACATCTGGTCGGTCATGACGTCGGCCTTGTCGGTCAGGCCGACCCGCTCCAGCATCGCGTCGGCCCGCTTGGGGCCGACCCCGTAGAACGACGCGAAGGTGCGGATGGTCTCCCGGGCCGTCAGTTTCCGGAAGAAGGCGGAGGCCTGGAACTGCACGCCGATGCGCGGCAGCAGTTTCGGATTGCGCGGCCAGGGCGCCAGTCCCAGCAGCTCGACCCGGCCCTCGTCCGGCTTGCGGACGCCTTCCAGGATCTCCATCGTGGTGGTCTTCCCGGCGCCGTTGGGGCCCAGGATTCCATAGAATTCGCCGGCCTCGACGGTGAGGGACACCCCGTCGACGGCCTGCACGTCCCCGTACCGCTGACGGATGCCGTCGGCGGATATAGCTGCAGTCATGTGGCCTGAGCCTAGGGCTTGCGAAGGTCCCTGTGCACGTCGGTGGCGACGAATTTGTGGATCGTTTGAGGAATCGGGAACAAGCCGGGCCGGGCGGAAGTTGAATTCCGCCCGGCCCGGCCGGAGTTATTGCCGACGGCCTTTCAGGCGCGGTGCACCGTGATCGTCGTCCAGGCTCCGATGTGGATCCGGTCGCCGTCGTTCAGCGGCACGGCGGTGTGCGGGGCGATCGGCTCCGCGCCGCCGTTCACGGTGGTGCCGTTGGTCGAGTCCTGGTCCACCAGGACCCAGCTGCCGTCCGCCTGTTCGGCGAGCATCGCGTGCTGGTGCGAGGCGCCCGGGTCCTCCGGCGGCACCGACAGGTCGATCTCCGGCACGGTGCCGCGGTGCTGGCTGCGCCGCCCGATCCGCAGCTGGCCGCGGCCGGTCAGCGGGATGCGCCGCTCGGGGCAGTACGGCGGGAAGAACAGGCCGGCCGCCTCGGGGCCGCTGCGGGCCATCATCTCGGTGAAGTACTCGCGGTCGGCCGAGACCACCGCGATCCAGTTGGCCCGGAGCGGCTTCGCGGGGGCGGCCGTCGGTTGCGGCTGCTGGGGTTGCTGCGGCTGCTGCTGATGCGGCGGGGCGAGGTGGAACGAGGTGCCGAAGTCGCCGCCGCGGTTGTTCGGTCCGGGGGGCTCGGCGTACACCGGGCCGGAGTCCTCGCGGACGGGGGCCTCGGGGAACGCGCCCTCCGGCGTGGGCCCCTCCTGCCCGTTGGCGGGCAGGGAGGGAGGGTAGCCGTAGGTGTGCGCGGGCGCGGGGGCCTGCTGCGGGTGCTGGGTGTGCTGCGGCTGCGGCTGCTGCGGGAGGGGCGGTTGGCCGTACGGCGGTTGGCCGAACGGCGGCTGTGCGGCCGGCGCGCCGCCGTACGCCGCCGGGATGTTCAGCGGCGGCTGGCGGCGCGAGGGGGTGGAGAGCTCGTAGTCGTACCCGCACTCCTCGCAGAACCGTCCGGTCTGCGGGCTGCGGCAGATCGGGCAGACCGTCAGGCCCTCGGTCAGGTTGGGGTGGCCCTGGGCCGGTGGCGGCGGCATCGCGCCGGGCTGCGGCGGGACGCTCCCCGGCGGCATCGGCGGAGGCGACAGCGGCGCGCCGTAGGGCGTGCCGCGGTGGTCCGGGTGCCTGGACTGCTCGAACGAGTCGGGTGCCTCGGGCGAGGCGGGTGCCCCGGGCACCGGGTGGGAGCCGTACGCCCCCGGATGGGCCCCGTGGGACCCGTGGGCTCCCGGGTGGGCTCCGGGCGGCGTCGGGGCCGGCGGAGTCATCGGGAAGCCGCAGAAGTCGCACCAGTCCTCGGCCTGCGACTCGTGGCCCCTCGGGCAGATCGGCATCAGTTCCCCCTCACATCGAGCCGGCTTGGGGCGGCGTCGCACCGGGTCGTCGGCCCGGTCACGTCTTCAGCGGTCACTTCTTCACACGCACCGTCTTGGTCGACCGGGTCTCAAGGGTCATCGAGTCGGCCTCGCTCACGTTCTTACGGAACCGAACCGTACCCTCCTTCGGGTCCACCACGTCCACCACCTTCTGCAGCAGTTTGTAGGTGCCCTCGTTGCCGGTCGCGTGCGCGATCCGGACGGCGGCGCCCAGCTTGGACGTGGCGGTGTCGACGTCCCCGGCCCGGTGGGCCTCCAGGCCCTCCTGGATGGAGGAGGCCAGCTCGGCCTGCCCGGTGTAGTGGGCGACCTGCGGGCTGATCCGGGTGGAGGAGGCCAGGTCGTCGGTCCACACCGCCTTGACCAGGCCCTGGGAGAGCACCTCGGGGGTGCCGCTGCCGACCTGCGGGGGCAGCACCAGGCTGATCCGGGCGGCGAGCATCTCGTTGCCGATGGAGGCGGCCGGGACCTCGACGCAGACGTGGTAGTCGCGGCTCTCGTCGCCCCAGGAGCCGGTGGGGTAGTCGCCGGCCCGGGGGCCGGCCTCGGCGCGCCGGGCGGTGAGGTCCTCGACCGCGGGGGCGACCTGCTTGACGAACTTGACCGCGGCGTTGGCCGGGGTCCAGATCCGCAGCGCGACGTCGGCGACCTGCTTGCCCATGGCGCCGGCCATCATCGAGCGGAAGTCCTCGGCCAGGCCGGAGGGTTCGGCGACGATGTCGACGGTGCCGAGCAGCGCCGAGGAGATCTTGCGCAGCTCGTCGATCCGCCAGTCGGTGCCGACGCCGCGGCAGTCGGCGGTGAAGTGTCCGGTGACCCGCTCGATGGCGCGTTCCAGGTCGACCGCCGACTCGTGCTCGTTGTTGCCGTCGGTGAGCAGGACGGCGTGCCGGATGGCGATGTCGCGGCGGGTCAGGAAGAGCTTGTCGGCCTTGGCCAGCCAGGTGCCCATCGCGGTGCCGCCGGCGGCGGTGAGGCGGCGCAGGGACTCCTTGGCGTGGCCGCGGGTGGTGGCGGAGGCGGTGGCGAGGGTGCCGTCGCCGGGGTAGATGTCGCGGGCCTCGTGGGTGCCGGCGACCACGGCGAAGGCGGTGCCGTCGCGCAGCGCGTCGATGGCGGCGGCGGTGGCCTCGCGGGCGCCGTTGATCTTGGTCTTGGGGTAGTCCATCGAGCCCGAGCAGTCCACCAGGATCACCACGGCCGCGGCGGTGTCGGCGCTCTGCGGGCCGCCCGCGTCGGCGATGCCGAGCGGGCGGCCGCCGGAGGTGCCGCCGCCGGTCGCGGTGACCGTGACGATGGCGTTGACCTCGCGGGCGCCGTCGGCAAGGTACTCGTTCTGGAAGATCTCCACGTCGAACCTGGGCAGGTTCGGCTTCGCCAGTGTTGCCATGGGCCGGTGGCTCCCGTCGGAAGGGTCGTCGGTACGGATCGGTCGGTGGGGGCCGGCCGCGTCGGGGGCGGGCCGGCGGACCGGGTGACCGCCGGGGTCGGCCCCGGGCGGGCGGCGTCCGGTCAGGCCGTCGGCGGGTGCGGCGGCTGCGGGGGGACGGTGGGTGCGGCGGGAGCGGTGGGCGGTGCGGGGGGCGCCGGCGGGGCGGCGGGGGGCAGCGGGGCGGCGGGGGAGCCGATCACCGGGAGGTCCGGCAGGGTCGGCTCGTAGTCCTCGTCCTCCTCGGCGGCGCGCCTGGCACCCGCCGCGGTGATCAGCGGCAGGTCGAGCGCGGTGGCGGTCCGGGGGTCGTCCTCGTCCTCGCCCTGGTCCTCGGCATCGACATCGGCACCGACGCCGGCAGCGGCGCCCGCGGCCGGCGGGTCGATCGGCAGGACGGCGACGGTGATGTTGTCGTGGCCGCCGGCGGCGATCGCGAACTTCACCAGGGTCTGTGCCGCCGCGAGCGGTTCGGTGCGGGCGTCCGGCCGGACGAAGTACGCCAGGTCGGTGGCGGCCTCGGCGTAGTTCCACAGCCCGTCGGTGCAGATCAGCAGCACCCCGGGGACGTGCGGCGTGAAGTCGAGGGTGTGCGGGACGACCTCCTCGGCGTCGGCGCCGAGCCACCCGGTGATCGCGTGGGCGCGCGGGTCGGCGTACGCCTCGGCCTCGCTCATCAGCCCGGCCTCGACCATCCGGGCCGCCCAGGAGTCGTCCTGGGTGAGCCGGAAGGGCTCGGCGCCGGCGCGGTCGTCCGGGATCCAGTAGGCGCGGGTGTCGCCGACCCAGCCGATGGTGATCCGGCCGCCGGAGGCTATGGCGCTGACGTAGGTGCAGGCGGGCGCGTTGAGGTCGGGCCGGGCGGGCCCGGGGCCGGCCTGGGCGAGGTCGGCGACGGCCCCGGCGGCGTCGGCGATGGCCTGGCGCATGGCGGCGGTGGGTTCGCGGCCCGCCTCCAGGGCGCTCAGCAGCGACTCGGAGGCGGCGTCGACGGCGGTCTCGGAGGCCTCGTCAGGCCGGTCGGAGGAGGAGACGCCGTCGCAGACCACGGCGACCACGACCGGCTCGCCGCCGGGCAGCGAGGTGGCGGCGATGGTGAAGGAGTCCTCGTTGCGGTGGTGGCGCACGCCGCGGTCGCTGACCCCGGCGACGCCCGCGAGGGACTTCTCCATGTGGTCGCGCGGGCGCGGCTGGGCGCCGCCGCACGCCTCGCAGTAGCCGTCCGCGGTGACCTGCGGCAGCCCGCAGTGCGCGCAGACCGGCCCGTGCTGGGGCGGGACGCCCTCGGCCCGGCCGGTGGCCCAGTTCGCGGGCATCGCGCCCGGGGCGGTCCGGCCGTCCCGGCTGGCGCCGCAGGCGCCGCAGTAGGCGTCCTCCGGCTCCAGCGGTTCGGAACAGCTCGGGCACACGGTCTGCTGCGGCATCGGCTACACCCACGTCCTGGGGCGGGCGCGGTTGGCCCGCTCCACCATCTCGATCCTGGTCTCGGCCCGGTCGGCCAACCGGGCGAGTACCCGGTAGGACTGTTCCAGGGCGAAGCGCAGTTCCCGCTCCACCGCAGGTCGTCCCAGCACCGTGGTGCCGCCGCCCTGCTGGGCGCCGGTCGAGCCCGCGGTGACCCAGCCGAGGGCGGCGCCGAGCAGTTCGACGGCCAGTTCCTCGCGGCGGCGGTCGTCCAGGCGCAGCGCGGTCAGCTGGTCGGAGCTGGCGCCGAGGTCGGCGGCGAGCGGGTCGGTGGCGGGCCGTTCGCGCAGCCGGGCGCGGACGGCCGCGATCCGGGCGGCGGTGTACTGGTTGGAGGTGGCCGGGACGGACTCCAGGACGCGGACGGCACCGGGCCGGTCGTCCTCGGCCAGCCGGACCCGGGCGAGCCCGAAGGCGGCGCTGAGGTAGGCCGGGTCGGTGGTCCAGACCAGTCGGTAGAACTCGGCGGCGTCGCCGCCGTCGCCGAGGAGCTCGGCGCAGATGGCGAGGGCCAGCTTGGGGGCGGCCTCGCCGGGGAAGGCGTCGTAGACCGCGTCGAAGGCCTCGGCGGCGGCGCGCAGCCCGGCCTCGTCGGGCGAAGCCGGGCCGTCCGGGCCGTCCGGCCCGTGCACGGCGCCGACCAGGGCGATCGAGCTGCCAGGGCCGTCCGGGCCGTCCGGCCCGTGCACGGCGCCGACCAGGGCGACCAGGCCGCGGTACCAGACGACCCGCCAGTCGTCCGGGTACTCCCGTTCCAGGGCGTCGAGGGCCTCCTCGGCGGCGGCGCGGCGGCCGAGTTCGAGGTGGGCGCGCAGTTCGCGCAGCCGCCGTTCGATGGAGAGGGCGGGCGCGCCGGACAGGGCGGCGAGCGCCTCCTCGGGGTCGGTGGCGAGCAGGGTGGCGAGGAAGCCGGCGTTGGGGTCGCCGGGGTCGACGCGCGGGACGGGCAGCGCGAGGGCGGCGGCGGCCGGGTCGAGGGCGGTCACCAGGAGCTGTCCGGGCTGCTCGGTGGGCATGACCAACTCGGTGTCCACGACGCGTAGTTCGGGGCCGAAGAGGGTGGACAGGGCGGGCCGGGCCCGGCCGTCCTGGAGGGCGAGGATCTCGCGCAGCACGCCGGTGAGCTGGTCGGCCATCTCGTCGGCGGAGGAGAACCTGCGGGCCGGGTCCGGGTCGGTGGCGCGGACCAGGAAGCGGTAGTACGACTCGTAGCGGGCGAAGACCTCGACGTCCTCGGGGCCGGGCAGGGTGTCCCGGTAGGTGGTGCTGTAGCCCTGGAAGTCGAAGGTGAGCACCGCGAGGGTGCGGGCCACGGTGTAGAGGTCGGAGGCGGGGGAGGGGCCGTGGGTGGCGATCTCCGGGGCCTGGTAGCCGACGGTGCCGTAGATCGGGCCGTCGTGGTCGAGGCGGCAGACGGCGCCCATGTCGATGATCTTGAGCGTGTCGCCGCTCTGGATCACGTTGTCGATCTTGAAGTCGCAGTAGATCAGGCCCCGGCTGTGCAGGTACCCGAGCGCGGGCAGTGCCTCCAGCGCGTACGCGATCGCCTGCTCGACGGGCAGCGGCTCGCGCCGGCCGTCCGGGGTGCGGCGGTCGTTGGCGATGTCCTTGAGCGACTTGCCGCCGACGTACTCCATCACGATGTAGCCGTCGGTGGAGCCGGAGCCGACGTCCAGGTGCTCGGCGAAGTTGATGATCCGGACGATGTTCGGGTGGTCCACCTCGGCCAGGAAGCGGCGCTCGGCGACGGCCACGGCGAGCGCGTCCTCGTCCCCGGTGTCCAGCAGGCCCTTCAGGACCACCCACTTGTCGTTGACCCGCCGGTCGATCGCCAGGTAGATCCAGCCGAGGCCGCCGTGCGCCAGGCAGCCCACCACCTCGTACTGCCCGCCGACCAGGTCGCCGCGGCGCAGCTTGGGCGTGAACGAGTACGGCGTGCCGCACTTGGTGCAGAAGCCGTCCGGGCGGCCCGGCCGGCCGTTCTTCTCCCGGCCCACCGGGGTCTCGCACTTGGAGCAGAACCGCTTGCGCTCCGGGACCTCCGGGTTCTCCAGCACCGCCAGCGACGGATCGGCCGTCTCGACGGTCGGCACCGTCACCAGGCCGGCGCCCAGCCGGTTGCGGGTGCCCGCGCTGACGCTGCCTCGGGTGCTGCGCACCGAGACCGAGCGGCTGCTGCCGGTGCGGGTCGAGCGGTGCGAGCGGGAGCGGCCGGACATCGAGCGGGCCGAGCCGGTGCGGGTCGAGCGGATCGAGCCGCTGCGCGCCGAGTCGGCGGAGAGCCGGGAGGACGGGACGTAGGGCTGGGTGACGCCGGTGTCGCCGCCGGGCGGGGTGAGGCCGCACTCGTCGCAGTAGCCGTCGGCGTCGATGGCGCCGGAGCAGTCCCTCGGGCAGGGCGCGCCGGGGCCGGCGGCCGGCGCCCCGGTGGCCTTGGAGGCCCCGGAAGCCCCGGAAGCCTTGGAGGACACCGCGGCCGGGGCGAGCCCGCACTCGTCGCAGTAGCCGTCCGCGTCGATCCTGCCGTTGCCGGAGCACTCCGGCCGTACGCACGTCCCGCCCATCAACCTCAGCCCCCCTGGACCTGTCCGTCGACCGGCGTGTGGCCGGTCGTCTCCTGTGCGGCCTCGGCCTGCGCCGGCCGCAGCGACTGCTGGAAGCGGGCCACCGCGGCGGCCGCCGCCCGCAGGTCGCAGGGCGCGCTCCACAGCAGCCAGCGCGCCTTCTCGTACCGCTCGATCACTTCCGGGTCCTCGGAGACCCGCAGCCGGGCGGCCATCGCCTTGTACGCGTCCAGCCGGCCGCGCAGTTCGGCGCGGACGGCCAGCGGCTGGGTCACCTCGGTGAGCGACTGCCGGGCCCGGGCCAGCTCCTTGGCGGCGGCGTCCTCCAGCGTGTCCAGCAGCGGCGCCAACCGGCCCCACTGGCCGCCCTGGCGCAACTCCAGTGCCGTCACGATCCGTTCGCGCAGCGCCGAGGCAGGCCCGGGCACCGCCGGGACGTCGCTGGAGGCTATCTTCGCCAGCACCTCGCCGCGCGCCCGGCGGGCCTCGGCCAGGGTGGCGTCGGCCCGCTGGAGCAGGTCGCCGACGCCCTGGAGGCGCTCCTCGGCGTCGTCGCGCAGCCGCAGCAGGTTCTCCAGTTCCAGCCGGACGCCGTCCAGCGCCCGCCCGGCCCGGTCGAACCGCTCGGTGTCCACCACCCCGGCGGGGGTGGCGAAGGCGCCGCCCTCCGGCACGGTGCCGCGCTGGGCGGGCACCCGGGCCGGGCGCCACAGCGCCAGCGGGTCCTCGCGCACCTCGGCGCGCAGCCCGGTGAGGTCGGCGTCCAGCCCGGCCAGGTCGTCGGCGAGCGGGTGGCCGCCGGCCCGCACGCCGAGCGAGGCGGCGAGGTTGCCCACCCGGTGGAGTTCGGCCAGCAGCAGGTCGATCCGGGCCGGCAGCGCCGACCAGACCGCGTCGGCGGCGCTGACCACCTCCAGCACGGTGGCGTACCAGGAGTTCATCCGGGTCATCAGCGTGTCCAGGCTGATCCGCTCGACCAGCCGGGCGGGCGCGCCGAGCAGCTGCGGGCCGTCCGGCAGCGCGCCGCCGGGGACGGTCACCGCGTCGCCGGTGAGCAGTTCGCTCAGCTCGGCGAGTTCGGGCGCGCCGGGCTTGGCCTTGCGGGCCCGTACCGCGCGCGCCGAGGCCAGTGCCTCCGCGTAGCGGTCGAACAGCGCCCAGAGCAGCGGCAGGCCCTTCCCGGCGACGGACCAGCGCTCCAGCGTGCGCCCGGCCAGTTCGGCGCCGTCGAGCAGCCGCAGGCCCGGATGGTCCTGGAGGGCGAGCAGCGCCGACTCGACCGCGTCCCGCTCCGCGCCGAGGCGCGCCAGCGCGCGGTCCACCTCCTCCCGGCTCAGTACCGGGCCAGCCGAAGCCGCCAACGCCGTGTCCTTCCTTCCTCGCGTGCGATCCCGACGTACCTGACGTGCGATCCCACGACATCCCCCGTGCCCACCACCGGTCTCCCCGTGGTGATCGTCCCGAACCCTAGCCGGTGGCCGTTCGGGCGGAGCGGGCGGTGGGCGTCAAGACCGCGTCAACGGCCTGCTGACGCCCGTGCGCCGCCCGGTGCGTCAGCGGGCCGGCCAGTACAGGCCGGGGTCCTTGGAGTTCTCGGGCAGGTAGGGCTGGACCCACTGCTCGAACGACTTCTGCCAGCCCTTGTCCTTGTCCGCGTAGTAGTCGGAGATCACCTGGTTGACCCGGGCGGTGAGGTCGGTGCTGTTCTGGCGCATCGCGACACCGATCGTCTCCGGCTGTTCGAAGCCGTCCACCACCTTCACCGTCTGGTCCTGCGCGGCCTGGCCGACCGCCAGTTCGTCGTCGGTCATGGTGGCGTCGACCTTGCCGAGCTGCATGCGGACCAGGCAGTCGAGCTGGTTGGTCACCAGGACGAGCTGCTTGGCGCTCTTCTTCGCGTTCAGCACGTCCTTGGCCACCGAGCCGTCCGCGGCGCAGACCGTCCTGCCGCTGATCGCCTCGTCGAGGTTCCTGGCCGTGGACGACCGGGGCACCAGGACCCGCTGCTTGATGTTGAAGTACGACCGGGAGAAGGCGACCTTCTTCAGGTTGGCGCAGCTGATCGTCATGGTGCGGACGATCAGGTCGACCTGGTTGCCCGTGAGGGCGTCGACCCGGCCGGCGGTCGACACCGGCTTGAGCACCACCTTGGCCGGGTCGCCCATGACGGCCGCGCCGATCGCCCTCGCGAGGTCGATGTCGAAGCCTTCGAGCTCACCGGTGTTCGGGTTGCGGGCGCCCCAGCGGTAGCTGTTCTGGTCCACGCCGATGATCAGGGTGCCCTTGGCCTTGATGGCCTTCACCGCCGGGCCGTCCACGGTGCTCGGCGGCACGGTGCTGGTCAGGTCGCAGGACTCGGCCTGGTCCTGCCCGGCCTGGTCCTGCCCGGTCGACCGGACGGCCTGCGGTGCGCCCGTGGCGGACGCGGGCGCGGCGCCGGACGGCCCGCCCCCGCCGAGCACGGCCGCGCCGGCGGCCAGCAGCGCCAGCACGGCGGCCGACCTGGTGCCTGCGGTTCTCCTGCGCATGTGTCCGTTCCCCCCTCTACCGGTACTCGGCCAGTCGGCGGCCCAGGCCGCGCAGTGCGGCGGCTGCGGCCACCACGCCGAGCAGCGCGGCCGCGAGGGCGGCGAGCCGGAGGTCGCCCTCGGTGCCCTTGGCGGAGCGCTCGAAGTGGTCCTGCTCGGTGGTGGCGGCCTGGTCGAGCGCCTTGTCGGTGGCCTTGAAGGCGCCGTCCGCGGTGTTCGCCTCGGCGGCCGGGTCCGCCGTCACGGTCGCCTGCAGCGCGCCCTGGTAGTCGGCCTGCTGGGTCTCCAGGGTGTGCGCCGCGTCGTGCCGGGTGCGCCACGTCCCGTACTGCCGGTCGGCCTCGCCGATCTGCTGCCGGGCGTCCGCGGGGGCCAGGTCGAGGGCCTGGCGCAGCGAGCCGGAGTGCTGCTCCATCGGGACGTTCGCGGGCTCGCCCCCGGCGAGCTGCCGGGTGATCGTCGTCCACTGGTCCGCGTACGCGGTGGTGGAGCCGCGGGCGACGAGGTTCAGGTTCTCCGCCAGCCGGGCGGAAAGCACCTGCACCCGGGCGGTGTTGAGGGCCCGCAGCGGCTGCGCGCCCTGCTTCCAGCTCTGCTGGAGCGCGGCGTTGGTGGTCAGGCCGGTGACGGCCAGCCAGAGCGCCCCGGCCAGGACGGCGGCGGTGGCCCCGAGCAGGCCGGGGTTGAACACCCGGTTGGTGCGGCGGAACAGCGTCAGCTGCACCCAGACCAGCGCGCCGAGGGTGAGCACCCCCAGGCCGTACGCGGCCCACGGGCTGGACTTCGCCTCGGCGTAGTCCTTGTCCAGCTCGTCGTTCTCGATGGCGGTCAGCTCGGCGGCGCGCGGCAGCAGGGTGCCCTGCATCTGCTCGGAGGCGTACCGCAGGTAGGCGCCACCGAGCGGCAGGCCCAGCCGGTTGTTCGCCCGCGCGGTCTCCACCAGGCCGGCGTAGACGGGGAGTTGCTTGCTCAGCTCGGTGAGCTTCTGGTACGCGGGGGAGCCGATGGTGGTCTGCGCGGCGGCCTTGGTGATCAGGTCGGTGGCCGAGGCCAGATCGTCCTCGTAGTCGCCGCGCACGGTCTTCGTCTCCGCCCCGGCGAGCAGGAAGCCGGTGGCCGCCGTGGTGTCGGCGCGGGCCAGCAGGCGGTGGATGTCGGCCGCGTCCTTGCTCAGCGGCTGGCTGTGCTGGACCACCCGGTCGGCGGCCTCCGCCTTGGTCTCCAACTGCCAGGCGGTCAGCGCGCCGAAGGCCACGGTCAGCACCGCGAGCACCGCCCCGGCCAGTCGCAGCCGGCCCGGCGCCGTCCGGGTGGCGTTCGCCAGCCGGGCCCGCAGGCCGGACAGGCCGCGCGGCGCGGGCCCGGCCGACGGCCGCCGGGCCGGCGCGGCGCCGGGTCCGGACGCCGGGACGCCCCGGACGCCCGGCACGGCCGGCGCCGTGCCCGGCGGGCCGCTCGGCCGTGCCGGGACCACGGCGCCCGGTGCGCCGTTACCTACTGGTGTTGCCACCCGCCTCATCCTCCCCAGGGGTCGGGCCCGCTGTCCGGGGCCCGGCCGATGCCAGCAGTATGGCCGTGACTCCCCGTGGCCACACCCGAATTGCGCCGATCTTGAGCTTGCCCCGCGCGTGCCGCGCACGGGTCCCGCACGCCTCCGGGGCCCCCGCCGCCCGGCGGCCGGCGGTGAACCGTCCGGCGCGGGATGCACCCTATGCGGTTCCTCGGACAGGCCGGAACGGCGAGGTCCGGTTGCCGCGTCGGCGCGCGGGGAGCCGAGGACGGACCCCAAGGCCGGCGGCGGGGGCGGTCCCGCGGTGACGCCACCGGTCCCGGCTCGGTCGGTGCACCCGGTTTCGGCGGACACCCTCCGTACGATGGGCGGCATGCGCCTGCTTGGAACGATCACGCCCGACCGCCCGCTGCTCGTCGTCGCCGTGCGCGAGGAAGCCGCCCACCTCGACGACCGGCTGCCCGTCCTGCTCACCGGAATAGGGAAGATCAACGCCACCGCCGCGCTGGCCACCGTCCTCGCCCAGGGCGAGAAGCCGTCCGAGGTGATCAACCTCGGCACGGCCGGCGCGCTGCGCCCCGGCTGGGAGGGCACCCACCACGTCGTCCAGGTCATCCAGCACGACCTCGACACCCCGGCCCTGCTGGCGCTCACCGGCCGCAGCTACGGCGCCCCGCTGGTGGTCGGCAAGGGCGACGGGCCGGTGCTGGCCACCGGCGACCTCTTCGTCTCCGACCCGGCGGCCCGCGACCGGCTCGCCGAGCACGCCGACCTGGTCGACATGGAGGGCTACGCCGTCGCCGCCGTCGCCCACCGTTTCGGGGTGCCGGTGCGCCTGGTCAAGCACGTCAGCGACGAGGCCGGCGAGGGCGCGAGCCACACCTGGCGCGAGTCGGTCGACGCCTGCGCCCGCCACCTCGCCGACTGGGTCGTCGCGCAGGGCTGGTGACGGCGCGTCCCGGGGACGCGCGGCGCCGACCGGCGCGGGCGGGTGAGAGGGCGGTCGGCCTCCCTCTCGCCCGCCGCGTTCAGCCGCGGAACGCCGAGAGGTCCAGCGCCGCCAGCCGCTCCGGATCGGTGAGCACCTCGATCGCCGCGATCGCGCCGTCCACCACGGTGAACGCCATGACCGACAGCGGCCGCCCGCCCTCGCCGATCGCCACCGCGCCCGCGGCGCCGTTGACCAGCGCCGGGCGGGCGAACGGCGACAGCCCGCCCCACAGCACCGGCTGGTCGGCCACGGCGGTCGCGCCCGCCAGCACCACCGGGTGCCCGGCCCGCACCGCGCCGCCGTCCGAGCGCAGCACCACGCCCGGGGCGAGCACAGCCACCAGCGCGCCCAGGTCGCCGGCGCGGGCGGCCGCGAAGAAGCCGTCCACGGCGGCCTGCTGACGGCCCGGGTCCGGGTCGGGCGCCGGCGCCTGGTCCTGAACCCGGCGGCGGGCCCGGTCGGCCAGCCGGCGGGTCGCGGCCGCCGTCCGCTCGATCAGCGGGGCGATCTCGGCGAACGGCACCGCGAACAGGTCGTGCAGCACGAAGGCGACCCGCTCGGCCGGGGCCAGCGACTCCAGCACCACCATCAGTGCCAGGCCCACCGAGTCCCCGAGCAGCACCTCCTGCCCGGGGTCGGCCACCCCCTCGCGCCGCAGCAGCGGGTCCGGGATGCGCGTCGGGCCCGGCTCACCCGCCTCGGCCTCCGGCGGCTCCTCGCGGCGCAGCTCCCGGCCGCGCAGCAGGTTGAGGCAGACCCGCGAGACCACCGTGGTCAGCCAGCCGGGGAGGTTCTGCACGTCGGAGGCGTCGGTGCGGTCGTAGCGCAGCCAGGCCTCGTGGACGGCCTCCTCGGCCTCGCTCACCGAGCCGAGCATCCGGTACGCCACGGCCCGCAGCCGGGGCCGCTGCGCCTCGAACAGTGCGGCCCGCTCGTCCGGAGGTAATTTCTCGTCCACCGTGTCACATTCCTTCGCCGCTGGGGGTCAGAGCAACAGGAGCCACCCAACAACGGCTGCGCCGTGGAGATCAACTCCCCACCCGGGGCGAGTCGGAGACGAGGGCTGGCGAACACCCCCGATCGGCCGCCGTCGTGAGTGTCACCGCCGAGTTCTAGGCTGGCCGCCATGCCGACGACCCCGCTGCTCGACGTGATCCGCGCCAACCCCGCCGCCCTCGACTACCTGGCCTGGCCGGGCGACCTCAGCCTCGACCACTACCCGCACGTCGAGGAGGTGGTGCTCGCCTCCGGCGAGGCCCTGGAGCCGGTGGCCAAGGACGGTGCGGGCGGCACCTTCTTCCTGTGCGGGGAGGGCGGCGAGGAGCGTCCCGTCCTGTACGCCGACTCGGAGGGCGGCGCGGCGGTGCTGGCCGTCGGGCTGCCGGAGCTGGTCCGGCTGCTGCTGGCCGTGCCGTGGTGGCGGGACTGCCCGCGGCTGACGGTGGAGGAGAGCGCGGAGGCCGCGGAGGAGTACCTGGAGGACGAGCCCGGCCTGTACGCGGAGCGGGACGCGGCCGCCGCCGCGCTCGGCCTCGAAGTCCCGGGCGTGGCAGCGGCGTTGGCCCGGCTGCGGGAGGTCGCGGTCGGACTCGGGCCCGCGTACGTCCTGCTCAACGCCGAGGAGGGCGGCGCGTACGAGCCGTTGTTCCGGGCCTGAGCGGGTGGTCGTGCGGGTGGTCGTGCGGGCGGGTGGCATCAGCTATCCGGCCCCGGGCATACATGAAGGGTTGTCCGGCATCGGGTCGTGACGGCGGGAGACCGGCCCCGGATCCGACCGGGGGCGGCACGAGGAAAGAGGCGATCGTGGGCGAACTGGACGGCAGGACGGCACTGGTGACGGGCGGCTCGCGCGGGATCGGGCGGGCGGTGGCACAGCGGCTCGCCGCCGACGGGGCGCTGGTCGCGGTCCACTACGGCGGCAACGAGGCGGCCGCCGCGGAGACCGTGGAGCTGATCGCCAAGGCAGGCGGCCGGGCGTTCGCGGTGCGGGCCCGGTTCGGCGAGAACGGCGCGCTGGACCAGCTGTTCGAGGGCCTCGCCGCCGGGCTGGCGGAGCACGGCGAGCCCGGTGGGGACGGCGGGGCAGGCCTGGACATCCTGGTCAACAACGCGGGCATCCACCTGGCCGGGTCGATCGGGCAGCTCACGGAGGAGGAGTTCGACCGGTTGATGGCGATCAACGTGCGCACGCCGATCTTCGTGATCCAGCGGGCGATTCCGCTGCTGCGGGACGGCGGGCGGATCGTCAACGTGGCCTCGGCGGCCACCCGGATCGGCTCCCCGGTGCAGATCGGCTACACCGTCAGCAAGACGGCGCTGGTGGCCCTCGCCGCACCGCTCGCCAACGAGCTCGGCCGGCGCGGGATCACCGTGAACACCGTCAACCCCGGCGTGATCCTCACCGACATGACGTCCCAGTGGACGGGCGTCCCCGAGGCGATGGCCGGGCTCGAATCGATCACCGCACTCGGCCGGATCGGCCAGCCGGAGGACGTCGCGGACGTGGTGGGCTTCCTGGCGGGCCCGCAGGGCCGCTGGGTGACCGGCCAGACCATCGACGCCTCCGGCGGCACCTTCCTCGGTCCGATCCCGCCCGCGTAATCCCTCTGGGTGTCGAAAGGTCGGCGGGGTGGCAGCCCTCAGCGCCGCCACCCCGTTCGCTTCTCGGCACGGAAGGTGGGGTTCATTGAGCCAAACCCCACCTTGGGGTGATGTGTTGAGGCAGCGTCAGAACGCCGACGGGGGCTGAAGGAGCAGATCGAGGACGGACGTCCAGTGCTCGTCGGGTGCGGTGACGATCACGTAGCCCTCCTGACCGGGGAGGCGGGGGATCAGGGCGCTGCGGCAGCCGTGGCTGTGGTGGATCTCGACGGGGACGGGCTCGCCGTCCAGGCGGATCTCGCCGGCGCTGATGGATTCGGGGTCGAGCGGGCCCAGGTGGTGGCGCGGGTCGATGCGGCCGGAGTTGCCGAGGAAGTTGAAGAGCTGTGATCCGGGGGTGGTCAGGGACTTCACCCGGAAGCCGTCGGGGACGGGCCGGGAGGTCTGGACGATCGCGATGAGCTCGCGTTTCAGGTGGTAGTTCAGATCGACGTGGCAGAGGTAGCCGTCGCTGCCCATCCGCCCGAGGAGGACGAACCACTCGGGCGGCGCGTCGCGCAGGACGGCGATCCGCCCGCCCCACTCCTCGGCGGTCTCGCGGTCGGTGGGGATGTGGAACTTGCGCGGCTCGCTGCTGCGGAACACAGGGATCCCCCAACTGATCGGTGAAAAAAGGTTCTTGGGTCACCAGTAGACCCCGACATGCCCGCGCGCGAGTGAGTTCCCGCCCGGCGCCCGCCCGGGGTGGTCGTCCCATCCATCATGTTCCTCCGATCCCGTCGTCGACCTTCACGTAAGGTGCGGTCAAGCGGGCCTCCAAGTCGGGTGTCACAAGCGGATCTTGGAGGCCATGGCCACATCCGCACACCCGAAGTCCCGGCCCATCGCCCGAAAGAGCTCGGCCGCGTGGTGACCGAACGGAGCCCAAGCGCCATGTCGGATATAACCTCCGCCAGCCCCGGCCCTCGTGAGGTCCTGGCCCGCTACCAGCGGGCGATGCTCGACAAGTCCGCGGACGACCTGGCCGATCTCTACACGGTCGACGCCGTCCACGAGTTCCCGTTCCTCTCCCCCGGTATGCCGGCGCGCTATGAGGGACGCGAAGAGGTCCGCGCGGGCTACCGAGCGGCCTGGGGTGCCAGCCCGGCGCAACCGCAGGAGATCCGCGAAGTCGCCGTACACGAGAGCACCGACCCCGAGGTGATCACCGTCGAGCAGGTCGTCACCGGGACCGTGACCACAACCGGCCGGACCTTCAGCATTCCCGGCCTCCTGGTGATCCGGGTCCGCAACGGCCGGATCGTGCACGTCCGCGACTACATGGACGGGCTCGGTGTGGCCCACGCGATGGACCGACTGGCCGCCTTGGTCACCAGCCTCAGCGACCGCCACTGAAACCCAGCGGCCAGGTGGCCAGCACCTTCGTCAGCGACGCCACGTCGTACACCGTGTCCGGGCCCGGTCGGGCGTCGCCGCACTCGGGGGCGACGACGCCGGAGGCCAGGTAGCCGGGCTCGGTGTCGTGGGTGCCGTGGGCGATGACGCCGCCGGGGACGGTGGTGTCGGCGGTCATCAGGTCCAGGCAATCGCGCAACTCGGCGAGCGCGGTCGGGTTCCACGGCACGGTGAGGGTCATGGCCGCTCCTGGTGGACAGTCAGCTGGTCTCCGGGAGCGGCCAACTTCGGCAGTGGACTGCTGCATCCGTGCCGCAGGTGGTACGTGCCTCGGATCGTAGAGGCGCCGTCGGCCGCCAGGCGCCGGCTGATCGGCGTGGCGGGCTGGTCAGCGTGCTGCTGGGGCCGGGTTCAGATCGGCAGGTCCCAGCCCGGCCCGGTCTCGCTGCCGATCCAGACGCGCTGCCCGGAGGGGGAGACGGTGATGCCGAACTCCTCCTGGTGGGGTTCGCCGGCTGCCCGCCAGGTCTCGACGGCCTGTTCGACCCGGTCCCAGAGGGGCAGTGGGCCGCGTTGGACCACGGTCCATCCGCCGCCGTCGGGGTCCGGCGTGGTCCGGGCCTGGGAGCCGGTGGCTACGTCGGAGAGGATCTGGTGGCCGTCCGCGCCCATGCGTTCGGCGGAGGGGGCGGCGAGTTGGGCGATCCAGCTGCCGGTCCAGGTGCCGATGACCGCGGGGTCGATGCGGGTCGGCCGCTCGGCGCCGGGCAGCAGGGCCAGGCTCGGGCGGGGCGGCCGGTCGTGCGGGCGGGCGATCATGAAGCTGGTGTGGCCGGGCAGGAACCGGCCGGTGGCGCTGCCGGGGCCGGTGACGGTGAGCAGGGCGAGGCCGGAGGCGTAGCTCCAGCCGGAGAGCGTGACGAGGATCTTGCCGCCGGGCTTCACCTGGTGCAGCCAGGGCAGGGGGAGGTGGCGGACCGCGCAGGTGGCGATGAGCCGGTCGTAGTCGCCGCCGTCGGGGTCTCCCCGAAGGCCGTCGCCGACGATCAGCCGGGGGGCGTAGCCGGTGGCCTTGAGCGCGGATGCGGCGGCCTCGGCCACCACCGGGTCGTATTCGATGCTGGTGAGGTGGGTGTCCCCGAGGCGGTGCGCGCCGAGGGCGGTCGAATAGCCGGTGCCGGTGCCGACCTCCAGGACACGGTGCCCGGCCCTGGTGTCGAGCTGGTGCCACATGCGCAGGACGAGGGAGGGGAGGGTGGACGAGGAGGTGGGCGAGCCGGGGACCGGGGCGCCGTCGACGTCGCGGGGGCGGGTCCGGCCGTCCAGCTGGGTGATCAACGTCCGGTCGGTGTAGATCCCGGCGAGCCACCCGGGCGAGGTGTCGAGCACCGCCCGGTAGCCGGTCGGTGAACTGCCCGGTACGGCCTCGAAGTAGGCGCCCGCGAAGGCCTCGCGCGGGACGGCCTCGGCGGCCTCGCGCCACGCCGGGTCGGTGAGCGCACCGTCCGAGGCGAGCCGGTCGACGAGGGCTGCGCGCAACTCGGTGGACTGGTTCACGGGTTGGGTCCCTTCTCTAGCTGGTTGGCGATGGCCTGGGCGATGGCGTTCGTCACCTGCTCGGGTTGCCAGGCCCATTGGCCGTTCGGGTTGCACTCCAGGAACTGCCAGGAGCCGTCGGGTGTCACGGCGAAGTCGAATGCGCCGTACACGAGGCGGAAGTCGGCGAGGTAGCCGGCGATGGACCGCGCGACGGGCGGGGGGACCGTGACCGGCGTGCAGGACATCAGGTTCTGCCGGCGCCGCCAGTCGAGGTCCGGGCTGGCGATCCGGAGCCCGAACAGCCGGTCGCCGACGGCCGTCACCCGGGCGTCGAACGCCTTCACCACCGTGGCCTGGAACAGGTGGGGGCAGACGGCGACCGCGTCGGTGATCTCGCGGGGTTCCACCTCCCGCACCCACACCGTCCGGGGCGTTCCGTTCACGGTGTACGACGTGTTCCACAGCGGTTTGTAGACGACCCCGTCGGTGTGCTGGGCAGCAAAGGCGCGCGCCTCCGCCGGGTCGTTCGTGATCAGGGTGTCCGGGAGCGTGAACCCGAGCCGCTGCGCGCTGGCCAGTTGCGCCGGTTTGTACTCCGCGGCCCGATTGTGCCAGGGGTGGTTGACGTAGTGCGCCCCCGGAAGGGAGGCGAGGATGCCCCCGGCACCCCACAGGGACTGCGTGGCGGCGAAGCGCCGGTCCTGGCCGTGCAGTTCGGGCGGTCCCTCGTAAGGGGAGGGACGTCGGACCCAGACCGAGCGCACGTGGGTCAGGTCGAGTTCCCGGCTCGGGGTGCGCAGGGTGCCCCGCCGGCCGCCCGTGCGGTACGCGGCGGTCAGCGAGGCACCCGTGTGCAGGTCGGTGCCGGGGTCGAGGCGAAGCACGCGAACGCGGCGCTGCGCGAGGATGCGCAGGACCACGTCGGTGGTCACGTCGTGAGGGTTGGTCAGCACCAGCACCGACCCGCGTTGGTGGGTCATCAGCCGGCGCTCTGGTCCTGGTCGTAGGACTCGGTGGTGTCCGAGTCGGTGGACCCGCCCGGTCCGGCCCCGTCACCGGGCCTGGTCGTGGTGGGCGTGAGGCCGCTGGTGCTGGTGCCGTGAGCGCCGAACTCGACCGTGCGGCCGCTGCCGTCCACGATCACGGCGATCTGCGTGTCGGGGTCGATGACGGGGGTGCCCGAGGGGACCGTGGTGGTCTCCGGGAAGGGGCGCATCCTGGTCGTGCCCCACGGCGGGGCGAGGGTGTGTGCCATCTGGCGTCTCCGTTTCGGTGTGTCGGTGTGTCCGGTGTGTCCGGTGTGTTGCGGGGCCGCGCCGGGACGGACGGCGGAGATCGGCCTGTTCGACGCCCGATGCTCCTGTAACGCGCTGGCGGGTCGAGGGTGTTGGGGCGGCGCGTCAGCATGGCGTGGCGGCCTTGGCGCGGGTGCGGCAGTGGGTGAGGGCGGGTTTAAGGCGGGGGTCGGGGTTGGGGGTGGTGGTGAGGAGTTCGCCGGCGGTGGTGAGGGTGGTCCAGTAGTGGGTGGGGTCGCCGGTGGTGGGGTGGGGTTGGGTGGCGGTGAGGGAGAGGTAGGCGGTGGTGAGGTTGCCGGTGGTGAACCAGCGGGTGAGGCCGTGTTGGTGGCCGGCGCGGATGCTGCCGTGGGCGTCGATGGCGGTGAGGAAGAGGTCGATGACGGCGAGGTCGCGGTCGTCGGGGGTTTTGGGGATGTCGAAGACGCCGAGGGCTTCGAGGAGTTCGCCGGTGTCGTTCTCTGTGCCGGGGCGGGGGTTGGCGAGGAGGGCGTCGTAGCAGTCGTCGAGGCGGCGTTGGGTTTCGGCGGCGGGGATGCCGAGGGCGGTGCAGACGGCGCGGGCTGATCGCAGGGGCTCGCGGGTGCGGCGGGCGAGGGTGGCGTAGGTGTCGGCGGGGGTGGAGCCGGTGTCGAACAGGTGGCGGGCGGTGAGGGGGAGTCGCATGGTGGGCACCTGTTCAGACGGTGAGGAGGGTGGACGTGGGGGAGGACGTGGGGGCGATCAGGGCCCAGACGAACTTGCCGACGCCGCCGGCGCGGGGGCAGCAGCCCCACTTCTCGGCGAGTTCGTTGATGAGGAGGACGCCGCGTCCGTGTTCGTCCTCGGGCGTGGGGGTGTGGAGGGAGGGGCGGCCGGTGCCGGCGTCGTGGACTTCGAGGCGCAGGCGGTCGGCGGTGAGGGAGAAGCGGATCTCGATGAGGCGGTCGGTGGGGGCGTCGGTGTGCTGGACGGCGTTGGCGAAGAGTTCGCCGAGGAGGAGTTCGGCGACGTCCGAGTAGCGGTCGCCGGTGGGGAGCGCGGCGAGGTAGGCGCGGAGCAACTGCCGGGCGACGGGGGTGGATTCCGTGCGGGAGTCCAGGCGCGCGGCGAACGTGCGGGGGCGGGACGCGGTACGGATTTTGAGCATGGCGGGGCACCTCAGGGGGCGGATGGGGGCGTGCGAAGGGAGTGTGACGTAACGCTATGCACGCAAAAGATCGCTCTCAGGTATCAATCATCGGGGTGTCGGAGTTACGGTGGCGACCAAATCGACGTGTGGGGAACCGCAGCACCTGAGGGGGATGGGGATGGCACATCGGCGACTGGAGAGCGGGCTCACGTCGAGCCCGGCGGTGATGTTCGGCGAAGCGCTCCGTTTCGCACGCGAGCAGGCTGGCTACACGCAGGAAGACTTGGGCAGGCTCCTGCACTGCCACCGGACGGTGATCACTCGGTGGGAGGGCGGCAAGAGGCCGATGGATCGGGGCACCGTGGAGCGAGCTGACGCCGTGCTCGCCATGGGTGGCCTGCTGGTTCGGCTGTGGGAGCGGGTGGACTGGCACGCGGACATCGAGCACCCGGACTGGTTCCAGAAGTACGTGGAGCTGGAAGAGGAGGTCGCAGCGATCCGGGCGATCCAGTACAACCGGATCAACGGTCTGCTTCAGTGTGAGGACTATGCTCGCGCGATCTTGAGCCTCGGGGACGCGCGCAACATCCCGGAGCGGCTAGCCGAGAAGGTTGCAACTCGGCTGGGCAGGCAGGAACGCTTCCTGGCTAGCGATGGGCCGATGCTGCTGGTGGTTCTCCACGAGAGTGCCATTCGCACCGTAATCGGTGGACCGGGCGTGATGAGGAGGC
>NZ_JBFBIR010000083.1:0-26338 GCF_040685715.1 Kitasatospora sp. NPDC088264
GCAGAAGGCATCCAGGTCGGTCGGTGACCAGTCCACCGGAACGGCCGGCGGGTCCGGACGGCGGCGGTCAGCCGGCCGTGCGGCCCGCGTCACGACGAGCCGCGTGGCCCGTGAGCAGCCGCTCCCGGGCCTGGTCGTCCTCGGCGGCCCGCACCGCCGTCCAGGCCAGTGCGACGGATGCCTGGAGCAGCGCCCGGTCGGCGGCCGGGCTCACGCAGGCCCGGGCGAACTCCGGCTGGTGGTTGACCGCGCCGCCGCTGTCGATGCCGATGCTGGGGTGCACGCTGGGCAGGACCCGGCTGACGTTGCCCATGTCGGTGCTGCCGGTGGGCATCGCGCGCTCCTCCTCCGGGGACACCAGGGGGCGGCCCAGTTCGGTCGCCGCCGCCCGGTAGGCCGCCACCAGGAACGGGTCGTGCGCCAGTTCGGCGTACGCGGGTGTCGAGCGGACCTCGTGGGTGCAGCCGGTGGCGACGGCGCCGCCCTCGAAGCAGGCTCTGACGCGTGCTTCCAGGCGCCCCAGGGACTCCATGTCGGCGGCCCGCAGGTTGTACAGCGCGCTGGTGTGCGCGGGGACCACGTTGGGCACCTCGCCGCCCCTGGTCACGATGCCGTGCACCTGCTGCCGCGGCTCGAAGTGCTGGCGGCCCACGCCGACGGCGACCTCCGCCACGGTCAGGGCGTCGGCGGCGTTGACGCCCAGGTGCGGGGCGAGTGCGGAGTGCGACTCGCGTCCGGTGTAACGGACTTCGAGCTCGACCAGGGCGAGGGGGCGGGGAGCACAGTTGTCCTCGGGGGCCGGGTGGACGAGCATCGCCATCGACACCTCGTCGAAGACACCGGCCTCCAGCATGGCGATCTTGCCGCCGCCCTCCTCCTCGGCCGGGGTGCCCAGCACCATGACGGTGATGCCGAGGTCGTCGGCCACGTCCCTCAGCGCCAGGGCCGCGCCCACCGACGAGGCGGCGATGATGTTGTGGCCGCAGGCGTGGCCGAGGCCCGGCAGCGCGTCGTACTCCGCGCACAGCCCGACCGTGAGCGGGCCGCTGCCGTAGCGGGCGGTGAACGCGGTGTCCAGGCCGCCGGCGCCGGGCACCACCTCGAACCCCTCGTCCCGCAGCAGGCCGCTCACCTTGGCGGCGCTGCGGTGCTCCTTGAACGCGGTCTCCGGCTCGGCGTGAATACTCCTCGACAGCGCGATCAGTTCGTGTTCGGCGCGTTCGACGCTTTCGCGACAACCACGCATGATCCGAGACGAGATTCGCATCTTCTCTTTCCCCTCCGAATGGCCTGGATCGCCGCCGGCCGGATGGCCGGACAATTCCCTGGCCTTTTCCTTCCTACCGGAGTCTCCGACGAAAAGCGAGACCAGTCTGGAGAATTGACATGACGTCACTGAAAACGTCACTGGCAACGTCACTGACAGCGCCACTGACATGGAACGTGCGGGCGGGCGACGGGGAGCTCTCGGTCGAGATGATGCCCTGGTCGCTGCTGCGCGCGACCGGCTTCCCCGCCGGGCTCCTGGACGGGCTCGCGTCCGAGGAACTGTTCGGCACCGCCGCCGGGGTGCTCGCGGCGGAGCAGGCGGTCGCCGCCGAGCGTGCGCACTTCCTGGACCTGCTGTGGCCGGGGCTGCGCAAGGCCGTACGGACGGTCGAACCGCGCCAGCGGTCGCTGCGCGCCCTCCAGAGCTGCCGCCGGCTGGTGGACGGGGGCGCGCCCCTGGACGAGCGGTGCGCAGCGGTCCTCGCGGCGACCGGCGCGCCGGACTGGGCGCCCCGCTGGAACGCCCTGGTCGCCGCGCTCGACGAGCGGCTGGCGGCGGCCGGGACCGAGCTGGAGGCGGCCCTGCTGCGGGCCCGGCTGCACACCGCACGGGCCGCCGGCCGCGACGACTTCGGGCACGCCGTGTTCGTGTCGAACCCCTCGTTCCACCACACGGCCCTGGAGACCCCGCCGCTGACGCACCCGGGCTGGGCGCAGGCGCGGGACGAGGGCGGCGCCCTGCCGCAGACCCTGCGCCGCCGGGTCGACACCCTGCACCGCTATCTGCGCCGGTTCGCCACCAAGTGCGAGACCGTCTCGTTCTTCGGCCCGGTGCTGTTCGGCCGTCTGGTGCCGGAGCAGGAGGAGACCCTGCTGGTCGGCGCGCCCGGCCGCGAGAAGGTCGTGGTGGAGGCGAGTGCCTGGCTGGTGGAGGAGCTGCGGGAGCAGGCCGTCCGCGAGGTGCCGCTGACGCGGCAGCGCGTGTGGCCCAGCCCGCTGTTCCGCCGGCCGGACTCGTCCCCGGTGCTGGAACGGGCCGTGGACGGGCGCAGGTTCAGGGTCGCGGCGCCCGCGCTGGCCCTGTGGAGTGCCGCCGCCGCGGCGCCGGGGAGCCGGCTCGACTCGCTCGTCGGCGCCGCCGGCCCCGTGCCGGCCCCGCATCGGGCGGGGGCGGACGACGCGTACGCCGCCGGGCTGGTGAAGGCACTCGGACCGGCGCTGGTCGTCTCCCCCTGGCGGCTGCCGGCGACCGAGCTGCACGCGCTGACCAGGCTGGCGGCCGAGCACCCCGCGGACACGGTGGTGGACCTGGCGGAGGTCCGCGACACGTACGCGCAGGCGCCCTGGCCCGAGCGGGCGGCGCACCTCCTCGCCGTGCGGGCGGCCCGCGCGGCGGACGGCGGGCGGGTCTCGCAGGACAGCGGACGGCACTACGCCGACCGCGAGCTGTTCCACGAGGACAGGTCGAGTCCGCTGAGCGAGCGGGTCGGCTTCGGGGCGCCGGTCGTGGAGCGCATCCGGGAGGTCACCGAGGCGGTGTTCCCGCTGGTGTTCCTCGCGGCGCTGCTGGCCAGGGAGGACGCCCGCGACGCCCTGCGCGCCGAGCTGGCGGGCGCCCCGGCGCCGCTCGCCGCACTGGCCGCACGGGAGATACCCGCTCGTTCACCGCGCCGGGACCGGCTGGACGCGGTGCTGCGCCGGCTGGTCGGGCGGGCCGTGGAGGCCGCGGGAACGACCGACGGCCGCCCCCCGGTCGTGGAGCTGAGCCGTAGCGAACTGGCCGAGGCGTTGGCTCCGCTGTGGGACACCGTGACGTACGGCCCCGACGACGCGTGCCTGCCGAGCCCCGACCTGATGGTGGCGGGCCCCGACCCGGCCACCGCCGACTGGGTGCTCTCGGAGCTGCACGACGACTGCAGCTCGATCTTCGGGGGGCTGGAGCGTCCGCTGCACAGCGACCCGGACGGGCTGTGGGCCGGCTTCACCGAGCGGGTGTCGCGAGCCGTGCCGTCCGGGACCGCCGCGACCATCGTCTCGCGCCGGCGCAGCGCCCACGTGACCCCCGAACTCCCCGGTACCGCCATCGAACTGAGCGGCCTCTCCGGCAAGGACCGGGCCGACGTGGTGCCGATCGCGGATGCCGTCGTGCCCGCTTCGGCCGACGCGGTGGTGGTGGACGGCCGGCGGCGGCTGCTCTACCCCGGTGACCTGTCGTCGACGCTGCACCGCGCGGTGTCCCGGCCCGCGCTGGTCCCGGTGCCGGTCGACCTCGGGGCGTACACCCCCAGGATCGTGGTGGACGGTGTCGTGGTCCAGCGGGCCCGCTGGCGGCTGAGCATTCCGGAAAGGGCTCCGGAGAAGAGCGCGGACACCGTCACCCAGTGGTTGTCCGTACAGCGGCTGCGGGCCGCCCGGGGAATGCCGCGCCACGTCTACGTGAAGCATCCGGCCGAGCCCAAGCCGCTGTACGTCGATTTCGCCGATCCGCTGTCGGTGATCGATATCGCGCGACTTCCCGGAGGGGAAGTCGTCGTGTCCGAGATGCTGCCCACCCCGGATCAGTTGTGGTGGCGCGTGGCGGACGAAACGCATTGTGCCGAATTCCGTCTCGGCTGCATCGTGCGGCCGGTGACGTCCGACAATCCGCTGACCCCGGAACAACAGGAAGAGAGCGCGTCATGACCGAGGACCTCCGCATCACCTCACTGGTGAGGGACGCTTACGACAAGGCCGCCGAGCAGTACGAGTCCGCCGGTCAGATGATCTTCCACCCGCTGGGGAAGATGATCGCCGACACCCTGGAGCTCTCGCCGGGCGAGCGGGTGCTCGACATCGGTTGCGGGCGCGGCGCCTGCCTGTTCCCGATCGCCCACGCGGTGGGCCCGGAGGGCTTCGTGCTCGGCATCGACCAGGCCCAGGGCATGGTCGACGCCTGCACGGCCGACATCACGGCCCGCGGGGTGTCCGGCTGGGCCCGCGCGGAGCTGGGCAACGCCCAGGACTTCGCCTTCGCCGAGCCGTTCGACGCGGCGAGCGCCGGGATGGTCCTGTTCCTGCTGCCGGAGGCGGAGAAGGCCCTGTCCTGCGCCGTCGCGGCGCTGCGCCCCGGGGGCAGGTTCGCCGCGACCACCTTCCCCACCGAGAACGGCAGGCTGGCCGCCGGCTGGGAGTCCGCCGAGATCCTCGCCGGAGTGCTCGCCAAGCACCTCCCCGAGGGTGTGGACGACCCGTGGCAGGTGGTCCTGGGCCTCGGCGGCCCGCTGGCCGGTGAGGAGTCCACGGCTGCCGCCTTCCTCACCGCCGGCTTCAGCGATGTGCGGATCCGCCACGTCCCGGCGGACTCCCGCTTCGAGACCATCGACGACTACCTGGCGTGGACCAAGACCGTGACCACCCGCGTGCAGTGGGACCTGGTGCCCGCGGAGCGGGTGGCCGAAGCGACCGACGAGGCGCGCGAGGCGCTGCGGGTGCTCGCGGGGCCGGACGGCTCCCTGGAGTTCTCCTGCCCGACCAGGACCGTGCTGGCCGTTCGCTGACGGCACGACCGCAACCGTCTACCAAGCGCTGAACACAGAGCCGAGAGGTGCGATGACATGGCTCCTGACACGACCCCTTCGCTGATCCGTCCGCTGTCCGAACTGCTCGGCGGACACGCCGCCCGGATCGGGGACAAGGTGGCCTTCACCGACGCCCGGCGGGGCGTCGGCTACCGGGAACTGGATCTGCGGACCTCTCGGCTCGCCGGCCGGCTTGCCGCGCTGGGACTGGAGAAGGACGGCCGCGCCGCCGTCCTCATGGGCAACAGCGTGGAGATGGTGGAGAGCTGCCTCGCCGTCATCCGGGCGGGCGGCATCACCGTGCCGCTGAATCCGCAGGCGTCCGAGGCCGAACTGGTCCACTTCCTGCGGGACTCCGGGGCGTCGGTGGTGCTGTGCGACCCGGCACGGCTCGACGTGCTGCTGCGCGCGGTGGCCGCGTCCGGCCTGCCCCGGCCCTCGATCGTGCTCACCGGCGACTCCCCCGGCGCCACCGCGCACGACACCGCGGACACCGCGGACACCGCGGACACCGCCGGGTACGACATCACCGCGTACGAGACGCTCGCGGCCACCCCGTACGACGGGCCGGCGCCCGAGGAGAACCCGCTCGACGCTCCGGCCTGGATGCTCTACACCTCGGGCACCACCGGCCGTCCCAAGGGGGTGCTCTACTCCCTGCGCAGCTCGCTGTGGCTGGTGGAGGCCTGCCACGTGGGTGTGCTCGGGATGACGCAGGACGACCGGCTGCTGTGGCCGATGCCGCTGTTCCACGGCCTGGGCCAGAACCTGTGCGTCATGGCGGTCGTGGCCGTGGGCGCCGGCGCCCGGCTGATGAGCGGCTTCGCCCCTTCCGAGGTGCTGGACGCCCTGCGCGACGACGGGGTGACCTTCCTCGCCGGGGTGCCGACGACGTACCACTACCTGCTGGACCGCGCCCGCCAGGAGCACACCCGGCTGCCTTCGCTGCGGCTGGGGTTCGTCGCCGGTTCGGCCGGCGGCGCCTCCCTCGGCAGCCGTTTCGAGGAGGCGTTCGGGGTCCCGCTGGTGGACCAGTACGGATCGACCGAGACCGGCGCGATCACCTCGAACCGGCCGACGGGCGACCGGGTCGCCGGGGCGGCCGGGCCGCCCGTTCCGGGGGTGGACATCCGCCTGGTGGACGGCGGTTCCGGTGCCGAGGTGCCCGACGGCGAGCAGGGCGAGGTCTGGGTCAGCGGCCCCAACCTGATGCTGGGCTACCACGGGCAGCCCGGCGCCACGGCGGAGGTGCTGCGGGACGGCTGGTACCGCACGGGCGATCTGGCCCGCCGGGACGCCCTCGGGCAGGTGACCCTGACCGGCCGTCTCAAGGAGCTGATCATCCGGGGCGGCGAGAACATCCACCCCGTGGAGATCGAGGACGTGGTGCGCGCGGCGCCGGGCGTGGCCGACGCGGCGGTGGGCGGGGAGCCCCACGAGGTGCTCGGCGAGGTGCCCGTCGCGTACGTGGTGCCCGGTCCCGAAGGCGTCGACGTCCAGGCGCTGTTCGAGCACTGCCGGACGCGGCTGTCCTTCTTCAAGGTGCCGGAGAAGGTGTACGCCGTCGAGCGCGTTCCGCGCACCGCGTCCGGGAAGGTCACCCGGCATCTGCTGGCGGACGCGGATGCCCGGTTGCTCGGTACGGCGTCCACCGGCGGGCCCGGGGAGCACGGGGAGCGCCGGGCCGAGCCCGACCGGGGCGAGTGGGCGAGCCGTCTCGCGGCGCTCACGGCGGCCGAGCGGGCCCGGACGGTGCTGGACCTGGTCCGCGCCGAGGTGGCGCGCGCGCTCGGCGTCGAAGCCGAACGGGTCACGCCCACAAGGCCGTTCGTGGACCTCGGCCTCGGCTCCCTCGCCGTCGTGGCGGTCGGGCGGCAGCTGTGCGCGCTGGTCGGGCTGCGGCTCCCGGCGACCGCCGTGTTCGACCACCCGACGCCCGCCGCCTTCGCGGACCGGCTGGTCTCCGAGCTGACGGAGCCGTCGGAGCCGACAGAACCGTCGGAGCTGACGGAGCCGACGGGCACCCGCACGGCCGCCGAAGCGTTCCCGGCCGAGCGCACGACCCCCGCGGGGCCCGACCCGGACGGCGCCGAGCCGATCGCCATCATCGGCATGGCCTGTCGCTTCCCCGGCGGGGTGGAGTCGCCCGAGCAGCTGTGGGACCTCGTCGCCGCAGGCCGGGACGCCACCTCGGACTTCCCCGCCGACCGGGGCTGGGCGCTGGACACGCTGTTCGACCCCGACCCCGACCACCACGGCACCAGCTACGTCTCACGCGGCGGCTTCCTGACCGACCCGTCCGCGTTCGACGCCGGATTCTTCGGCATAGCCCCGCGCGAGGCGACCGCGATGGACCCGCAGCAGCGGCTGATGCTGGAGGTCGCGTGGGAGGTCTTCGAACGGGCGGGCCTCGACCCGACCGGCCTGGCCGGCTCGGAGACCGGCGTCTTCGTCGGCACCAAGGGACAGACGTACAGCACGCTCGCCGCGCCCGGATCCGAGTACGAGGGCCATCTCGGCTTCGCCACCTCGGGCAGCGTGATGTCCGGCCGGGTGGCCTACACCCTCGGTCTGCACGGCCCCGCCGTCACCGTCGACACGGCCTGCTCCGCGTCCCTGGTGGCCCTCCACCTGGCCTGCGGATCCCTGCGCTCCGGTGAGTCGCGGCTCGCGCTCGCGGGCGGGGTCACGGTGATGTCCACCCCGGACGACATGATCACCTTCAGCAGGCACCGGGGCCTCGCCCCGGACGGCCGGGTGAAGGCCTTCGCCGGCGCGGCGGACGGCACCGCCTTCGGCGAGGGCGCGGGGGTGCTGCTGCTCGAACGGCTCTCGGACGCGCAGCGGGCGGGCCACCGGGTGCTCGCCGTGATCCGGGGCAGCGCCGTGAACCAGGACGGCGCGTCCAACGGGCTCACCGCGCCCAACGGCCGGGCGCAGCAGCGGGTGATCCGCCGGGCGCTCGCCAACGCCCGGGTGGCCGCGCACGAGGTCGACCTGGTCGAGGCCCACGGCACGGGGACCATGCTCGGCGACCCGATCGAGGCCGAGGCGATCCTCGCCGCGTACGGGCGCGGCCGGGACCCTCAACGGCCGCTGTGGATCGGCTCGGTGAAGTCCAACATCGCCCACACCCAGGCCGCCGCGGGCATGGCCGGTGTCATCAAGCTGGTGGAGGCGATGCGGCACGCCGTACTCCCGGCGACCCTGCACGTGGACCGGCCGTCACCGCACGTCGACTGGTCGTCGGGGAACGTACGGCTGCTCGACGAGGCGCGGCCGTGGACGGCGGCCGACGGACGGCCCCGGCGCGCCGGGGTGTCCTCCTTCGCCATCAGCGGCACCAACGCCCATGTCGTCCTGGAGGAGGCCCCGCGCTCCCCCTCGGCCGAGGAGACCCCGGCCCCGGTCCGGGCGCTCACCGCCGTACCGTGGCTGCTGTCCGCGAAGTCCCCGGCCGCGCTGCGCGACCAGGCCCGCCGGCTGGAGTCGTTCCTGCGCGCGGCGCCCGAGCGGGATGCCGTGGACGTGGGGCGCACCCTGGCACTGTCCCGGGCCGGGCTCGAACACCGGGCCGCCGTCGTCGCGGACCTCGGTCGCGGCGCGGACGGAGCGGGCAGCGCGGAGGGCATGCTGCGCGCCCTCGGCGCGCTCGCGGAGGGCGAGCCCGCGGCCGGGCTGACCACGGATCACGCCGGTGCCGCCCGGACCACGGCGTTCCTCTTCACGGGCCAGGGCTCCCAGTGGGCCGGCATGGCCCGTGAACTGTACGAGGCGTTCCCGGTGTTCGCCGAAGCACTGGACACGGTGTGCGACCATCTGGCACCGCAGGTAAGGCAGTTGCTCCTCACCGCCGGCGACGCGGCGGACGGCGGACGCATCCATCGCACCGGTATCGCCCAACCCGCCCTGTTCGCACTGGAGGTCGCGCAGTTCGCGCTGCTGCGGTCCTGGGGGGTGCGTCCCGACGCGCTCGTCGGCCACTCCCTCGGCGAGCTGACCGCCGCGCACGTCGCCGGGGTGTTCTCGCCGGCGGACGCGGCCAGGCTGGTCACCGCCCGGGGCGAGCTGATGCAGGCGCTGCCCGAAGGCGGTGCCATGATCGCGCTGGAGGCCACGGAGGACGAGGTCCTGCCGCTGCTCGCCGGCCGGGAGTCCCGGCTGGCGATCGCCGCCGTGAACGCGCCCCGGTCCGTCGTGGTCTCGGGCGACGAGGACGCCGTGGCGGAGGTCGCCCGGGCGGTGTCCGAACGGGGCGGCAGGACCAAGCGTCTGACGGTGAGTCACGCTTTCCATTCGCCCCGGATGGACGCGGTGCTGGAGGAGTTCGAGGCCGTGGCCCGGACCGTCGTCTACCGTACGCCGGACGTGCCGATCGTCTCCACGGTCACCGGTGCCGTCGCCGGTGCGGAACTGCTGACACCCGCGTACTGGACCGGGCAGCTGCGCTCGGCCGTCCGGTTCGCCGCCGCGGTGGGGACCCTGCGGGAGCGGGGCACCGACACCTTCGTCGAACTGGGCCCGGACGCGTCCCTGACGGCCCTGGTGCGTCAGATCGCCGACGACGCCGACAGGGGTGACGGGGGTGGCCGCACGGGCGGCCACCGTGCGCTGCCGGTTTCCCGGCGTGACCGGCCCGGTGCCGCGACCGCCGTCGGTGTCGCCGCCGCGCTCCACACCGCCGGCGTCCCGGTCGACTGGGCGGCGTTCTTCGACGGCACCGCCGCCCGCCACGTCACGCTGCCGACCTACGCCTTCCAGCGCAAGCGTTACTGGCTGCCCGCACTCGCCGCCCCCGCCGCGTCACCGGTACCGACCGTGGCCGTGGAGTCGGCGGCCGGGGAGGCGGCCGGGGAGGCGGCTGGGGAGACCGCCGGGGAGACCGCCGAGAAGACGGCCCCGTCCGGGCGGGTGCTCAAGCCGGGTGAGCGCCCGGAGGTCGCCGCCCGCCTGGCCGGCGTGCTCGCCGGACTGGACGAGGAGAAGCAGCTGCTCCACATGATCGACCGGATCGCCACCCGGATCGCGGCGGTGCTCGGCCATGACAGCGCGGACGCCATCGACCCCGACGTGCCGTTCCTCGAACTCGGCGTCGACTCCCTCATGGCCGTGGAGATGCGCAACCAGTTCAGCGACTTCTGCGGGGTGAGCCTGCGCCCGACGCTCGTCTTCGAGCACCCGACCCCGGCGGTGCTCGCCGACCACCTGCTCGCGAAGGTGCTGGCCGCGGTGTCCGCCACGCCGGGCGTCGACGAGGACGCGGTGGACTTCGCCGCCGAGGTCGTCCTGGCGGCGGACGTCTCCCCCGCCGACGAGGTGATCCGGGTCGCGGACGACCCGCGGGAGGTGCTCCTCACCGGTGCGACCGGGTTCCTGGGCGCGTACCTGCTGCGCGACCTGCTGCGGACGACCCGTGCGACCGTGCACTGCCTGGTCCGCGGGGCCGACGAGGCGGACGCGTGGGCGCGGCTGCGCAAGAACCTGGAGTGGTACGAGTTCTGGGACGGCATCGACCCGAACCGGTTGTCCGTGGTCGTCGGCGATCTCGCCCGGCCGCTGCTGGGGCTGGCCCCCGAACGCTTCGACGCCCTCGCCCGCAGCGTGGACAGCGTCTACCACGCCGCCGCGACCGTCAACGGCCTCTACCCGTACTCGGCGTTGAAGGACGCGAACGTCACGGGCACCGCGGAGATCCTGCGCCTGGCCGCACGGCACCGCACCGTGCCCGTCCACCACGTCTCGTCCACCGGCGTGTTCGCCGCGGAGGCGGTCCCCGGGCAGGCCCTCCAGGTGACCGATCCGCCGGGCCCCGCCGAGGCGCTGTCGTCCGGCTACCGGCAGACGAAACTGGTGGCGGAGCAGATCATCGAACTCGCCAGGGGGCGGGGCCTGCCGGTCTCGGTCTACCGGGTGGACGAGATCTCCGGCGACTCGGAGCGCGGCTTCTGCCAGACCCACGACTTCGTCTGGCTGAGCATGAAGGGCATCGTGCAGGCCGGCGCCGTACCGCAGGATCCCGCCGGCATCTTCCACCTGGTGCCGGTCGACCACGTCAGCGCGGCGATCCTGCGGCTGTCCCGCGACGACCGGGCGGCGGGCCGCAACCACCACCTCGCCAACGGGACGCACCTCCCGTTCTCCGCGATGACGGAATCCCTCCGCTCCCTCGGCTACCACCTGGACGAACTCCGCTGGGACGCCTGGGTGCGGCGCATCCGCGCCGACCGCGACAACGCGATGGTCCCGATGATCGACGCGTTCGAATCGACCATCTACAGCGGACGCAACCACTACCTGTCCGTCGACACCTCGCAGACCCGGGAGCTGCTGGCCGGTACCGGCGTCGACTGCCCGCCGATGACGCGTGAACTCTTCGAGAAGTACGTCGGGTTCTTCGTCCGCGTCGGCTACTTCCCCGAGCCGGGCGTCGGCCGCTTCCCCGAGCCGGGCGCCGGCTACTTCCCCGAACCGGGCGCCGGCGACCTTCCCGGCGGCGACGCCGTGGACGGCGGTGCACAGGCCTTCCGGGTCCGGAAGGCGGCGCGGGAGGACCTTCCGGCGATGGTGGGCATCTGCTTCGAGGCCTTCAACACCCTGAACGCCTCGCTCGGTCTCGCTCCGGAGTGGTCGTCGGTGGACGAGGTGACGGAGATGTTCCGGGACCGGCTCGCGGCCCCGGGCTGCCTCGCCTACGTGGCGGTCGACGGCGCGGGCTCCGTGACGGGCTCCAACTTCCTGGTCCTGGGCGAGTCCGTCGCCGCCTTCGGCCCGCTCAGCGTCGCGCCCGGCGCGCAGGGCGGCGGTGTGGGCCGGCTGCTGATGGACGAGGTGATCGGCGCGTCCGCCCGGCACGACCGGGACTCGGTCCGGGCCGTCCAGGTGACCAACAACCTGGGCGCGTACCGGCTCTACTCCTCGCTCGGCTTCGTCCCGTACGAGCAGCTGTCCCTGGTCGCCGGGTACGCACCGCCCACCCCGGCGAACATGGCGGGCTTCACGGTGCGCGCGATGACCGAGGACGACGTGCCCGCGTGCCAGGAGCTGTACCGCTCGGTCAACGGCCATGCGCGGGACGGAGAGATCCACATGGCGGCCAAGCGGGCCTTCGGCTGGTCGCAGCCGTACGTGGTCGTGGACCGGTCGAGCGGCGCGCTCGCCGGCTACACCACGGGCCTGTCCGACCTGGGCCATCTGACCGCGGCCTCGGAGGCCGCGGCACGGGCGCTGTACACGGGCGCCGGCGAGCTGATGCGCCGGGCCGTCCCCGACGGCGCGCCGCCCCGGCTGCGGATCCCGGGCCGGCTGCTGCCCGAGACCCTGAGCTGGGCGTTCCGCACCCGGGGCATCGCCCTGGAGCGGCTGGAGACGCTGGTGGTGCGCGGCTCGTACACGGCGCCGCAGCAGGGGGTGTACTGCCCGGGGCTGTCCTACTGAGGCACCGTCCCTACCGAGGCACCGCCGTACACCGCCACGCACCGCCACGCACCGTCGTACAGGGAGCACGCGAGGGCGCTCACCCCGTAGCCGTCGAGGGCAGGGTGAGCGCCTTCGCGCGCCCGGAAGCCGCCGTCCGGAGGCCGCCGTTCGGTCGCCGCCGTCCGGAGGCCGCCGTTCGGTCGCCGTTGTTCGGTCGCCGTTGTTCGGTCGCGCGTCCGGAAGCCGCCGTTCGTCAGACCGGAGTGACCGGCACGTCGTCGCGCACGGAGCGCTCGCCCCTCGGTACGGCCAGCAGGGTGATGAGCACGCCGAGCAGGGCGAAGCCCGCCCCGACGGCGAACGCGAGCCGGAAGCCCTCCGTCATCGCGTCGGCCGTGGCCGGGCCACCGGCCTGCTTGCCCTCAAGGAGCTCCCTGATACGGGCGTTGGCCACCGAGGAGAGCACGGCGAGGCCGAGCGCGCCGCCGATCTGCTGGGTGGTGTTGATGAGGCCGGAGGCGAGACCCGACTCCTGCGGTGTCACACCGGAGACGGCGACGATGGTCACGGGCACGAACGAGAACCCGAGTCCGAGTGCCGCGACCACCGAGGGCAGGAGCACGTCCCCGGCGAACGTGCCGTCGGCGGGGATGCGGGTGAACAGCAGGAGCCCCACCGCGGTGAGCGCCAGACCGCAGGCGAGGACGGGCCTGGGCCCGACCTTGGTCACCAGCTGCGAGGCCGCACCGGCGGCGACGATGCTCGCCACCGAGAAGGGCAGATAGGACAGTCCGGCCTCCAGCGCGGAGAAGCCGAGCACCTGCTGGAGGTAGAGGGAGATGAAGAAGAACATCGACAGCAGCGCGGCGCCCACCAGCAGGGACACCGCGTTGGCGCTGGAGAGGTTGCGGTTGCGGAAGATCCGCAACGGCATCACCGGGTGCTTGACGAGGCGCAGTTCGACCAGGGCGAAGACCAGCAGCAGGACGGCCGCGAGGCCCAGCAGCCCGATGGTCCTGGCCGAACCCCAGCCCGCCCGCTCGGCGTCCACGAGCGCGTAGACCAGCACGCTGAGACCGCCGGTGACCAGTGCGGCACCGGCGAAGTCGATGCCCGTGCGCTCGTGGCCGCGGCTCTCGCGGACGAACCCCGGCGTGAGGACGGCGGCCACGACGCAGATCGGCACGTTGACGAACATCACCCACTCCCAGCCCGCCCACTGGGTGAGCACACCGCCGAGCAGCACGCCGATGGCACCGCCCGCTCCGGCGAGCGCGCCCCAGATGCCGAGGGCCTTGTTGCGTTCGGCGCCTTCGGTGAAGGTCGTGGTGACGATCGACAGGGCGGCCGGCGCGATGATCGCGGCGCCGAGGCCCTGCCCCACCCGCGCGGCGATCAGCAGGCCCGCGGTCGGTGCGAGACCGCCGAGCAGCGACGTGGCGGCGAACAGGCCGAGTCCGGTCATGAACACCCGCCGCCGTCCGAGCAGATCGGCGGTCCGGCCGCCGAGCAGCAGGAAGCCGCCGAAGGCGAGTGCGTAGGCGTTGACGATCCACTGGACGTCGGAGTCGGCGAAGTGCAGGTCCCGCTGGATCGAGGGCAGCGCGACGTTCACGATCGAGGCGTCGAGCACCACCGTCAACTGGGCGACGGCCAGGACGACGAGCGCCTTCCAGCGGAGAGGATCCGGGGAGGAGGTCGAGGTCGAGGTCGATAAGGAGGAAGTGGGAGGCACGGCCATGGGAGGGATACGCTCCTGTGGGTTAAAGTGGTAACCGGAATCGGACTCACGGTTCCGGATGGCGACGATACGGAGGCGCGGTTCCCCTTGTCAAACACCCCTTCCCCTCCCCCTTCCCGTTCCAGCACACCCACCGGCGGCAAGCTGCGCTCCGACGCCGCCCGCAACCGGCTCAAGGTGCTCGACGCCGCCCGAGCCGCCTTCTCCGAGTCCGGGCGGGACGCACAGATGGGCGACATCGCCCGCCGGGCCGGGGTGGGCGTCGGGACGGTGTACCGCCACTTCCCGACCAAGGAATCGCTGGCGGAAGCGATCGTGGAGCACCGGTTCCAGCAGACCCTGGACTTCCTCAGGAACGAGGTGCTCCCCGACCCCGACCCCTGGCACGGCCTCGCCCGCTCCCTGGAGTTCTGCGGAACCATGCAGGAACAGGACCGGGGCTACGCGGAGACGGTCACCGCGATGGTCGGAGGCAGCACGTTCGACGCAGCGGCGATCGCCGAACTCAACGAACTCACCGACAAGGTGCTCAAGCGCGCCCAGGCCGAGGGTTCGGTGCGAGAGGACCTGACCGTCGCGGACGTGTCACCGCTCTACATCGGCCTCTGCCACGTCGTGCAGGCCGGGGTCACCGACTGGCGCCGCTACCTGGGCATCATCCTCGACGGGCTGCGCCCGCGACGGTGCGCGGACTGCTCCGGCGACTGACACCGTCAGCCGCCGGGGGGGGCGAACCAGGAAAGCCGGGGGGGGCGAATCAGGAAATCCGCTGGCAAATCCCCCCACCTCCCCGAGCCTCTCGACAAGAACCTCCCCCGACAGTGAACCTGATGGGGAGCCGGCTGCGTGTCTACGTCTGTAGGGCGACTGCAGAGTCGGCTTACGTTCGCTCAGCCACCTGGTAACGAAAGGGAGACCCAAAGATGAAGATCCTGTTCGCCATCCGTGACGCGTCCTTCGCCAAGAAGAGCCTGAAGGCCAGCGCTTGGTACATCTGGTACTAAGCCGGCTGATCGGTACCTCCGGTACCTGAACAGCTGATCCGCCCCCGCCCCTGCCCCCCTCGCGGCCTCCGCCGGGAGATCGGGCCCGGGGCGGGGGCGGAGACCGGTCCCGGCAAAGTCTCGGAGACATCACATGGCACTCTCCCCCGCCTCCGCCCGTTCGCGAACCACCGTGCTCTCCCCCCGGCTTGAGGCCCTGCTCAGGGACCATCTGGGCAAGGACGCCGTCCGGCTCGAACCCGACACGATCGGGGTCGCCGGGCCCGAGCTCACCGACCGGATCCTCGCCGCCCGGCGCGCCACCGAGATCGAACGGCCCACCTTCAAACCGCTGCACGGACGTTCGATCACCCGCACCGAGGCGTCCTCGGTGACGCGGACGATCGGCAGCGACGTGCGCGAGGCACTGAAGGCCCCGCTGCCGCCGAACATCGACCTGTCCGGCCCGTGGCCGCTCACCGGACACCTCTTCCTGCGCGACCTCATCCTCGGCCGGGACCCGCGCCGGCTGCGGATCCTGATGAGCCGCAACCTCGAACTGACGCCCCTGCTCACCTGGTTGGTGATCTCGGCCGGCGCCGCACTGCCCGGCAGGCCCAAGCCCGGCGACGACCTCACCGAACTCGGCAAGCTCACCGCGAAGGCCGCCAACTACCAGGACCGACGGTACGCGCTCGGCATGTACCGCCGAGCCGCCGCACCGGTCTGCTTCACCATCTCCACCCTGGTCGCGAACGCGCTCTGGCTCGGCGCGCCGTTCGACGACAGCACGCCGAACCGGAACATCATCTTCGAGTCGCTGCGCCTGCTGCCGCCGTCCTGGAACATCCTGCGCCGCGCCTCGCCCGAGTACCCCGCGATCGACCCGCGGATCGGCGCGGGCGACGACGTCCTCGTCCTGCCGCTGCTCTCGCACCGCGACCCGGCCCTGTGGGAGGACCCGCACGAGTTCCGCCCGGAGCGCTGGGACCACCTCGACCCGGACAGCACTCCCGGCTACCTGCCGTTCGGGCACTCCTCCGAACGCTGCTGGGGCCGGCACATGGTGATGCCGCTCGCCGAGCTGCTGCTGGACCAGATCCGTACGGCCGGCCTGGTCGTCGACCCCGAGCAGCGGACCGCCAAGGTGCCACTGCTCGGCCTGCTCGGCGTCAGCGAGGTCCGCGTCCTGAAGCCACGCGATACACACTGATCACATGCACGCCGAACACATACGCACCGAACACAGCGCCACCGAACACAGCGCCACCGAACCGGAGCTCGCCGACGGCCAGTTCTACGCCGACCCGCACGCCGCGTACCGCCGCTGGCGCAGCGAGGGCGGCGCCCGCAAGGTCCGGTTCGGCGGCGCGGCCGGACTCGAAGGCTGGGTCGTCACCGGCCACGCCGAGTGCCGGGCCGCCCTCACCGACCCCCGGCTGAGCAAGAAGGCCGTCACCGAGGCGTTCGCCCGACACGTCGGGAACTCCGAGGGCGGCCCGGGCCGCGACCTGATGTCGCACATGCTCAACTCCGACCCCCCGGAGCACACCCGACTGCGCAAGCTGGTCCAACAGGCTTACACCGCGCGGCAGGTGGCGACCCTGCGACCGATGGTCGAGCGCCACGTCGGCGCACTGCTGGACCAGCTCGACGGGCCCGACCCGGTCGAGCTGATCAGCGAGTTCGCGCTGCCGCTGCCACTCGCGGTGGTCTTCGAGCTGTTCGGCGCGCCGCAGGCCGAACGGGAGAACCTCCAAGTGCGGGGCAACGCGGTCGATGCCGGCCCGGAGGCGGACGGCGAGGCGGACGGCGGAGCGGACGGCGAAGTCTCGGTGGAGACCGCCGAAGGCATGGCGGACTACCTGCGCGCCCTGGTCGACCACAAGCGCACCCACCCGGGCGACGACCTGATCTCCGAACTCCTCGCCGCCCAGGCGGACGGCGACCGGCTGACCGAGACCGAGATCACCTCGATGGCGTTCCTGCTCGCCATCGCCGGCCACCAGACCACCGTCAACCTGATCGCGAACGGCATCCACGCTCTGCTCAGCCACCCCGAGCAACTCGCAACGCTGCGCGCGGATCCGGCACTGCTTCCCGGCGCGATCGAGGAAGTCCTGCGCTACGAGAGCCCGTTCAGCATCGCCTCGCTGCGCCGCACGACCGAGCCGGTGACCATCGGGGGCACCACGATCCCGGCCGGCGAGTTCGTCCAGATCGCCCTGCTCGCCGCCAACCGCGACCCGGCCGTCTTCACCGACCCCGACCGCTTCGACATCACCCGCCCGGACGCCACCCGACACCTCGCGTTCGGCCACGGCATCCACCACTGCCTCGGCGCACAACTCGGCCGCCTCCAGGCCGAGGTAGCGTTCACCGAACTGCTGCGCCGCTTCCCCGCCCTGCGCCTGGCCGAACCGGCCGAGGCCGCGCAGTGGCAGGAGAACCCACGACACCGCGGGCTGCTCAGCCTGCGGCTGCTGCTGCACTGACGCCGGCAGGCCCCCACCCGCCCAGCGCCGGTGGGGGCCGAGCACATCACCTGCTCGGTCCGGGCCCGCCCATCCGACGCACCCCGTCGAGGACCAACTCCACACACCAGAACGGTCTCCACCGCGGTAAGTGGCAACTCCCCCTGATAGCCGTGCTCCCACGCGCCGACTTCCAGGCCTCACTGCGGCGGCGCTGAAGCTCTACGACCTTCCCCATGCCCGGGGCCGACTACCCCAAGGCCAGCGACACTCACCGTGGCAACCGGCGAGCTGCCCCGCCCCACTTCGCTCCGCCCGGCAGCACCCGCCGCATACCTGTCCCACATGAACACCACCCGGCGGACAACCTCCTCAGCCACGCATCCCGCACAACCAGGCGAACAGACCTGGCCCCGCAAGACCATTCAGGCGCCGCCTCGTCACCATCGGCAGGCAGCGGCCCCGAATAATCTCGGCCACTGCCCCAGCGTCCAGCATCTACGACAGCAACAGGCTGCCCCTAACCTCGGACGGGCATCACTGCCGACGGTCCTCAACCTCCACGTGCGAGTACGCTTCGAGAACTCAGGCCACGACACCGACAACCGCCCCTGAGGCAAGGAAAGATGGCAACAACACATCGGCCGTTCGACGGATCCTCCACCAATCGAACTGAACCAATCAGGCCCCTCGACCGCTAATCACCCCAGGTCAAAAAGCATCGGCCCCGCGCCCGCGGGGATTGCTCCCGAGTTGATATTTCCGCCACTATTGGCGGGCGATCGGCCCCGCGCCCGCGGGGATTGCTCCACCCAGTCACCGCCCTTGACCATCACGCGCAGATCGGCCCCGCGCCCGCGGGGATTGCTCCGCCATCCGCGACCGGCTCAGGGCAGCGGTCGCATCGGCCCCGCGCCCGCGGGGATTGCTCCCACATCATCCCCGGCATCGGCAAGCACCGGCTATCGGCCCCGCGCCCGCGGGGATTGCTCCCGGCGCCACCGTCGCCTTCAACGCCGCAGCCGATCGGCCCCGCGCCCGCGGGGATTGCTCTCGCCACCGGAGCACGGCCCGCGTTGACGGTCGATCGGCCCCGCGCCCGCGGGGATTGCTCCCGCTCGGATATCGCGTGGGCGGACTTCCACGCATCGGCCCCGCGCTCGCGGGGATCGCTCCCATCGGTCGCGATGGTGGGCGGCTCCAACTCCATCGGCCCCGCGCTCGCGGGGATCGCTCCTGCGGGTTGAAGGCGAGGACCAGGCCGTCGCAATCGGCCCCGCGCTCGCGGGGATCTCTCCTGGGATCCGCGCGATGGCGACGGCGATCTGCGATCGGCCCCGCACACGCGGGGATCGCTCCCGCCGCTCGATGTCCTGCTCCACCTTGTACGGGTTGGCCCCGCACATGCGGGGATTGCTCCAGCACCGGCTCGCCGGGGAACAGCACGGCCCAGTCGGCCCCGCGCTCGCGGGGATTGCTCCTCCGCCGGCCGGTATCGGGCCTTGCGCTCCTTATCGGCCCCGCGCCCGCGGGGATCGCTCCGCCCCCGCTCGGCTTCGGCCGGGCGGGGGCGCTTCGTCGTTACGGGGTGTCGTGCGTCCACTGCCACACGCCGTCCGCGTCCGGCTCATACCAGGACCGTCCGTCGACGTACCGGCCATGCCGCCACCGTACGACCGGCATCGGACCATTCAGGTCAGGAACGTGGGGCGCGCCCGTACTCAGCAACCCAGCGCGAGGTGAGCACGATGTCTGCGGTCTCAACTGGGCGCCCGGTGGCCTGGTCGTAGTAGGTCCGTTCAATTGCCATCACCGGGACAGCGGGTGCAACGCCGAGGGTCTGAGCCTCAGGTCGCGTGGCAGCCCTGGCACTCACGCGCTCAACGGGCACGCCCACGTCGATGCCGAGGATCGCCATGCGGTCGGCGACGCCGATACCAGCGTGTGGACCGGCCTCGGGCAGGACAACCAAGCTGCCGCCAGTGGTGGCCATCGGTTCCCAGCTCTCTGCGAGCTGCACCGGGTCTCCGTCGGCCAGGTACACGTAGGTCGTGTGCATCACCGGATCGCCGGGCTGGATTTCCAGCCGGGCCGCGATGCGGGCCTCGGCGGCACGAGGCTGAGATTCGTGCCGCCAAGTACCGGCGACACCCTGTCTGGCGAGGGTGGCCTCCGTCGGGCTGCCGTCGCCGCGGGGTACGCGTTGACGGCGCACCAGGACGGTGGGCGGTTCCTGGCTGCGGACGTAGTAGCCGCGGCCATGGCGGGCGACGACCAGGCCCTCGGATTCGAGTAGCCGGTAGGCGTTCTGGCCGACGCCGTGGGAGTAGCCGAATTCCTCACGCAGTGCAGCGAGAGACGGCAACTGGGCTCCGGCTGCGAGCTGGCCGGTGAGGATCCGTTCGCGGATGTGGTCTGCGATGCGGAGGTAGGGGGATTCGGCGTCGCCTGCCATGCATGTCCTCCTACGTTCCGTGCTCGGTGGGTGACAGAGTATGCGGCCAGGCTCTACTGTATGTGTAGCCCTAATCCTTACATGTACTGAGGGATCGGTGCAGATCGGCATGTGCGCAGGAGCCGTGAAGGCTGCGCTCGGTCAGGCCACAGGCGCCCACGTACGCGTTACGCGCCCCAACGCTGGAGTAGTGCGCCTGAGCGTCCCCGCGTCTGTCGACGAATCAGTCGAACGCTGAGCTGATGTCCTGGCCATCGTGCAGTCCTGCACCTCATGGGGATCCACGGACGCAACTGGCGCGGTGGTCGTTTGGGCCGAACTGGAGGAGCCGCAATGATCGCCAGACCGGACGTCCCGTCCGGCATCGTCATCACTCTGGACACAGCCCGGGCCGGGCACTACGTCAGCGCAGAGTGTCAACTCGACGCCCACCACGGGTGTCCCGACGGCCTGCGGGACGAGTGCGGTGCTCGGGTGCTGGTATGCCTCTGCGACCCGTCGGGGTGCCCCTGCGTTCGCAACCTGCCGAGCGGATCTCCCACCGGTGGCCCGAACCAGCCCCTCGCGATCAGGTCGAAACGCCCTGATCAACCCTCCGTCCCCTCCCGGGCCTGACGACGACGTCGGCCCAGGAGGTTGCACCACTCGACACACCGAGAGGAGCACTACCATGATCATTCCCGAACCACCCCGGCGCTGGCGCCGCCCCCGACCGCTCCGGACCAGTTCGTGAGCGCGGCGACGTTCGACTCCGTCATCTCCACCGTGCTCTCCAACAACGAGGGCATGGACGTCGCGATGGCCACCCGGATCACCCGGGAAGCCATCGCGTTCGTGGTTGTGGGCGCCCGCCGCCCGCACCTGGCCATGGCGCCGTCCAGGATCGTGGACGAGGGCTGGCACGCGTTCCTCGTCCACACCGAGGCGTACGCCGAGTTGTGCGAGCGCGAGGGCCGGTTCGTGCACCACAGCCCGGGATTCGACCCGGGCAACTTCGACCAGGACATCATGGAGCAGACCCAAGCTGCCATCCGGGAGGCGGGCTTCGAGGTCGACCAGGAACTGTGGCGGCCGCCGGCGGACGACAGCCTGGTGACCGTAGCGGCGAGCTGTCAGCACTCGCCCAGCTGTTCAATCAGGCCGATGAAGAAACCGGAGAAGCCCTGCACCAAGCCCGCTGAATAGCGGACTCGGAACGCGTAGGCTGCCGGCACACGAGTAGGAGGCATCCGATGGAGTGGATCGATCCGCGGTACGCAGACCTGGTCGCGTGCTACCGGCAGCAGGACTTCGAAGCTTTCGGGCCATTGCTCGAACGTCCCGACGGCGAGACTGTACCCCCGCGGCTCGGGTTCGTCATGGAGCCGCTTCGAGACGAGTAGCAGCAGGTCAAGGCCCTGACCGGCCCGATGGCCGGCCAGGGCTACTCGTCGCGGACCAGGCGCCAGAGTGGCACGCCGATTGCCCGCGCGATGGCGCCGAGTTGGTCGAGCGTCGCAGGTGCGAGGCCGTTCTCGATCCGCCCAATCGTGCGCCGGTCAAGTCCGGCGCGCTCCCCAAGCCGCTCCTGCATGGGGTCCGCCTGTCGCCTGAGCGAGAGAATCCGGGCCCCGACGTCTCGCCGGTCGCGGATCTGCTGTTCGTCGGGTTGGTACGGGGCAGGCACCCCTTGATGCTGACCGGATCATGATCAAAAGTCTGTACCGATATGCCGCCACTTATAGAGCATCCGTTCGACAGGCTTGACCCACCGCAGCCCGAAGGGACCAACCGGGAGCACACTCTGAGCGCCACCTACGCCATACCGGCCCCGCGCCCGCGGGGATTGCTCCGACCTGACCCGGGCCCAGCTGCTCACAGTCTCGTCGGCCCAGCGCTCGCAGGGATTGTTCCGCACATTGCCATCGCCGAACTCACGCTGCTGGCAACACACTTGCGTGGGCTGCTCCGCGGCAGATCCCCAACCCGCCCGGCGGACTTACTCCACAGCGCACCCAGCCAGCCCCTGACCTCGGGCAGGTACCGCTGCCAGCGGTCCTCAATCATCGTCTCAATCTCCACGTGCGGGTACGCTTCGGGGAGTCAGGCCACGACACTGACAATCAGCCCTGGGGCAAGGAAAGATGGCAACAACGCATCGGCTGTTCGACGGGACTTCTACCGATCGAACTGAGCCAATCAAGCCCCTCAGCCGCTAATCACCGCAGGTCAGGAAGTATCGGCCCCGCGCTCGCGGGGATCGCTCCCCGCACCGCCGGCCGCTCTCGTGACCGTCGAAATCGGCCCCGCGCTCGCGGGGATCGCTCCATCTCCTTGAACGTCCGGTACTTGCCGATGCGATCGGCCCCGCGCTCGCGGGGATTACTCCATCCCGGATGAAGCTCTGTGGGAGCGCATTCCGTCGGCCCCGCGCTCGCGGGGATTGCTCTGCGGGGCACATCGCCATCGCCGAACTCACGCTGTTGGCGCCACATTTGTGGGGACTGATCCGTGGCAGATCCCCAACCCACCCGGCGGACTTACCCCACAGCGCACCCAGCCAGCCCCTGACCTCGGACAGGTACCGATGCCAGCAGTCCTCAATCATCGTCTCAATCTCCACGCGCGGGTACGCTTCGCGGAGTCAGGCCACGACACTGACAACCAGCCCTGGGACAAGAAGAAATGACAACAGCACATCGGCTGTTCGACGGGACCTCTACCAATCGAACTGAATCAATCAAGCCCCTCAGTCGCTAATCACCGCAGGTCAGAAAGTATCGGCCCCGCACACGCGGGGATTGCTCCGCGCACGATCCGGTACAGGCCGTCGCCGTAGAATCGGCCCCGCACACGCGGGGATTGCTCCCAGTCGCTCGCGGCGGACGCCGCCGCGCTCAGATCGGCCCCGCACACGCGGGGATTGCTCCGACGTCGTCTCGGCGGGCATGATCGCAACCTGGTCGGCCCCGCGCGCGGGGATTGCGCCTTGGCATCCCCCGGCCGGTGATCTCGGCGGCCCAACCGGCCCCGCACCTGCGAGGGCTTCAAGAAGCCACTGTCGTGCGATCCGATCGGGGTGTTCGGCGTGGCGACGCCGGACACCGCTGCGCCCCACCCCGGAGACTCGAGGTGGGGCGCAGCGGCGTGTTCAGCGCATCAGATCATCTGCGGTGGCGGGCAAGCGTATGGACCGACCGTTCGTCACCATTCGCTGGAGAAGGGCGAACCCCTCCTGCTTCGAGACGATGAACCCGACGCACGCCACCGCCATCACGTCCTTGGTCCGCATCGTCGGGATCCCTCTGTGCCGCGCGAGGTCCAGCGACGCCTTGTCGTCGCTGATCCACGTGGCCTCTTTGAACTCCACCCGGGTGCTGATGACGTGCAGGGTCTCGGACTCCCCGAGATGCTTGAGCGGATCCGACGGGCTGCCGAAGAACACACCCTGTCGAATCCGCTCCACGGCCTCGGGGTCGTCGACTTCGATCGGATCCCCCAGCCAGCGGGAGACGTCAGGTGGGTCCAGGGCCGGCAGAAATCGAGATGATCGCTTGGCTTCGTACGCCACTGCTTCCGTCCATCGACCCCGGCCGCTCAGTACGTTTTCCAGGATGTCGAGCCTGGAGACGGACGCGAAGTTGCACAGGACCGTGTTGTCGGGAAAGCAGATGATCATGGGCTGAACGCGAGCTCCGTTCCGGGATCGGACGGTGCCGCCTGCTGCTGCTCAGGCTCGAGCTGGGCGGGCTCCAGGAGGTCCAGGAGCACGTCCGGGTCGAGGTCCAGGAGGGCTGCCAGCGGCCGGACTGTCGTATCACCCGAAGCATAAGCCTTGATTGCCAGCTCTGTTAGTCGTCGAGGATGCCAACCACGTTGGCTGCGCTCGGTGTTGACCATGTGCTGCTCCAGGGCCCCCGCGGCGCCGGCGATCCTGGCGCCGTCGGCTGTCAACATCGCTCCCCACTGCCTGCGCTGATCGGCAGTCAGGACTCCCAACACCTTCAACCGGGTTGCCATCGCGCTCGGCGACACGCGGTACTTCCAGGCCAGCTCCGCCACCAGGTCACCGCCGGCCGTTCGGTCCCGGGCGTCGGCCAGAACAGTGGTACGCGGCATCAGGAACTCCGCGGCGAACGCGTTCGCCTGCACTTCCATCGCAGTGGTCGACCGGCCCGGTTGCACCTTCTCGACGACTGCCTCGTCATGCGCGTCGCCGGCGAGGATATGGCCGAGTTCGTGGGCAAGGGTGAACCGCTGGCGTGTCCACACATTGGTTTTGGCAACGAGGATGAGGTCGAAGCTGTCGGTCGACCAGGACAGGCCGTCCAGCTTGTCGGGAAGATCGACGCCCGCGATCTCCACGCCGAAGGCCTGCTCGAAACTTGAGGCGAGGTTCTGGGTCGAGAGGGTCCAGGGGTCGGTTCCCACTGCTTCCAGGGCGGCCTGGGCGAGCTGTGTGCCGTCGATTCCCTCTGGGCGGTTGTGGGCGCGCCTCGGCAGGTCACTCCCGATCCGCGCCAAGGCGTCGATCACCTGCTCGTACCGGCCCAGGAGTGTGCGCACTTCGTCGGTGGTGTGCTCGCAGGCGCCCGCCTTCCGCGCGGCGGCGCCGAGCGCCGAGCGCGGCTCGACGCCGCGCAGCAGCCAGTCAACGGTTCTGCCGCCGAAATCGGCGATCAGCGCTAGTTCGAGGGAGGTGAAGCGGCGTTTCCCGCCAAGAGACTTCGACAGCTTGTCTGGGGAGATTCCAATGCGCTCCGCCATGACGGCCTGGGTCTCACCCGTTGAGCCGATGACCTGACGCACGCGTTCAATCAGTCCGGCATCCATGCTGCGACCGTACAGTCGCGTTGCGATTCTCGCAATCGACATGACCAGGTTGTGACCTGGGGTTCACCCGCCTGAGTGAGTGCACGGCGCGCACTGACGGCGACGCCTCGACAGGCACCCTGACCTGTGGAGATGCAATCGCGGCCACACGGTGATTGGGCGCCGCCAGGCGCAGTGGCGAGCCAGATCGGCAATGGCCGCTGCAATCATTGGTACAGACCACGCCGCACGTCATTGCTTCGGGGACGCGTCCACCCAAGCCCTCCCTGCGTAGGCCAGGACACGGCTGCGCAGCCGGTCAGGAGAGGCTGATGATCTGCAGAACTGTGACGCGGCGCGCCTCCTCGTTCAGCAGCAGTCGGCCTCGCGCTCGCGGGGGTTGCTCTCCGCTAGCATCAGTGCCGGTTCAGTGGCACGGGTCGGCCCCACTGTCGCGGGGATTACTCCACCTTCGGCACCATCAAGGCGAAGGCCGCGGTGTCGGCCCCGCACACGCGGGGATTGTTCCCCGAACAAGGCCAAGGGGACGGCTTGGGAGAGCTCGGCCCCGCGCTCGCGGGGATGGTTCGGGAGACCAGCCCATCACACCGGTGACCACCGGAAGCTGGTCTCGTCGAGAGGAAGAGGCATGAAGTCCGTCACGCGCCGCCTGCCTAATCGAACTGAATCAACTGACGGTCCCTGACACGAATCGCCGCAGGTCAGGAAGTGTCGGCCTCGCGCTCGCGGGGATCGCTCCGGGAAGATCCAAGCCCAGCTAGGCACGACCCCGTCGGCCCCGCGCTCGCGGGGATCGCTCCACGCTCTTGGGCCGGCCGCCCGGGGCCATCTTGTCGGCCCCGCGCTCGCGGGGATCGCTCCTGGCCCGCGGGGTTCGGTCTGACAGACCGCGCGTCGGCCCCGCGCTCGCGGGGATCGCTCCGGCGAGTTGGTCGGGTGGGAGTCGGGCGACACGTCGGCCCCGCGCTCGCGGGGATCGCTCCGGGTCGCCAGGGGCCAGGGCCCCGCTGTCGATGTCGGCCCCGCGCTCGCGGGGATCGCTCCAGGCCCGGCTCCCCGGCCCGCAGGCCGTTTCCGCCTCGCGCCTCCGGGTGGGGGTTGTCGGCATCAGGGGGATCTTGGTCGGCTCGCTACCTGGGCGACGGCTTCCGGCCCTCCCGGCAGTTGGGGGGATGCCGTCGTCGGTGGAGGCCAGGACTTTCTGGTGCTGCTCCTTCGTCCCGTGTGCCACGTTCGCGTGGTCCTTGGTCGACGGGAACGCCCGGTTGACCTTGGGGCATGCCGTCGTATCCCGCTAGTTCTGGTGCTCGGTCAGTCATGGGCCCGGATTCGGGCCCATGGCGTGATCTCTGGGGAGACATCCGGGTCTTCGGAAGCCGCCATGGTGCCCACACGGGCTCAATCGAACGCGTGCTTCTCTCTCCTTCGGAAAGGTGTCGACCTCCAGGTCGGGGTATGACACCCCCGTCGCCAGCGTGGGCAACTGGCTTATAGGCGAGACTATTTGTGGCCGACAAGAGGTGGTCCCGTTGTGCGGGCCCCGGCCGGAGCCCGTTCCGCTCTCCCCGTCCCCCGTTCCCGTCTCGCACCGTTGGAAGGCCCCATGGGTTCCGCCTGGAAGAACCTGCCCG
>NZ_JBFBIR010000084.1:0-26013 GCF_040685715.1 Kitasatospora sp. NPDC088264
ACACGGACCCGGCCGCCACGAGATCCTGAAAACGAGTCCGTGCCGCAAGAACCAAAGCCGGACAGTTGGGGGGAATCCCCTATCGAACACCCTCTCAGGGACGACGGGCGGGGCACCGACACCCGGGTGGACGAGCGGGGCCGGAGCGTGAAGAAGCCGGTCATGGCGACGAAGGACCTTCGGTTCTTCGACTCCCCGCAGGCCGAAGTGCTGCCCGACGGTCATCCCCGGCGCGGCATGTCCGTCGTCGCAGCGCTCAGCGACTGGCTCGTCCACACCAACCGCCGTCTCAACGGAGCCTGGACCCAGCGCTACGAACTCGGCATCCCCGTCACCGGCCTGGAGCCCATCGAGGTGGACGGCACGACCGGGACACTGGTCCACTTCAAGCCGAGCGCACCAGTCGGCCCGCTCACCACCCCAACGCTCACCGGCCCGACACTCACCGGCCCGACGCCGGACGACCTCACACACCTGGCCGCGACCTGGCCGCAGTTGGAGGTCCAGCTCGACGACCGGCGTGGGCCGTACTGACATTCGAGATATCCAGGACATCTGAGATATCTGGCCGGCAGCTGTCCGAGCTCCCGTGTGCCAGGTCCTCCCGCGTCTCAGGTCAGGCTCGCGGCCTGTTCCCCTGCCTTCCGGGGCGTCCTCTCGCGACGCGGGAGCAGCAGCGGGGTGGCGAGGAGGAGGATTCCGGCGGCGGCGATCGCGGTGCGGGGGCTGGTGGTGGCGGCCAGCAGGCCCCAGAGGGCGGTGAGGGCCGCGATGGCGGCGCTGCTGCTGATCGACCATGCGGCGAGGGTGCGGGCGAGCTTGTCGGGGTCGATCTGTTCGAGCCGGTGGGTGGCCAGCAGCGGATTGAACAGGCCGCAGCAGGTGACCAGCCCGAGCTGGACGGTGACGATGAGGACGATCCCGGGGGCGCCGGGCTGGACGAACGCCAGCCCGATGGGCCAGCACGCGCGCAGCACTCCGGCGGTGAGCAGCGTCCGGTGCTGTCCGAAGCGCGTCGCGAGCGGGCGGGCGAGGCGTGAGCCGAGCAGGCCGCCGACGCAGGGGGAGGCGAACACGAGGCCGTACTGCCAGGGTGCGTAGCCGAGGCGGCCGAGGAGGAGTACGGCCATCAGCGGTTCGGCGGCCATGATCAGGCCGTTGACCACGATCGTGTTGAGGAACAGCGGGCGCAGTGTGGGGTGGGCGAGGATGTGGCGCCACCCTTCGAGCAGGTCTCCGGCGCGCAGCCGTGGTGCGCCGGTCGGCGCGGGGTGCGGTTCGGTGCCGCCGATGGCGCGGATGCCGAGGGCCGAGAGCAGGTAGCTGAGGGCGTCGGCGACCACGGTCACCACCGGGCCGAACAGTCCGATGGCGGCCCCGCCGAGCGGTGGCCCGACGGTGGTGGCGGTCCACGTCGTCGATTCGAACCGACTGTTCGCGACGAGCAGGTCCTGGGCTGGCACGAGCGTCTTGAGGTACGCGCCGCCGGCGGCCTTGAAGGCGATGTCGGCCGCGGCGGTGACGACGGAGACGACTAGGAGTTGGGCGAAGCTGAGCCGGCCGAGCGCGAACGCGGCGGGGACGCTCAACAGCACCGCGAACCGGGTCAGGTCCATCGCCATCATGACCGGCCGTTTGCGCCGGAACTCCATCCACGGACCGAGCGGCACGGCGACCAGGGCCCCCACTGCCCGCCCCGCGGCGGACAGCAGCGCCACCTGGGTCGGTCCGGAGTGCAGCACGAGGATAGCGAGGAGGGGGAACGCGCCGAATCCGAGCCCCGAGCCGTAGGAGCTGACCGCGAACGCCGCCCACAGCCATCCGAACCGTCGCCCCAGTGCCCGCCGCCCGTTCATGCCCGTACGCCTTTCGCCGATCCGAACAACCACCCGATGACCACCGGCATCAAAGCGGATGGCGAATGGCGGGATCAAACAACCGATCCGCCGGGAAGGCACAACCATCCGTTGTGCGGACACGATGGGCGGCGTGGATCTCGACGCTGTGCGGGTCGACGGCGACGGCTTCGACCAGTTGCCCTGGTGGGAGCGTGCCGGAGGCACCGGCACGACGAGTGCGCGGTGCCGCCAGGAGCCGATGCCGTTGCAGCCGGTCTGGATGTGGTCGGTGATGACGTACCCGGGGACGATCGGCGAGCCCGAACAGGTCCAGATCCCGTCCTTGACCGGTTCCTGGAACGGCCACACCCTGCGGGGAGGAGGTGTGCACAACATGTGCCGATCGCATGAACAGGCAATCTTGGCCCAAAGTCGCCCTGCGCACGGGAGCCCGTCAGGTCGGAGCGATGGAAGCTGCGAGGTGGAAGCCCTGCGGGGGAGGCCGCGCGGTCGATGACGAAAGCGCCTGCGCCTGGCACCCGCAGGTCAGTCGGAGCAGAATCACGTCCATGTTCACGACCAATCGCCTGACGATACGCCAGTGGCAGCCCGAGGACCGCGAACGGGCACTCGACATCTACTCCCGCTGGGAGGTGACGCAGTGGCTGGGCCGCGATCCCCGCACCCTGGAGAACCTCACTGACGCCGAGGCGACGATCGAACGTTTCCGCTCCCGCTCGGCCGACCCGCGCTTCGGCATCTGGGCGGCGGAACGGAAGGACACCGGCGTGGTCGCCGGCTCCGTCCTGCTCGCCCCGATCCCGGACGGCGACGGAGAGGTCGAGGTCGGCTGGCACCTCCATCCGGACAGCTGGGGGCAGGGCTACGCCACCGAGGCCGCGCAGGGCGCCGTGGCCAAGGGATTCGCGGACGGCCTGGCCGAGATCCACTCGGTGGTCCGGCCGGACAACCGGCCGTCGCTGGCCGTCTGCCACCGGCTCGGCATGACCGCGCTGGGCCGCACCACCCGCTGGTACGGCATGGAGTTGGAGGAGTTCCGACTCACCCCCTGACGGGGATCCGGGCGAGGACAGCCCGTTCGGCTCGCCCGTCGCCCGGGCGGGCCGGTCCGCCGGATCCCGGCGCCGATTCGGTGACGGGTGGTCAGGTGAGGTCAGTCCCGGGGATCATCCCGTTCCCGTGTCGCTATCTGAGCGCATTAAGCCCGGATAGGCCGGTTCGCCCCCTTGAGGAGGACTTCGCATGCGTCGTCGCACGACCTGCCCCGTCTTGACCGCAGCCGTCGCGCCGGCCTTCGTGCCGCTCGCGGGCTGCACCGGTGTGGGCAGCGACGCTGCCGCGCCGGCGGTCTCCGCGCCTCCCCCGCCGGAGCAGGCGTTCGGCCCGAACTGCGCTGCGGGCGGCCTGCTGCTGACGCTCCGCCGGACCCGCCGCTGACCGCCGCCCTGCCGGTTCCGGGCACACCCGGGACCGGCAGGATTCCGGCTCCGTCGGGCCGTGCGGCACTGGTGCCCCCGGGCTGATCGCACGCCCTGGACAAGGATCGGGGCTCGTACCGGTGAAGCCGGTACGAGCCCCGATCCTGTTCCCCCACCCGCGCGAGGCGGGCGGAACCCTCAGCAGATCCGCGGGAGTTGCTCCCCCATCGGCAGGTCGATGACGCGGGTGCCACCGAAGGGGGTGCGGCAGACGACCATGCCGGGGTGGTCCACCACGCACTCGCCGATCACTGCCGAGCCCGCGCCCAGCGGGTGCGCCCGCATCGCGGCGAGGACGGCGTCGGCGTGCTCGCGCGGAACGAAGGCGACCAGCTTGCCCTCGTTGGCGACGTAGAACGGGTCGAGACCGAGGATCGCACAGGCGTTGGCGACCTGCGCGGGCACGGGGACGGCCCGCTCGTTCACCACGACGCCCACCCGGGCGGCCTCGGCGATCTCACCGAGCGCCGCCGCGAGGCCGCCCCGGGTGGGGTCGCGCAGCACGTGCAGGTCGGGTGTGACGGCCAGCATCGCGGCCACCAGTCCGCCGAGGGCTGCGCAGTCGCTCTCGATCTCGACACCGAATTCCAGGCCCTCGCGCACGCTCATGATGGCCACGCCGTGCAGGCCGATCTCACCGCTGACGATCACCACGTCACCGGGGGCGGCGCGCTGCGGCCGGATGTCGACTCCGGCCGGGACGAGCCCGATGCCGGCGGTGTTCAGGTACACGCCGTCACCGTGCCCGGCCTCGACGACCTTGGTGTCGCCGGTGACCACCTCCACCCCGGCGGCCCGGGCGGCGGCGCCCAGCGCCTGGGCGACGTGCGCGACCACGGCCGTCTCCACGCCCTCCTCCAGGATGAAGCCGCAGGACAGATAGGCCGCCTGGGCCCCGCTCATGGCCAGGTCGTTGACGGTTCCGTTGACCGCGAGGTCGCCGATGCTGCCGCCGGGGAAGAAGAGCGGCCGCACGACGTAGGAATCGGTGGAGAAGGCGAGCCGGGCACCGCCGAGCTCGACGACCGCCGAGTCCGCGAGCCCGGCGAGCACCGGCCCGCCGAAGGCCGGGGCGAACAGGTTCGCCACCAGTTCGGCCGACAGCACCCCGCCTCCGCCGTGCCCCATCACCACCCGGGGGTGATCGCGTAGCGGCAGCGGGCAGCTCCACCCGAGGATGTCCGGGGCGCCGCCGGCGCCGGTCAGGGTCTGGGCCTGGGTCTGGGTCTGGGTCTCAGCCAACGGGGCTCGCCTCCCGGGCGATGCCCGGCGCGTCGAGCCGCCGGTAGAGGTAGTAGGCGGCGCAGGCGCCCTCGCTGGAGACCATGGTGGCGCCGAGCGGGGTGCGCGGGGTGCAGACGGTGCCGAAGGCCTCGCACTGGTGCGGCTTGAGCAGCCCCTGGAGGACTTCCCCGCTGCGGCACTGCGCGGGTTCGACGGTGGTGATCCGCGCGACGTCGAAGCGGTGCTCGGCGTCGTGGTCGCGGTAGCGCGGGGAGAGCCGCCAGCCACTGTCCGGGATGACGCCGATGCCGCGCCAGGCCCGGTCCGTCACTTCGAAGACGTCCTCCAGCATGGCCCGGGCCGCCGGGTTGCCCTCCGGGCGTACGGCCCGCGCGTAGGCGTTGTCGACGGTGTGCTCGCCGTTCTCCAACTGCCGTACGGTGCGCCGGATTCCCTCCAGGATGTCCAGCGGTTCGAAGCCGGTGACGACGATCGGCACCCGGTGGCGATCGGCGAGCGCAGGGTATTCGTCGGTCCCCATCACGCTGCACACGTGTCCGGCGGCGAGGAAGCCCTGGACCCGGCACTGCGGCGAGTTCATGATGGCCTCGATGGCGGGTGGCACCCGTACGTGCGAGACCAGCATGCTGAAGTTGCCGATGCCCCGCTTCCTGGCCTGGTGCACCGCCATGGCGTTGGGTGGTGCGGTGGTCTCGAAGCCGATGCCGAAGAAGACGACCTCCCGGTGCGGGTTCTCCTCGGCGATCCGCAGCGCGTCCAGCGGGGAGTACACCACTCGGACGTCGCCACCCTCGCCGCGTACCCGGAAGAGGTCACGGCCGGTGCCGGGCACGCGCAGCATGTCGCCGAAGGAGCAGAAGATCACCTCGGGCCGGGCCGCGATCTCCAGCGCCTTGTCGATCACCTCCAGCGGGGTGACGCACACCGGGCAGCCCGGGCCGTGGATCAACTCGACTTCGGGAGGAAGTAGTTGGTCGATCCCGTGTCGGATGATGCTGTGTGTCTGACCGCCGCACACCTCCATCAGCGCCCACGGTCGGGTGACCGTCGCCCTGATGTCGGCGAGCAGGCCGCCGGCCAGCTCGGGGTTCTGGAACTCCTCCAGGTATCTCACCGTTCCTCCTCCCGCTTCGCCGAGGCCGCCGAGGCTGCCGAGGCCGCGGCAGCCTCCGCAGTCTCCGCGGCCTCCCAGGGGTCGCCGAACTCCTCCTGGAGCAGGCCGAGTTCCTCGAACAGCTGCAAGGTCCGGCGAGCCGATTCCTCATCCAGCCGCTGCAGGGCGAACCCGACGTGGACGATGGCGTACTCGCCCACCTTCAGGTCCGGCAGGTACTCCAGGCACACATCCTTGACGACCCCGCCGAAGTCGACGACCGCCATCCTGGTCCCGTCGCGTTCCGCGATCTCCAACACTCTTCCGGGTACCGCCAGGCACATCGCGGTCTCCCTCCTCTCTCCGGTTCCTCCGAACCTGCCGAACTTCGTGCGGGCGGCCACTCAGCCGTCGGCCCGCGCCGCCACCATCAACTGGCCGAGCGCGAGCCCCGCGTCGTTGGGCGGCACCCGGCGGTGCCGCAGCACGGTGAACCCGTCCTCCGCCAGGCCCCGCGCGCACGCCGAGGACAGCAGCGCGTTGGCGAAGACGCCGCCACTCAGCGCGACCGTCTGGGTGCCGTGCCGCCGCCCGATCTCGGCGCACACCGCCCGTACCAGCGCGGCCACCGCCGCGTGGAACCGGGCGGCGATCAGTCCGGGTGGCGCCCCTGACGCCAGGTCCGCCACCACCGCGGCCAGCACCGGCCCCGATCGGGCGGTCACCACCCCGCCCTCGTCGGCGAGTTGGAATGCGTAGGCCTCCCCCGGGCCGGCCACCGGCCCGTGCGCGAGGGCAGCCGCCTCCAGCTCGATCGCCGCCTGCGCCTCGTACCCGGCTTGCTGGCAGACCCCGGCCAGCGAGGACACCGCATCGAACAGCCGGCCCATGCTGGAGGTCGGCACGCAGTTCACCGATCGGTCCAACTGCTGGGATAGCAGTCGGAGTTCTTCAGCAGGGCAGGAACGCACCGGCGGCAGGCCGGCCGCCCACGGGAGTCCTGCCGCCCGCAGATGGGCCAGCGCCATCCGGTACGGACGCACCACGGCCGCGTCGCCCCCCGGCAGCGGAACGTAGTCGAGCCGGGCGAGACGCCGAAAGCCCCGGTAGTCGGCCAGCAGCGCCTCTCCGCCCCACACCGCGCCGTCCTCTCCGTAGCCGGTGCCGTCGAAGGCGATCCCGATCACGGGCCGACTGCCGTCGAGGCCGTGCTCGGCCATCACCGAGGCGATGTGCGCGTGATGGTGCTGGACGTCCCGCACCTCACGGCCCCGGGCCGACCTGCGCACGTGCCGGGCAGAGCGGTAGCCGGGGTGGCGGTCGACGACGAGCACTTCGGGCTGCACGCCGGTGACGGCGCCGAGGTGGTCCACCGCGCGGTCGAAGGCCCGGAGGGTGGCGAGGTCGTCCATGTCGCCGAGGTGGCCGGACAGCCAGGCGTAGCCGTCCCGGGCCAGCGCGAAGGTGTTCTTGAGGTCGCCGCCCGCGGCCAGCGCGGGCCGCACCGGCACCGGCAGGGGCACCGGGAGCGGCACGTAGCCGCGCGAGCGCCGTACCGGCAGCGGCTGCCCGTCCACCACCCGCACCACGGAGTCCTCGCAGGGCACGTGGATGGGGCGGTCGTGGGTGAGCCAGCCGTCGACCAGCGGGGCGAGGCGGGCGAGGGCCTCCCGGTCGTCCGTCACGATGGGCTCGCCGGACAGGTTGGCGCTGGTCATGACCAGCAGTCCGGGGCCGGGAGGGGCGAGCAGGAGGTGGTGCAGCGGGGTGTACGGCAGCAGCACGCCGAGGTCGGGGCTGCGCGGAGCGGCTGCTTCCAGTTCCGCGAGCCGGTGTTGCCCCCGGCGCAGCAGTACGATCGGCCGCACCGGGCCGGTGAGCAGGTCTTCCTCGACGGGCCCCAGTTCCACCGCCCCGGATGCCGCCAGGGCCCTGAGCTGTTCGAGGTCGCGGGCCATCAGGGCGAAGGGTTTGTCACCGCGCCGCTTGCGCCTGCGCAGCAGGGCGACGGTGTCCGCGTCGGTGGCGTCGCAGGCCAGGTGGTAGCCGCCGATGCCCTTGACGGCCAGGACCGCTCCGCAGGTGATCAGGCGCCGGGCCTCGGTGAGCGCCTGCTCGCCGTCGAGCACGGGGAGCCCGGGGACGGACAGGGTGAGGGTCGGGCCGCAGGTGTGGCAGGCGACGGGCTGGGCGTGGAAGCGCCGGTCGGCCGGGTCGGCGTACTCGCGGGCGCAGTCGGGGCACATCGCGAAGGCCGCCATCGTGGTGTTGGCCCGGTCGTACGGCAGGGCGGTGACGATGGTGTGGCGGGGCCCGCAGTTGGTGCAGCTGATGAACGGGTGCCGGTAGCGGCGGTCGGCGGGGTCGGCCAGTTCGGCGAGGCAGTCGGCGCAGGTGGCGGTGTCCGGGGGGATCTGGGTGCGGTGCGGTCCGTCGGCGCGGGAGGGGGTGATGACGAAGCCCGGTGTGCCGGTGACGGCCAGCGGCTGGTGGTCCACCGAGGCGACGTCGGCGAGCGGGGGCGCGTCGCTGGCGATGCGCCGGCAGAACGCGGTCACCGCCTCGCCGGTGCCCTCGATCTCGGCGAGCACGCCCTCGCCGGTGTTGGTGACGCTGCCGGACAGCCCAAGTTCGGTGGCGAGGGTGAAGACGAACGGTCGGAAGCCGACGCCCTGGACGAGTCCGCGCACGGCGACCCGGCGGCGCTGGAGCAGGGGCGGCTGCTGATCCGTGGTCACGGCAGGTCCACGGCCGGGTGCGGGTGGTCGTGGGCCCCCGCGTGGTCGTTGCCGTGGTCGTGGTCGTGGTGGTTGCCGAGGTCGTGGTCGTGGTGGTTGCCGAGGTCGTGGTCGTGCGCGCCGGCCATCACCGGCCGGTGGACCTGCGCGCCGGCCATCACCGGCCGGTGGACCTGCGCTCCGGCCAGCACCGCGAGCGCCCGGTCCAGCAGCGCCCCGGCGCCCTGCCCGGTGCGGGCCGAGGTGAAGACCACCTCCACCCCCGGGTTGACCCGCGCGACGCTCGCGAGGAAGGCCGCTTCGTCGAACTGTGCCGCGACCGCGAGGTCCGCCTTGGTGACCAGCACCAGGTTGGCCAGTCCGAAGGCGGTCGGGTACTTGAGCGGTTTGTCCTCTCCCTCGGTGACCGAGGCGAGGACGACCCGCAGCGATTCGCCGAGGTCGTAGGAGGCGGGGCAGACCAGGTTGCCGACGTTCTCGACGAACAGCAGCCGGGTGTCCGGCGGCAGCCAGCCGGCCAGGTGCCCACGCAGCATCGCCGTCTCCAGGTGGCACAGGCCGTCGGTGAGGACCTGCTTCACCGGCGCGCCCGAACGGGCCAGCCGGCGCGCGTCGTTCTCGGTCGCGAGGTCGGCGGTGAGGGCCGCGACGGGCACCTCGCGCTCCCGGGCCAGGCCGAGTTCGGCCTCCAGGAGCGCCGTCTTGCCGCTGCCCGGGCTGGACAGCAGGTTCACCACGACGGTGCCCCGAGCGGCCAGTTCCGCCCGCAGCCGCCGGGCGTCGTCGTCGTTGCGGGCGAGAACCGCCTGCCGGAGATCAACGGTGCGACACATCGGTTTCAGCCTCCTTGATCGGTCCGGGCGCCCGTCGGGGGCTCGGACCACTCGACGCCGAGGATCTGCAGCTCACGCCCGGCCAGCAGTTCGACCCTGGCGCCGGCGCAGCGCGGGCAGCCCAGGTCGGGCGGCATGCCGACGCTCCACTCGACCCCGCAGGGCGTGCACTTCGCCCGTGCGGCGACGGCCTCGGTCTCCAGCACCGCACCTTCCAACAGCGTTCCGGCGCAGGCCAGTTCGAAGCAGAAGTCGAGTGCCGACGGAACGACTCCGGCCAGTTCGCCGATCTGCAGCCGGACTCTGGCCACGGCGCTCTCCCCGTGTGCGCGGGCGGCCCGGTCCACCTGGTCGACGACGGCCGTCGCGATCGACATCTCGTGCATCTGTCTCGTTTCCCGCGGTTGGAGGCGCCCGGCTCCGTGGGGGCGCGGGCCCGGTGTCCGGGCCCCGTGAGCAACAGGCCCCGTGAGCAACAGGCCCCATTACAGGGTGCGGCGGCGGGAACGGCTCGAAGCCGCGCCGCCGCCGTATCCGTGACTACCTGTTCGCAGCACGCCGGTGGTGGTCCCCGCGCGTACTGCTCCGCTACCGCATCCGCTCCTACATCCGCCGGATCCGCAGGTAGCGCCTCAGGTCGGGAAGGCTCTGCCAGATCAGCGCCGCGGCTGCGGCCAGGACGGCCGCGGCAGCCGCGACGGCGAGGTTCTTCAGCATGGTGCCGCCTCTCTGTGGGTGTGTGCGTCCGTGGTGAGGACGCGCAGGATCACGGCGACCGCCTCGTCGACGGCGGCGGCCACCGGGGTGCTCAGTCCGATTCCCTCCTCCAGTGAGGCGGGTTCGCAGCCGACCACCAGGACCCGCCCGGGCGCGGTGCCGCCCGTTCCGGCGGCCAGGGTCGCGAGCAGGGCGAGCACGGCGTCCGGGCCCATCCGGTGGCCGTCCAGGACCATCGATTCCACCGGTCCGGCGTCCGCTTCGATCAGGTACACCGTCCCCGGCTCGCCGCCGCGTGCGGTGGCGTCGACGAGCACCAGCGTCCGGTAGCCGTCGAGGAGTTGGTAGGCCAGGTGCACGCCGCGCACGCCGACGTCGAGGAGCTCGACGCCGGCGGGCAGCTCCCGGGCGGCGAGGCGCCGGACGGTCTCGACCCCGAAGCCGTCGTCGCCGAGGAAGATGTTGCCGACCCCGGCGACCAGGACCCGCCCGGTCCGGTCGGCGCTCACGGCCCTTCCACCGGGGTGACCTCGTCCGGCTGGAAGTACCGGAAGCGGCCCTGCGCCCGCCACAGGTCGGCACCCGGGTCGTCGTCCACGGTGACGGCCAGGTGCACCGAACCGTCGACGTCGTGCAGCACCGCCTCCACCAGCGCGGTGCGCCCGTGCAGGAACACGTCCTGGGCGTCGGTGCGGCGGCGCCCGGGCCGGAGCCGCACCCGGCTGCCGGCGGCGACCGGGCGGCCGTCGATCATCACCTGGTCCCGTTCGGGGTTGGTCTGCGGGTCGTTGCCCGGGTCCCACCAGGGCCGGTCCGCCCCGGCTTCGGGGTGGGTGAGTTCGCGCAGCCCCCGGACGGCGCCGTGCAGCCGCTCCAGGATCTCGGGGGGCATCGAGTCGGCGAGGTCGATCACTGCGCCGGCCCGGTCGTCGGTGCCCCGGGCCTCGCGCTTCTCCCGCTCGGTCAGGGCCGCGGTGCGCAGCGCGAGGATCTCGTCGATCTCGGTGGCGTCGTAGAGCGCGCCGGGGCTCTCGGGGGCGATGTGCGGGTGGTCATCCAGGATGATCGGCGAGGAGAGCAGCACCTTGCCGCTGCCGGGCGGGCCCGCCAGCACGGGCCAGGTGTGCTCGTTGCGGCAGGCGCGCACCGCCTCGCCCGCCCACTCGGGCGGGTCGGTCGCCGAGAGGAAGGAGCCGCGGTCGAGGCCGAGCAGCAGGTGGGCCGAGACGAGGGCGTGCGCCAGTGCGGCCTCGCGTCGGGTGCCGGGCACCGGGTCCCAGTCGGAGGTGTTCTCCACCAGGACGGTCAGCCGCTGCGCCCGGTAGGGGCCGGGTACGTCCTGGGCGGTGATCCGCAGTCGGCCCTGGACCCGTTCGCGGCGGCGCAGGAGCCGCCCGGCCAGCGCACCGTCCTCGACGAGCGGCTCCTCGTCCTCGGACGCGTCGAGTTCGAAGCCGCGGACGGCTTCACCGGCCGCCAATTCCTCGACCGGGATGAGGAGTTCGATCCGCTCCTCGACCCCTTCGTCCCAGGGGACGAGCACCCGGTCGGCGAGCTCCAGCTCATCGACGGTCCGGAATCCGCCCTGTCTGCCGGCCTCTTGGACCGTCCGCCGTTGGAGGCGCAGGAACCGCAGCTCGACGGCCAGCTGGTCGCCCTGGCGCGCTTCCATCACGCACTCGGTGCGCTGGTGGGAGTGCTCGCCGCTGTCGGCGCCGTAGCGCGGCGGGGTCAGGACGCCGAACTGCCAGCGCAGCCGGTTCTTGGCCGCTGACGCCCGGTAGGGGTAGAGCACGTAGCCCTCGAACAGGACGGCGTCGGCGATCTGCCGGGCGTGGGCGAACCTGTTCTCGCTCTCGTGGGCGGGCGCGGTCACCGCTCCCCCTTCGCGGTCTGGGCCGCCTTGACGGCCTGGGGTGGCTTCGCGGCCTGGGTCGTCGCTGTGGTCCGGGTCGGCGCTGTGGTCTGGGTCGTCGCTGTGGTCTGGGTCGGCTTCGTGGTCGGGGCCGTGCCGAGCAGCTCGCGCACGGTGGCCTCCCAGGACGGCAGGGCGTGCCGGGAGCGGTAGGCGAGCAGTTCGGCCATCAGGTCGGCGGGCAGCCGGAGCCAGCCGCAGCCCGGGAAGTGCGCGTCGATCGCCTCCCGCCAGACCTTGACCGGCATCCGCACGACGGCTTCCTGGTCCCAGGCCACCGGGGTGACCTGGAAGCCGCCGGGGCCGGCGAAGGCGGTACCCGAGAAGAGCAGCAACAGCGGCACGTCCCCGTCGTCCAGTGCGGCGAGGTAGCGGGCGGCGGAGACGTCCATGTCGTAGGTGCAGGGCACCACCAGGTCGGTCTCGGTTTCGCCGGTGAACGCGCCGACCAGCAGCGGGACCTGGGCGAACTGGACCGGGTGGAGGGTGCCGGCCCAGCGTGAGCGCTCGCCGAACAGGTCGGTCAGCCGCCCGCCCTCGGCGTCGCCGTAGCGGCGGCGGGCCGGTTCGATCCGCAGTTGGCAGCGCAGCGCCAGCGCGTGCACCCGCACGTCGGCGGGGGCGGTGATGCGCAGCCGGAAGACGAGGGCGGGCCCGGCGGCGTAGGGATCGGCCCGCACTCCGGTGCAGGCGAAGGAGATCGAGGTCACCGGGCGCCGCCTTCGGGGAGGACGCGGGACCGGGCGGCCAGGCGGTCGAAGAAGGCGGCCTGTTCGGCGCGCGCCTCGGCCCCGCCGTCGAAGCCCTTCCAGCAGCGCCGCAGCCGGCCGACGAGTTCGTAGCAGACGTCGACCGGCACCAGGTAGCACTGGATGCCATCGGTGTCGCGCCGCAGCAGTAGCGCCTCGACGTCCGGCCGCAGCGCGGCGTGGAGGCGGCTGCCGCCGAGCGCGGCCTGCCAGGCGGCCTCGTCGGGTTCGGCCTCGGTCGCGCCACCCGGGCCGGGGTAGAGCAGGACGGACCGCTGCAGACGCGTGGTGCGCAGCAGGAACGCGGTGGCGACCGGGATGCCGAGGGCTGCCCAGGCGTCCTCGCCGAGGGGGTGGGCCGGGTCGGTCAGGTAGCGGTCGGGGACGGCGCGGTAGCGGCCGTCGGCCGCGCCGGGCTGCTGGAACAGCAGGGCGCAGGCGGTGCAGGCGCAGGTGAGCGCCTGCTGGTCGGTGTCCGCCAGGTGGCGGTGCTCGGCGGGCAGGTGCCGGCCGCAGAACTCGCAGCGTTGCGGCTGCGGGGGTGCGGGCTCCCGCAGCCGGCGCAGCAGCGCGGTGCCGGGCCGGTCGAGCTGGCGGAAGGTCATCGCGGGTCCGCCGGGGGCCGAGCGCCGATCTGCAGCAGTTCCGCGGGGCGTTCGAGCTCGACCGCGGTGACCTCGGGGGCGTGGCAGGCCAGGGCGTTCTCGATGTCCTGTTCGCCGCACCCGCAGCCGCTGCGGGTGCGGCGCAGCCGGGCGGTGCCGGTGGCGGGGTCGAAGGCGGCCAGGTCGACCGGTTCGGGCAGGGTGGCGAGTGCGCGGGTGATGCGGGCGGTGACGTCCTCGGGGTGCAGGTCGTGCAGGACGAGCAGCCCGGCCAGCGACGGTTCGTCCAGCAGCCGGGCCAGCGCGGCGGGCGGCAGGGCCTGGACGAGGCGGGCCAGGGCGTCGCCGTAGAGGGCCATCAGTTCGCGGACGAGGTGCTCGCCGGCCTCCTGCGCGTCGGCGCCGGCCAGTTGGTCCAGGGCCTCCTGGATGCGGGCCCCCGCCTGTTCCGGGGTCATGCGGTGAGTCCGCTCAGCCCGGTGGGCACGTGCATGGTCTGCACCGTCTTCCCGTCACCCAGGTACATGTGGACGCCGCAGGGCAGGCAGGGGTCGAAGCTGCGCACGGCGCGCATGATGTCGATGCCCTTGAAGGTCTCCGGGGGGTTCTCCTCGAAGATCGGGGTGTTCTGGACGGCGTCCTCGTAGGGGCCGGGGGTGCCGAAGCTGTCGCGGACGCTGGCGTTCCACGGGGTCGGCGGGTAGGGGTGGTAGTTGGCGATCTTGCCGTCCCGGATCACCATGTGGTGGGACAGCACGCCGCGTACGGCCTCGGTGAAACCGCAGCCGATCGACTCGTCCGGCACCTCGAAGCGCTCCCAGGTCTGGCTGCGCCCGGCCCGGACCTCGTCGAGCGCCTTCTCGGCGAAGTGCAGGGCCGCGGCGGCCGCGTAGGCCTGGAAGTAGGTGCGGGCGCGGTTGCGTTCGATGGCGTTGCTCCACTGCGGGATCTTCCACTCGAAGGTGGTCTCCGGCTTGGTCATGGAGCGCGGCAGGTTGATCTGCACGCTGTGTCCGGTGGCCTTGATGTAGCCGATGTCGACCAGTCCGGACAGCGCGGTGGACCACAGGCGGGCGATCGGACCGCCGCCGGTGTCGAGGGCGAGGTAGTCCTTGCCGTCGAACCAGCGGGGGGACATCACCCAGCTGTACTTGTCGTCGAAGTCGCGTTTCTGCGGGGCCGGGATGGTGTGCTGGTTCCAGGGGTGGCGGGGGTCGACGGGGTTGCCCAGCGGGTCGTGGGTGACGAAGAGCTCCTTGCCCTCCCAGTCCTGGTAGTAGGAACTGCCGAGCAGGATGCGGATGCCGAGGTTGATCTCGGTGAGGTCGTTGGTGACGAGCTTGCCGTCCACCACGATGCCCGGGGTGACGAACATCCGCCGGCCCCAGTCCGTCATGTTGCGGTAGGTGAAGTCGCAGTGGTCCGGGTCGTTGAGGCTGCCCCAGCAGCCGAGCATGACGCGGCGCCGGCCGACCTCCTCGTAGCCGGGCAGGGCCTCGTAGAAGAAGTCGAAGAGGTCGTCGTGCAGCGGCACGACCTTCTTCATGAACTCCACGTAGCGCATCAGCCGGGTCAGGTAGTCGGTGAACAGCTGGACGGTGGCCACCGTGCCGACGCCGCCGGGGTAGAGGGTGGAGGGGTGCACGTGGCGGCCCTCCATCAGGCAGAACATCTCCCGGGTGTAGCGGCTGACCTGGAGCGCCTCGCGGTAGAACTCGCCCTCGATGGGGTTCAGTGAGCGCATGATGTCGGCGATGGTGCGGTACCCGTGGTCGCCGGCGTGCGGTGCCTCGGTGCGTTCGGCCAGTTCCAGGACGCCGGGGTTGGTCTCGCGGACCATCTTCTCGCAGTAGTCGACCCCGACCAGGTTCTCCTGGAAGATGTTGTGGTCGAACATGTACTCGGCGGCCTCGCCGAGGTTGATGATCCACTCGCCGAGGTGCGGGGGCTTGACCCCGTAGGCCATGTTCTGCGCGTAGACCGAACAGGTGGCGTGGTTGTCGCCGCAGATGCCGCAGATCCGGCTGGTGATGAAGTGCGCGTCGCGCGGGTCCTTGCCGCGCATGAAGACGCTGTAGCCGCGGAAGACCGAGGAGGTGCTGTAGCACTCCGCGACCTTCTTCTGCTTGAAGTCGATCTTCGTGTGGATGCCCAGGCTGCCCACGATCCGGGTGATCGGGTCCCAGGACATCTCCACCAGACCGCTGCCGTCGCCGGCCGTCCTGGTCGTCGGTGCCATCGTCTGTCATGCCCTTCTGTCAGCGGGAGGAGGCTCTGCAACGGCCCGCCCGCCCCGGGCGGGGCGGGCGGGCCGAAGGGGGAAAGGGGTCACCACGGCGGGCGGTAACCGGTGGTCAGGCGGCGCCCCGTGTGCCGCCACTTGGGCTCCCTGTCGACCGTCCGGCCCGTGATCGTGCGCAGGCGGCGGATCACCGCCCCGTACGCCGAGCTGGCACCCGTCGAGACCCGGGAGCCGGGAGGCGGGTCCATGAACGGCATGAACTTGTCGGGGAAGCCCGGCATGGTGCAGGCGATGCAGATGCCGCCGACGTTGGGGCAGCCGCCGATGCCGTTGATCCAGCCGCGTTTGGCGACGTTGCACTTGACGACCGGGCCCCAGCAGCCGAGGCGCACCAGGCACTCGGGCGTGCCGTAGTCGGTGGCGAACTGGCCCTGTTCGTAGTACCCGCCGCGGTCGCAGCCCTCGTGCACGGTCGCGCCGAACAGCCAGGCCGGACGCAGCTTGTCGTCCAACGGGATCATCGGCGCGGAACCGGCCAGCTGGTACAGCAGGTAGGTCAGCGTCTCGGCGAAGTTGTCGGGCTGGATCGGGCAGCCCGGCACGCAGACGATCGGCAGGCCCGCCTTGGACTTCCAGTCCCAGCCCAGGTAGTCGGGCACGCCCATGGCACCGGTCGGGTTGCCGGCCATCGCGTGGATGCCGCCGTAGGTGGCGCAGGTCCCGATGGCGACCACCGCGGTGGCCTTGGGGGTGAGGCGGTCCAGCCACTCACTGGTGGTGATCGGCTGGCCGGTGTCCGGGTTGTCGCCGAAACCGCACCAGTAGCCCTCCTCCTTGATCGTCTCGTTCGGGATGGAACCCTCGACGACCAGGACGAAGGGGTCGAGCTCGCCGCGGTCCGCCTTGAAGAACCACTCCACGAAGTTGTCCGCGCCCTGGACCGGACCGCACTCGAAGTCGATCAGCGGCCAGTGGACGGCGACCTCCGGCAGGCCGGGGAGCGCGCCGGTGACGATCTCCTCGATGCTGGGCTGCATCGCCGCGGTCAGGGAGACCGAGTCCCCGTCGCAGCTCAGACCCGCATTGATCCAGAGAATGTGCACCACGGCGGCATCGGCTGAAGTTGTTGCAACCGCACCCATGAGGATGCCTCCTCAAAAAAACGGGAGCCGAACAGATAGGCTCAAAAAATTCATAGCAGCAGTTCAGTCCGGCCGCCGGTCCAGAGAGCCGGGCAGGTCGCTCGAAGGGACGCGCGCCGGTGCACCCGTCCGGGTGGCCGTCAGCCGGACTCGGCTGGTCTCGAAGGGAGCCCGCACTGAACACCCCGCTCGCGGAGGGCCTGGCACTGGTACTGCTGCTCGCCGTGCTGGCCTGTGCCGTCGTCCGGCCGTGGGGCTGGCCCGAGGCCGCCGTCGCGGTGCCCGCCGCCGCCCTGCTGGTCGCCACCGGAGCGATATCGCCCGCGCACGCGTTGGAGGAGGCCGAACGGCTGGGGCCGGTGGTCGGGTTCCTGGCGGCGGTGCTGGTACTGGCGCAGCTGTGCGACGAGGAGGGGCTGTTCCACGCCTGCGGGGCGTGGATGGCCCGGACCGCCGCGCGGCCCAAACGGCTGCTGGTGCAGGTGTTCGCCCTGTCCTCGGTGATCACCGCGGTGCTGAGCCTGGACGCGACGGTGGTGCTGCTGACCCCGGTGGTGTTCGCGACCGCCACCCGGCTCGGAGCCCGGCCGAAGCCGCACGTCTACGCCTGCGCACACCTGTCGAACACCGCGTCGCTGCTGCTTCCGGTGTCCAACCTGACCAACCTGCTGGCGTTCGCGGCCAGCGGCCTGAGCTTCACCCGGTTCGCCGCGCTGATGGCCCTGCCGTGGCTGGTGGCGATCGGCGCCGAGTACGCGGTCTTCCGCCGGTTCTTCGCCGCCGACCTGGACAGCGGGGCCCCGCCGCCACCGGACGAGGCGGCCCCCGAGCTGCCGCTGTTCGCGCTCGTCGTGGTGGCCTGCACGCTCGGCGGGTTCGTCCTCACCTCCGCACTGGGCGTCAATCCGGCGTGGGCGGCCGCAGCGGGGGCCCTCGTGCTGGCCGGCCGGGCGCTCGCCCGGCGCCGCATCACGCCGACGGCGGTCGTCCGGGCCGCGAACGTTCCGTTCCTCGCCTTCGTCGTCGCCCTCGCGATCGTCGTCCGCGCCGTCGTCGACAACGGCCTCGCCACCGCGCTCGGCCACGTGGTCCCCGCCGGCACCGGCCTGCCATCCCTACTCGCGGTCGCCGTGCTGGCCGCCGTCCTCGCGAACGTGATCAACAACCTGCCCGCCGTCCTGGTCCTCCTGCCGCTGACGGCGGCCTCCGGCCCGGGTACGGTGCTGGCGATGCTGCTCGGCGTGAACATCGGCCCCAACCTCACCTACGCCGGCTCCCTGGCCACCCTGCTGTGGCGCAAGATCGTCCATCAGCACGGGAGCACCGTCCGACTGGGCGAGTTCACCCGCCTCGGCCTGCTCACCGTCCCGTCGGCGCTGGTGCTGTCCGTCCTGGCGCTGTGGGTGTCGCTGCGGGCCCTGGGAGGCTGACGGGCGGGGCGCCCGTGGGGCGGGCGCCCCGGGGCGCGGGGGTGTCAGGAGATCATGAAGTCCCGGACCGGCAGGGGGCGGTTGACCACGCGGACGTCGCCGATCCAGCCGTGGAAGACCTGGCTGAGCGCGCCGCCGTACTCGTAGCCGCCGAGCAGCCAGGGGTGGCCGAGGGTGCTGAGGCCCTCGGACGGTGTCGAGGGGTTGCGGACGACCTCGCAGCCGTTCACGTACATCCGGGTGAGCCGCTTGTTGTTGACGACCGCGACGTGCCACCACGCGCCGAGCGGGAGTTCGTGGCCCCAGTTGGTGACGGGGCCGCTCAGGTTGGTCGGGTAGACGCACCACTGCAGCTCCCGCCCGCCGGACAGGCTGAGCGTGGCGACCGGCTCCTGCGGGTCGGTGTCGGGGCCGGTCTTCCCCGCCTCCCCACTCGTGCCCCAGCGGCTGAGCAGCGCCGTCCAGGCGTTGCGGCCGGCGTCCCAGTCGGCCGGCAGCTTGAAGAACGCCTCGAAGGTGTAGCCCTGCTGGAAGGTGTCGGCGTTCATCGGGGCCTTGGCGACGGTCTGCAGGTACGCGCCCTGGACCGGCTTGCCCCGGCCATCGAAGTAGAGGCTGCCGCGGCCGGGCTGGTCGGGGTGCGACTCGGTGGACCAGGTGAGCGTCCCGGCCGGGCTGCCCGGGGCGGTCTGCTTGACGAGGTCGTTGCCGTGACCGCTCAGGTCCTTGACGACCTGGGAGTCGGCGACGGCGCTGCCGGCCGGCCGGCCGCCGTCAAAGCGCCAGTAGGCGACCGTGCCCGGGATCGTCAGCTGACGCGCGGGGCGGGCCGGGCGGGCCGGGACCGGGGCGAAGCCGGCGAACCGCCGCGCGAAGTCCACCTGCACCGAGAAGCTGTCCACCGGGCCGGTCAGCTCGATCTCCTGGCTGGCGAGGCGGTTGACCTTCTCGGCGGCCAACTGCTGGATCCAGGGCGAGTACGTCCGCACGTCGATGGTGTTGCGGTCCAGGTCGAAGCGGTAGGCGCGGATCATCGCCGCGCCGCCGTAGTACCGGTTCTGGTAGTTGGTGATGTGGACGTGGACGTCGTGGCCGGCCTTGTTGGTCAGCGTGGTGCTGCCGGGCGGCCAGTAGTGGCCGTTCAGGGTGAGGAAGATCTGGTCGTTGCCGCTGATCAGCCTGTCCCAGAGCGCGTGCCCGTGGTCGGACAGCTGGGCGGCGCCGCCGTCGTCGGCGTAGGCGAGGTCGTGGGTGGTGAGGATGACCGGCACGGTCGGGTGCTGGGCGATCACCGAGTTCGCCCAGGCGAAGCCGCGGTCGGACAGCCGCCAGTCCAGCGAGAGCACCATCCAGTCCCGGCCGGCTCCCCGGAACAGGTGGTAGGTGTTGTAGCCGTCCGGGCTCGCGCCCTTGAAGGTCGCCGAGCGGGCGAACCGGGCCGGGTTGAAGGTGTCCAGGTACGCCGTCCGGCCCCGCTGGTCGTCGCTGCCCGAGCCGACGTCGTGGTTTCCGGCCAGGACGCTGTAGGCCGCGCCGTGGCGGTCGAGGAGGGTGAAGGCCTTGCCCGCGGCGGCGAACTCCTCGGCCTTGCCGTTCTGGGTGACGTCGCCCAGGTGCGCGAGGAAGACGAAGTTCTCGTCGCTGCCGTCCAGCACGTGGCGCAGCGAGGCCTCCAGCGGGGCGGGGTGGATCCGGTCGTCGTCGAAGAGGTACTGGGTGTCGGGCATCACCGCCAGCGAGAAGCGGGGGCCGTCCGGGTCCGGATCCCAGGCGCCCCGGCCGTCGTCCGCGGCGGCGGGCGCGCCGAAGGCGTCGGCCGTCGCGTCGGCGGGCTCGTCCGCCGACGCCGTCGCCGTGGAGCCCGCCCCGAGGACCGCCAGCCCGGCGCCTACCAGCCCCGTCGCGCGCAGGAAGGCGCGGCGTCCGGCCGCCGCCGGCGCGTCGGAGTCGAACCCGACGGTCCGCGGGCAGCTCGACCCGTGGTCGTCGTGGGGAAGGTCGTTCTGATGGTGGTTCATCGGGGCAGCTCCTCGGGCCGTGCACGGTGATCGCGACGTTAGGGGCACGACGCGGACCGCCGATCGGACGGCCGGCCTCCGCACGGTGAACGCCCGGGGAACGTCCCCCGCGGGCCTGTTCCCCGTCCGGCTTCTGCTGCTGGGTCAGTGGCCGGGTCAGTGGCCGCCCTTGGGTTCGGTGCAGCCGCCGTCCAGGTACATGCCGTGCGGGTGGATGTCGGGCGGGGAGGTCAGCAGGCCGCTGACGCACAAGACGGCTTCGGGGATTTGGAGGTCGAATCCGGGGGCGCCGGTGGAGGTGCGGACGTTGACCAGCTCGGCGGGGTAGCCGAGGCGTTGGAGCGCCGCGCGGAGGCCGGCTTCGTCGAGGACGGCCGGCGTGCCGGCGGGCCGCAGGGCGTCCGCGATCCGTGCCGCGTGGGCCTCGCCGCGGCACTGGGCGTCGGCGAGGAGCCTGACGGTCTGTTTGTAGGCGTGGTTCTCCGCGTACTTGTCGGCCCAGGTACCGCCGTCGCCCGTGGGGGCGGCGGCCGGGGCGGACGGCGGTGTGGCGGCGACGCCCGCGCATGTCGCCGCGACCTGGGGGAAGAGCCGGTCGTGGCGGGCCAGGGCCTCGGCCCCGGCCTGGCCGGGCTCGCGGGATTCGGTGTGTGATGCGTTGCTCGGTGCGCTCGTCGATCCGCAGCCGGCGAGCGCCAGCGCCGTCACGGCCGCCGCCAGGCCGGTGGCTGTCCTGCTCCAGGTGTGCCTCATCTGCCTTCTCCCCCTCGGTCGTTGACCCTCGGTCGTTGACCCTCGGCCCGTTGCCCCCCGATCACCGGATGATTGTCGCGCACGAGGGCGGCGGCGGGCGGGTCAGTCAGCGAACGGGCCGGTGTCTCCGAAGGCGAGGCGGGTGAAGTGCTCGGCGATGCGGTGGTGGCCGGCCTGGTCCGGGTGCAGGTCGTCGGGGAGCGGGTGGTCGTCGTGGTCGGTCCGGCCGTAGAGCGAACGGCCGTCCAGGTAGTGCAGGTTGAGGTCGCCGTCGGCGGCGCGGGCGGCGACGATGCGGGCGAGTTCGGTCCGGATGACGGTGAGGGTGAGGCGGCCCGCCGCGGTCTCGGCCGGGTCGCCGGTGGCCCGGAAGCGCAGTGCCCCGGTGCTGAAGTCGACGGCGAGGGGCCCCGGGGTGTCCTCCTGGATCGGGCAGAGGATCGGGGAGACGACGAGCAGCGGCGTGGCCGGGTGTCCTTCGCGGACGGTGTCGAGGAAGCCGTGCACCGCCGGGACGAAGGCGCGCAGGCGCATCACGTCGGCGTTGACGAGGTTGATGCCGATCTTCAGGCTGATCAGGTCGGCGGGGGTGTCGCGGATGGCGCGGGCGGTGAACGGGTCGAGCAGCGCGCTGCCGCCGAAGCCGAGGTTGACCAGGTCGACGCCGCCCGCGGCCGCCGCCAGGGCGGGCCAGGTGCCGGTCGGGTGGGTGGCGTTGGAGCCGTGGCTGATCGAGCTGCCGTGGTGCAGCCAGCGACGGCGGGTGCCGTCCGGGACCGGGGTGACGGGGGCGTCGGTGTCGAGGGCGAGGAGTTCGGTGGTCTCGGTGTGCGGGAGCCAGATCTCGACGGTCTTGTCCCGTGCGGGCAGACCGGTGAACCGGGCGGTGCCGGGCGGGCCCTGGGTCAGCTCGACGCGGCCGGCGCCCAGGTCGATGGTGCGCAGGTTGCCGCCGGACACCGTGGTCTGCGCCGTCAGCTGCCCGTCGACGAGGAGGTCGTACACCCCGTCGGGCGGGGTGGGCACGCCCACGTAGGCCCGCTTGGTCGGGACGGTGTGCAGGTCGATCGCGGTGGCGCGGGTGCGGAAGGCCAGCCGGACGCCGGTGGGCTGGGACTCGGCGATCGCGAGCTGTTCGTCGGGGATCTGCCGGCGGGCCCGGGCGGGCAGGCGGTGCGGCAGCAGGCCGCGTTCGGTGTGCTCGACGTCGAGGTGGCCGTGCAGCAGGGCCTCGGTGACGGGGGTGGTGAAAGAGGTGTTCATCGCTGTTCCATCGCGTTCTGCGCGGGCCCTGCCCGCGCCATGTGCTTTCTGCCATCCGACTATAGCCAGTATGGGATTACCTAATGAGTTTAGGCAAATGGGATTACAGCCTTGGATTCCCGGTCCTGGATCCCCAGGCCTTGGCTGTCGGCGGCGGCCACGGCCGCGGCGTCAACCCGCCAGGATGACCGTCTCCGCCGGACCGGAGAAGCCGGCCTGCTGGGCCGGGGCGCCGGTCGCGGCGAGGCGGCGGTGCTCCTGCGGACTGACCCCGCGGACGCGCTTGAAGGCCGCCGAGAGGGCGAAGGCGTTGCTGTAGCCGACCTTGCGGGCCGCGAAGGCGACGGTGCACTCGGGTTCGCGCAGCAGGTCGGCGGCGACGGCCAGCCGCCAGCCCGCCAGGTAGGCCATCGGCGGTTCGCCGACCAGGCCGGTGAAGCGGCGGGCCAGGCCCGCCCGCGACACCCCGACCCGCTGGGCGAGGTCGGCGACCGTCCAGGCGGTGGCCGGGTCGTCGTGCATCAGCCGCAACACCGGTCCGACGACGGCGTCGTGCTGGGCGCGGTACCAGGCCGGGGCGCCGGAGTCGGGGGCGGCGAGCCAGGAGCGCAGCACGGAGACGACCAGCAGGTCCAGGATGCGGTCCAGGACCAGCTCCTGACCGGGCTCGTTGCGCCCTATCTCGGCGGCCAGCAGGTGCACCAGGGTGTCGTCGGCGCCGGTGCCGGCCGGGCGGACCAGCAGGGCCGGCAGGCAGGCGAGCAGGCGCTGACCGATCTCGTGCTCGGCCTGGTAGGTGCCGGACAGGACCACCGAGGACGCCTGGTCGCCCTCCCGGCCCTGCCCCCAGGTCCGGACGCCGAGCGACATCACCTCGGAGACGTCCACACCGCCGCGCGTGCAGACCTGCCCGGGGCCGACGATCACGTCCACGGGGGTGTCGGGGTCGTCCGCCACCGTGTACGGCTCCGGACCCCGGACGATCGCCACGTCGCCGGGGTGCAGCAGCAGCGGCGTGCCGCGCTCGGGCAGGATCCAGGCCTCGCCGCGAACCATCGTCACCACCGACAGCGGGGCCCGGTCCTCGATCCGCAGCGACCACGGCGGGGTGAGGATCGAGCGCAGCAGGAACGCACCGCGGGCCTTGGGGCCGTCGAGGAGTCCCGTCAGAGTGTCCATGGCCCCAAGTGTAGACGGCAAGACATCATTTGACGGTTCGTCATTTGAGAGGGTCTTGAGTGATCGAGGTGGCCCGAGCGGCCCGGATGCCGGATGATCGGCGCACGGGGGACAAACCGATACGCAGATACGCAGATACGCAGAGACAGTGAGGGGCTACGAAGATGGAACTGGCACGCACACTCGCACTGGTGGCGGCCACCGTCACCTGTGGACTGACCGCCGGGTTGTTCTACGCCTTCGCGTGCTCGGTCATGCCCGCGCTCGCGCGGGTCGAGGACCGCACCTTCATCGAGGTCATGCAGCGCATCAACGTGGCCATCCTGAACGGCTGGTTCGTCCTCGGCTTCGTCGGCGCCCTCCTCACCACCGGCGCCGCCGTCGCCCTCCACCTGCCCTCCGACGGCCACCACGCGCTACCCGCCACCGTGGCCGCCCTGGTGCTCTACATCGCCGCGATCGGCGTCACCCGCTCCGTCAACATCCCGCTCAACGACGAGCTCGCCGCCGGCGGCGAGCCCCGACGCATCACCGACCCGGCCGCCGTCCGGGGGCGCTTCGAAGCCCGCTGGGTCCGCTTCAACGTGCTTCGCGCCCTGCTCTGCACCGCCGCCGTCGCCTGCCTCGCCTGGGCGCTGATCCTGCACGGCCAGGCCTGACCCCGCGCCCGGCCGGACCCCCGGATACGACTTCGAACTCCCGCGTGCCTCGTGGGAGTTCGAAGTCGTATCCGGGGGCTATGGCCCGTCCGGCGGATCTTGCCCCGGACAGGGCCTAGCCGCAGAGGGTCCCGAAGGTGTACCCGCGTGACTTGAGGGTGGAGAGGATCGTCGGAAGTGCGGCGGCGGTCTGGCTGCGGTCTCCGCCGCCGTCGTGCAGCAGGATCACCGAACCCGGGCGGACGTTCTTCAGCACCCGGGACTGGATGGCCGCCGTTCCCGGCCGGGACCAGTCGGTCGGGTCCACCGACCACAGCACGACCTGCTTGCCGAGCGCCGCCGCGCGCGAGCGCACCGCGCCGTCGACCGCACCGTAGGGCGGGCGCAGGCAGCTCGGGGTGCGGCCGGTCTGGGCGCGGATCGCCTTGTCCGTGTTCGCCACCTGGGCGTTGACGGCGGAGGCCGAGAGCCGGCGCAGGTCCGGGTGCGACCAGGAGTGGTTCTGCACGCTGTGGCCAGCCCGGGCGACCTGCCCGGTGAGCGCCGGATGGGCGGCGACGTTCTGCCCGATCTCGAAGAACGTCGCGCGCACGCCGTAGCGGGCGAGGATCCCGAGGATCCTCGGCGTGTACGTGGGGCTGGGGCCGTCGTCGAAGGTGAGGTAGACGACCTTTCCTCCCTTGTCGGCCTTGGCGCCCGCCGCCTCGGCGGGTGCGGCCGGCACCGCGACCGCCGCTCCCGCCACCAGGGCGACGGCGAGTGCGCCGATCGCGGTCCGAATCCGCCCAACCGCCCTGCGCCTGCCGGAATGTACGGCCATGCCTGCCCCCTGCCCCTGGTGCCGGAACCGCCCTGTACCGACCAGTCTGCGCCGAAGGGCGCCGCCGCCGCGACCGGCCGGGGGTGAATTCGGCCAGCTGCCCGGCGGGTTGACCAGCCGCGGAAACAGGGCCGGGCACAGGGCCAGGCACAGGGCCGGGCACGGTGACCGCCCCCGGTGGGGATCCACCAGGGGCGTCAACCCCGTTGCGGGGCCCGGCCGTTCAGCGCGAGGCGCGGCCGTGCAGGACCAGCGCCCGGGTCAGGGCCGCCAGGCCGCCCGTGCAGAGCAGCGTGCGGAGCATGTTGGTGGCCACCCAGGTGCCCTCGAACTTGGCGCGCACGCCCGCGAAGTCGGTGATCTGGGACGGGTCGCCGGCCTGCGCCAGCTGGTTGTTGAGCGGGATGTTGACGCCCATGGTGACCATCAGGGCCACCACGTAGAGCACCGTCGCCCCGGCGGCCCACAGCGCCGCCTGCCGCCGCCCGGCCTTGTGCTGGAGCCAGGCCGCCACGCCCGTCGCCACGAAGGCTCCGACGAAGACCAGGCCGAACATGCCGTTCTCGATCGACTTGTTGATGTGCTGCATCGCCGTCACGTACGTCCGGTCGTCGCCCGCCGCGAGGCCCGGCATCACGGACACGTCGAAGGCGAAGAACAGGCCCGCCATCAGGCCCATCGCGATGGTGGCGCCCGCCAGGACGGGCCCGGCGGCCTTGCTCCGTGCGGCGGGGGCCGCCGAGGCGCCCGGCGCGAGGCCGCCGAAGGAGGATGGAGCGGAGTAGGAAGCTGGAGTCGCGGTCTGGTTCGAGCGCATCGGTAATCCTTCGATTTCTCCCCGGCCCCCGCCCAGCGCGGGGGCCACCACGGTGCCCGGGCACCGGCTTCCGTACCGCTCCCGGGTTCGACCCGGATGGACGGTCAGGAAGTCGGCGAGGCCCGGCACCGACGATCAACGAAACTGACTGGCCTGCGAGTTGTGCGGCGCGGTGGGCGGCTCACACGTCCCAGACCCCGGACGCGGCGGCCTCGCGGGCGAAGTCGGCGAAGTCCCGCGGCTCACGCCCCAACGCCCGCCGCACCCCGTCCCCCAACGAAGCGTTACGACCGTCCAGGATCACCGAGAACAGCTCCGCGAAATCCCCCGGCAGACCCGCCTCCTCCAACACCCCCCGGTACGCCGCCTCCGACACCGCCTCGAACCGCACCTCACGACCCGTCGCCCGCGACAACTCCACCGCCACCTCCGCGAACGACAGCAACCGCGGCCCCGTC
>NZ_JBFBIR010000085.1:0-25910 GCF_040685715.1 Kitasatospora sp. NPDC088264
CAGCACGGCCGCGAAGCGGTACCAGATGCCGTAGTCGGCGTTGCCGAACTTGGCGTACGAGCGGCGGGCCACCCCAGGTCCTCCTCATCCGAAGCTCCCAGCTCCCTGCGGATGACCGCGTACCACTCCTCCGTCATGCGCCGCGCGGTGGCCTCGTCGAAGACGTTCGCGTCGTACTTGAGGAAGACCTTGAACCCCTCGCCGTCCCGGTAGGACTCGGCAGCGAGGACGTACTCCCCGGCGTAGGGCAGGTCGTCGAACAGCCGCAGGTCCAACTCCCCGGGCGCGGCCGGGGCCGCGTTGGTCAGCAGGTCGGCGCCGTCGAAGTTCTGGAACAGGAAGTTGGTCAGGACCAGCGGTTCGTCGTCCGCGCCCACGGCCCGGGCGATCTCCAGCAGCGGGTAGCCGCCGTGCTCGATGCCGCCGACCACCTTGCGCTGAAGGGACTTCAGCAGCTCGGGGAAGCCGCCGACGGCCGTGCAGCGGATCGGCAGGCAGTTCGCGAACTGGCCGACGACGTCCTGGAACCGCTCCTCGTAGCGGGCGACCGCCGTCATGCCGAGGACCAGGTCGTCCTGCCCGGTCAGCCGGTGCAGGAACCGCACGTACGTCGCGAACAGCACGGTGGCGACGCTGACCCGGTGCTCGCGCGCCGCGTCGGCCAGGGCGGCGGCCAGCGGCGGCGGCAGCTTGACCGTCGCCACGTCCACCCGGGGCATCCGCTTGGGGTCGTACGGCCGGTCGTAGGGCAGCGCGAGCGCCGGTCGATGACCTGCCAGCTCCCGCAGCCAGTAGTCCCGGTGCTGCCGCGCGCGCGGGCCGGCGAGCAGCGCCTCCTCCCAGGCGACGAAGTCGCCGTAGCCGGCGCGGCTCAGGCTCCCCCGGCCCTGGTAGGCCTCCTTGAGCGTGCGGATCAGGACCGCCGTGGACGTGCCGTCCAGCAGGATGTGGTGCGCGGTGATCAGCAGCAGGCGCCGCCGCCCGGCGAGGGAGACCAGGTGCGCGCGGACCAGCGGGCCCGTCGCCAGGTCGAACGGGAGGTTCACCAAGTCCCGCAGCCCGGCCAGTTGGGCGGCGCGCTTGGTGGCCGTGAGGTCGACCCGTTCGAAGGACGGCGCCCGGCCCGGGTCGATGTCCATGAACGGCACGCCGTCCCGCTCGCCGAAGACGGCGCTCAGCACCGGATGGATGCCGCTCTGGGCGCGGACCGCCCGCTCCAGGGCGGCTTCGTCCAGCTCGCCGTGGATCTCGAAGAGGAGCGGGAGGTTGTAGGCGGTCGACTCCGGCGAGCGCTGCTGGTCGCGGTACATGGTCAGCTGGCCGCACGAGAGGTTCCACCGCTCGCCCGCCGGGCCGGCCTGGGCATCCGCCGTGGCCGTCGCGGCGGCCCCTGCACCGGCGAAGTGGGCGCACAGGCCGTCGACGGTCTCGACGTCGAAGAGCAGGGTCGCGGAGACGTCGTCACCGAACTCCTCGCGCAGGGCGTTGGTGAGCTGGAGGACCAGGATCGAGTCCAGGCCGTAGTGGGTGAGCGGGGCCGCGGTGTCGATCCGCTCGGCCGGGATGCCGAGCACGGCCGCGGCCTTGTCGAGGATGAGCGCGGACAGGTCGGAGCGCGACGCCGGTGCGGCGGAGGGAGCGGGCGCGGGCGCGTGGCTCGCGGCCGGCGGGGCGGGCGCGGGCTCCGGCCGGGGCGTCGGCACCACGGCAGGCACCGCAGCAGGTACCGCAGCAGGCACGGCGACAGGCGCCGCAGCAGCCGCCGGCCGGGTGACGCCCTTCGGCCTGGTCCCGACCGCCTGCCGGGCCACCCCGTCGCTCTCCGCCGCGATGACCTGCTGTCCCAGCGGCAGCGCCTGCGACAGCGGGAACACCACCGTCCCGAAGCCCTCCCCCGCCAGCACGTCCCGCCAGTTCTCCGGCGACAGCGCCGGCGAGCCCGGGATCCGCAGCGACCGGTCGTCGAACAGCCACCAGCCTTCCAGCAGCCCGAAGGTGACGTGGCTGAACAGGTCGAAGGCCGACAGTTCGTTCAGCAGCAGCCACCCGCCGGCCCGCATCGCGGCCTTGGCGTTGCGCAGGGTGTTGCGGGTGTCCTTGGTCGCGTGCAGCACGTTGGCCGCGATCACCAGGTCGAACCCGCCCTCGCCGACGTCCTGCCCGGCCAGCGGCCGTTCGATGTTGAGCAGTCGGCAGTCCAGGTAGGGCACGCCCGGCCCGTAGGTGGCGCGGGCGTGGTTGAGGAAGGCCTTGGAGAGGTCCGTGTAGACGTACGTCTCGATGCTCTCCTGGTACGGCTTGAGCGCGGCGAACATCCCGGCGCTGGTGCCGCCGGTGCCGGCGCCGATCTCCAGGATCCGCAGCCGCGCCCCCGGTTCACGGCGCAGCCGCTCCGACACGACGGCGACGGCGGCGCCGGCCATGGCGCGGTTGAACACGTCCGCGACGTGGTTGTTGCGGTAGCAGCCCTCCACCAGCTCCACCGAACCGCGCGGGAACATGATGTCGGTGGGCCTGGTCCGGCCGGTCACGATGTCCGGCAGCGCCCGGAGCATGGCGGAGGCCAGCCGCAGTTCGGCCTTGCGGTCGGCGTCGGCCGACCAGGACTCGCACTGCCGGTCCCACTGCGCGAGCACGGTCTCCGCGAGCACGCCTTCCGCCGGCCCGGCCGGGACGGTGGCCCGCCGGGCGTGCTCCAGCCAGTCGGCGTACACCGGCAGGATCGCGGTGTGGTCGACGGTCGCCAGCTGGGCCGCCAGGACCTTCGCCAGCCACGGGTCCCGCTCGGTCCGGCGCCACCGCACGACCTCGTCCATCAGGCCGTCCACGCTCTCCGGCGCGAGCAACAGCTCGCCGCGCACCCGGGAGGGCGTCCGGCCGTGCACGGTGACCTGGGTGGCGCGGTCGAAGTTCGCCAGGGTGTTGTGCTGGTTGGTCTTCACGAAGGCCAGCTGCCGTTGTTCCCCGCCGAGCAGGGCGTCCAGGGCGGCGAGCCCCTCGCGCGGCTCGATCGACACCAGGCCGACCCGGCTCAGCCGCTCCCGGTAGAACTCGGAGGTGACGCTCCCGAGGTTGCCCCACCATCCCCAGTTCATGACCCTGACGGGGGTGTCCCAGTGCTGTCCGAGCGCGTGCGCGTAGGCGTCGCTGAAGGTGCAGCCGGCCGCGTAGTTGCCCTGGCCGGCCGCCGTCGTGAAGGACTGCATCGACGACAGCAGCACGGCGAAGTCCAGTTGCTCGCCGTCGAAGACCTCGGCCATCGCCGTCGTGACGTCGACCTTGGCCGCCAGCCCCGCGCGCAGGGTGGCCTCGTCCATCCGGGCGAAGGTGCTGTCCCGCAGGACGAGCGCGGCCTGCACGACCCCGTCGATCCGCGGGTGGCGCTCCCTGACCTCGCCGACGGCCCGGCGCAGCGCCGCCGGGTCCCCGGCGTCGGCGCTGAGGTAGCGGACGGTGCCGCGTCCCTGGACGGACCGGAGCCGTTCCTCGATGGCCGCGTCGGGTGCGCTGCGGCCGATCCAGGTGACGTGCGCGCCGTACTGCCGCACCACGTGCTGGGTCCAGGCGGTGCCCAGGCCGCCGGCGCCGCCGATCACCACGTAGACGCCGCCCTCGCGGTAGACCGGTCGCGCGGGCGTCTCGCACGGCGCCCAGTGCCGGGCCAGCCACTGGCCGGCCCGTCGGACCCAGGCGTCCTCGGACGAGCGGGCGGGCAGGGCGGTGAGGTCGGCGGGCCAGTCGGGGCCGTCGAGGTCGACGCGCCGGACGGTCCACTGCTCGTACTCGCGCCCCAGGGAGCCGAACAGGCCGTGCAGCCCGGCGTGCGCCGGCTGGACGGGGTCGTCGGCGTGGGTGGCGAGCGCGCGGGTGGTGACCAGCGTGATCCCCAGCGGCCGGGCGTCGTACCCGGCTTCGATCAGCGCCTTGATCAGGCGGAACGCGGCGACGACGCCGTCGTTCTGGGCGGCCGTGTACCCGGCGGCGTCGACGGGGTCGAGCTTGGGCTCGGGCGCCGTCCAGACCAGGTGGTCGACCGGTCCGAGGTCGCGCAGTGCGGCGGTCACCTCCTCGACGGAGGCGGACGGCGGCAGCGGCCAGGTCAGGGCGCCGTCGAGCGGTGTCGGTCCGCCGACGACCAGGACCCGGTCGGTGCGAGCGGGTACGGGCGCGTCGGTGGCGGTGGTCGGGTCCCAGACGGGCGCGTACAGCGCGGGCTCGCTCCGGACGGTGCGGCGCGAGGTGTAGCCGGTCAGCCGCACGCAGACCGCGCCGTCGGCGTCGACCAGGTCGATGTCGAGCTTGTCGAGCGGCCCGGCCGCGCCGCCTCGCACCACGGCCCACATCGCCGACTGGCACGGGGCGTACAGGTCGAGCCGGTCCAGGGCGAACGGCACGGCGGTGTCCCGCATGCCGGTGAGGTGGGGCGCGACGGCCGCCTGGATCGCCGAGTCCAGCATCGCGGGCGCCAGCGGTCCGGGCTCCGCCGAGCCGGGCAGGGCCAGTTCGGCGAGGACGAGACCGGAGCCGACGTGCGCCTGCCGGATCGCCCGCAGGCTCGGGCCGTGGTCGATGCCCATCGCCACCAGGGCCTCGTGGATCCGCTCGCCGGACACGGTCTCCCGGCAGTCCGCGCGCAGCGCGGCGAGGTCGACCGGTGCCGGGCGCGGGGCGTCGGACGACGCGATGGCGCCCTCGCAGCACACGGTGGAGCCGGTGCCGATCTCGAACCGGTGCCCGCCCTGCTCGCTCGCGCGGACCTCGACCCGGACGTCGACCGGGGTGTCCGAGACCTCCAGCGGCTGCACCCACGTGACGTTGCGCATCCGCACCCGGGTGGCGCCCAGCGCCTTGCGGGCGAGTTCGAGGTAGGCGACCGCGGGAAGGAGGTGACGGCCCTGCACCACGTGGTCGCGCAGCAGGCCGTCCGTGCGGGTCAGCGTGACGCCGGTGCCGTCACCGCTGGTGCCGCCGTTGCCGGTGCCGCCGTTGCTGCTGCCGGCGGTCGGAGCCCAGTGGCGGTCGCGGGCGAACGGGTAGGTCGGCAGCGGGATCCGTCGGCCCTCGGCGGGCGCCAGGTCGTCGTCGGGCAGCCGGGCCGGGACCGTGCCGTCCAGCACCTGGACCAGCTCGTCGCGGTCGCGGACCACGCAGGCGAAGCGGTGGGCGAAGCGTTCCCGGCCGACGGCCAGGGTGTAGGCGAGGTCACCGAGGTCGATCGACGCGTGGGCGCGGACGTGGAGCGCCAATCGGCTCCGCTGTTCGAGGAGTTGTTCCTCCGACCGCGCCGAGAGGACCACCACGTGGTCCGTCCGCGGCGCGACGGCGGTGCGCGCGACGGCGTCGGCGACGGCCGGGGCCTCCTCGATCACCAGGTGCGCATTGGTGCCGCTGGCGCCGAAGGAGCTCACCACCCCGCACCGCGGCACCCCGGCGGGGCTCTCCCAGTCGTGGGTGCGGGTGCTCAGGTAGAACGGGCTTCCCACCAGCGGGATCGCCTCGTTGGCGGTCTCGAAGTGCAGCGAGGCGGGGATCTTCCGGTGCTTGATCGCCAACAGCACCTTCAGCACGCCCGCGATGCCCGCCGCGAACTGGGTGTGGCCGATGTTGGTCTTCAGCGAGCCGACCGCGCAGTACTCCGTCCGGTCGGTGCGGGCGCGGAACGCCCGGTTCAGCGCCTGGAACTCGATCGGGTCGCCGAGCTTGGTGCCGGTGCCGTGCGCCTCGACGAGTCCGATCCGCTCCACGTCGACGCCGAACCGCTCGTACACCTCGCCGAGCAGGCTCTCCTGGGACACCGAACTCGGCGCGGTGATCCCGTTGGTGGCGCCGTCCTGGTTGACGCCGCTGGCCTTGATCACGCCGTGGATGTGGTCGCCGTCGGCCAGCGCGTCCGCGAGCCGCTTGAGCACCACGACCCCGACGCCCTCGCCGGGCACGAAGCCGTCGGCGCGGTGGTCGAAGGTGTGGCAGCGGCCGGTCGGCGACAGCATCCCGGCGCGGCCCGCGAGCCGGTACAGCCGCGGCGTGGACTGGAGGAACACCCCGCCCGCCAGCGCCATCGAGGTCTCGCCGGACCACAGGTCCTTGCAGGCCAGGTCGATCGCCACCAGCGAGCTGGAGCACGACGTGTCGACGGCGATCGCCTGGCCCTTGAGGTCGAGGAAGTACGACACCCGGCTCGGGATGACCGAGGTCATGTTGCCCCACAGGGTCTGCGCCGGCGCCTCCGGATCCAGCAGCCCCTGGTAGTCGCCGGCCCACGCCCCGACGTAGACGCCGCAGCGCGCCCGGCCCATCCGGCCCGCGTAGCCGGCGTCCTCCAGGGCCTTCCAGGACTCTTCGAGCAGCAGCCGCTGCTGCGGGTCCATCACCGCGGCCTCGGTGCCGGAGATGTTGAAGAACATCGCGTCGAACTCGTCGATGCGGTCGAGGAAGCCGCCCCGGGTGCAGGTGCTCAGGCCGTCGAGGTCGAACCGGGTCGCCTCGGTGACCAGGTCGTCGCCGTCGGCCAGGTGCGTCCAGAGTTCGTCCAGCGAGTCGGCGCCGGCGAACCGGCCGCTCATGCCGATCACCGCGATCGGTCCGCGCTCCGCGCTCCCGGTGCCGCTGTCCGGCTGCCCGGCCGCCACGGGCCGTGCGGGCCGCACGACCGGTGGCGGGGCGCTCTCCCGTTCGTCGGCCGGCTCCGTCGCGCCCTCCGTGTGGACGATGACGCCCCGGTACTCGGCGAGCAGGTGCTCGGCCAGCCGGTCGGCCGTGCTGTAGTCGAAGACCACGCTCGTCGGCAGGTCCAGCGTCAGCGCGCCGTTGAGCTGGTCCACCACGCGGATCGCCAGGATCGAGTCCAGGCCGTAGTCGGCGAACGCCAGCCCGCCCTCGACCTCCTCGACCTCCATCGCCAGCGCGCGGGCGATCTTCTCCCGCACCACGGCGGGCACGATCTCGTCCAATCCCCTGTGCGCGACGGCGGGTTGGACGATCGGCGCCGCGATCGGTGCCGCGATCGGTGCGGGCGTCGGCACGGGCTCGGGTGCGACCGCGAGCGCGGGTGCCGGCGTCTGCCGGGTCAGGTCGCCGATCCAGAACCGCTCCTTGGCGAACGGGTACGTCGGCAGCGACACCACCCGGCGTGGCGCGCCCTGGCGCAGGCGCTCCCAGTCCACCTCGGCGCCGGCCGCCCACAGCGCTGCCAGCTTGGACAGCTTGCCGGCCGCGATCCACTGCCGGACCAGCAGTTCCTGGAGGTCGCCGTCACCGGTGATTTCGGCGAGCAGTCCGCCGGATTCCCCGGCGGTGCCCCGGTGCCCCCGGCCGCCCCTCAGGGCCGCCCTCAGCTCCGCCGTCGACGAGACGGCGACCGCGTACCGCTCGGCCATCGCCTCCCGCCCGACCTGGAGCGTGAAGGCCAGGTCGGCGAGGGCGGTGTCCGGGTTGCGGTCGAGGAATCCGGCCAGCCGGTCGACGGACGCCGTGAGCTGGTCGGGAGTCCTCGCGGAGAGGACGACGACGTGTTCGGCCTGTTCGGCCTGTTGGGGTTGTCGGGCTTGTTCGGCGCCGTTGCTCGCGCCGTCGGTGGGCTGCACGGAATACTCCTCGACGATCACGTGTGCGTTCGAGCCGCCGGCACCGAAGGAGGACACCGCCGCGATCCGCGGGCCGTCGGAGTGCCACGGGCTCAGTTCGCGCTGGACCCGGAACGGGGTCCGTTCGAAGCTGATGTTCGGGTTGAGCTGTTCGGCGTGCAGGCTCGGGACGAGTTGCCGGTGCTTGAGCTGGAGCAGGACCTTCGTCAGGCCGGCCACCCCGGCCGCGGCCTCCAGGTGGCCGATGCCGGACTTCACCGAGCCGATCGCGCAGAACTGCCGCTCCGCGGTGTCCCGTTCGAAGGCCTTGGTCAGGCCCGTGATCTCGATCGGGTCGCCCAGTTCGGTGCCGGTGCCGTGCGCCTCGACGTAGCCGACCTGCCGGGCGGAGACCCCGGCCTGGTCCAGCGCCCGCCGGACGACATCGGCCTGGGCGACCGGGCTCGGCACGGTGTAGCCGGTGGAACGGCCGCCGTGGTTGACGCTGGAGCCCCGGATCACCGCGAGCACGCGGTCCCCGTCGGCCACCGCGCGGGACAGCGGCTTGAGCAGCACGCACCCGACGCCCTCACCGGGCACGAACCCGTGGCCGCCGGTGCCGAAGCTGCGGCAGTGCTGGTCGGGCGAGAGCATCCCGGAGCGGCACAGCTCGACGTAGTCCAGCGGGTGCGCGTAGAGGTTCACGCCACCGGCGATCGCCACCTCGCAGGCGCCGCGCCGGAGTTGTTCGCACGCCTCGTGGATCGCGGTCAGCGAAGCCGAGCACATGGTGTCGATCGTCAGGCTCGGCCCGCGCAGGTCGAGCAGGTAGGAGGCGCGGGCGCTCAGCGAGGCGAACGACAGGCCGGGCACCACGAGTTCGCCCGAGGGCAGCCGGCCCACCTCGTGCCGGGCGTGGCCGACCTTGGTGACGCCCGCGAACACCCCGACCCCGTGGCCGTGGCGCTCGGCGAGGCGCGCCCTCGTGTACCCGGCGTCCTCCAGCACCTCCCACGCCGCCTGCACGAACAGCCGCTCCTGCGGGTCCATGGCGTAGGCGTCGCGCGGGGCGATGCCGAAGAACCGGGGATCGAACGCGGCGAAGTCGTCCAGGAAGCCGCCCCACTTGCTGTAGCTGCGGCCGGTGGCCACCGCCGTGTTGCGGTCGGGCTCGAAGAAGCCGTCCAGCGGCCAGCGGTCCACCTCGCGGACGCAGTCGCGGCCCGCCGTGAGGTTCTCCCAGAACTCGTCCAGGTCGGCGGCGCCCGGGTAGCGGCCGCTCAGCCCGATCACCGCGATCGGCTCGTCGGCGCCGGGCGCCGGCCGGTCGGGGACGGCGGTCGGCCGAGCGCTGGTGGCCCGCTGTTCGGCAGTCGCCGCCGGCTGGTCGCCCGCCACCGGCTGGTCGGCCGTGGCCGCCTGCCGGCGCGCCGGTTCCCGCCGGAGGCCGGCGAGTTGACCGGCCACGGCCCGCAGGGTCGGGTGCTCGTAGAAGATCGTCGAGGAGACCTCGGGGTAGGTCCGCACCAGCTCCCGGTTGAGCTGGATGACCATCACCGAGTCCAGGCCGATGTCGACCAGCGGGCGGTCGGGGTCGACCGCGCCCGGGGCGAGCCCGCTGACCTCGGCGAACAGGGCGAGGAGGTGGCCGAGGACGTTCGGGTCGGCGCCACGGACGGGAGCCTCCGGAACGGGAGCCGTCGGCGCGGGAGTTGTCGGCGCGGCGGCCGGGGCCGGTGTCCCGGTCGGCACCCGCGTCGGGTCGCCGTGGTGCACCCACACCTGGTCCGCCCCCGCGTTCCAGGCGTCGACCAGCGCCGTGAGCCCGGCTTCCGTGGGCATCGGCGCCAGCCCCCGGTCCTCCCACAGGTAGGCCCGGGTCCGCTCGCCGACCTGCATGCCGCCGTCCTCCCACAGCGGCCAGGCGATGGACAGGGTGCGCCCGCGGCGCAGCCCCTCGGCGACCCGCGCGTTGCGCGCGGCGGCGAACTCGTCGAGGAAGGCGTTGGCGGTCGCGTAGTCGGACTGCCCCGGGTTGCCGGTGACAGCGGCGCCCGAGGAGAAGGTCAGCACGAACTCCAGCGGGCAGTGCCCGGTGGCCCGGTCGAGGTGCACGAGGGCGTCCACCTTGGTCGCGAGGACCTCGTCCCACTGCTCGGCGGTCTTGTCCGCGAGCAGCGAGTCCCGCACCACGCCGGCGGCGTGCACGATGCCGGTGACGGCGCCCGCCTCGGCGACCAGGTGCCGCACCTCCTCCCAGCGGGAGACGTCGGCGCGCACGTACCTCGCGTCCGCGCCGGCCTGCCGCAGCTCGGCGAGCAGGCGGTCGATCCGGCCGTCCTGCGGCGAGCGGCCGGCCAGTACGACGGTCGGCCGCCGGACGTCGGCGGCGATGCGCCGGGCCGTCGAGGCGCCGATCCCGCCGGCCCCGCCGGTGATCAGGTACACGCCGCCGTCCCGCCAGGGCTTGCCGGAGGCCGTTCCCGCACCCGGGCCCGGGAGTTCGGCCGGGGCCCAGCTGCGCGTGTGCCGGACACCGTCGCGGTAGAGCACCAGGTCGTCGGCGGCACGGGCGTTCTCCGCGACGGCGGCGGCCAGGTCGGTGCCGTGGACGCCGTCGATGCCGATGACCTGGCCGACGATCCGCGGGTTCTCCTTGGTGACGGTCCGCAGCAGGCCCGCGAGAGCGAGGTCCGCCGTGACGACCTGGACGAGCGTGGTGCCGTCCCGGGCGTCGAGGCCGCGGACGGTTTCCAGCAGTTGCCACGACAGGTCGCGGAACCGGCTCTCCGGCCGCTGCTTGACCGTGTCGAGGCGGATCGCCTCGGGTACCTCCCCGTCGACCCCGCACAGCACGACGACGCGCCGGTCGTACCGGCCGGTCGCGGCGGCGGGCGTCGGCGTCCAGCGGGCGGTCAGCAGGGTCGTGCCGCTCTCCTGCCGGGTGCCGGGGGCCCAGAAGCGGTCCCGGGCGAACGGGTATCCGGGCAGGTGCGCGCGCCGGGGCGTGCCGTCGCCGAGCAGCGAACGCCAGTCGACGGCGCCCCCGCCGACCCACCGCCCGATCGGCTCCGGCTCGGCTCCGCGCTCGCCGGTGGCGACGAACGCCCGCAGCCCGTCGACGAGTTCGGAACGGGACGAGACGACCCAGCCGACCCGTTCCGCCATCTCCTCGCGGCCGACCTGGAGGCTCCACGCGATGGATTGCAGCGACACCTGCTCCGACTCCGGGGACTCCAGGTAGGCGAGCAGGCCCCGGGCCCGGTCGGTCAGCTGCCGGGCGGTGCGGGCCGACAGCGGCACCGCGACCGGCCCGCCGTCGCCCTCCCCGTCCCGGTCGCCGCGTACGTACTCCTCGACGACCACATGGGCGTTGACGCCGCCGAACCCGAAGCTGCTCACCCCGGCACGCCGCGGCGCGGGGCCGCCGGCACCGCTGCGGGGGCGCGGCCAGGCCTCGTTGTCCCGCACGATGTGGAACGGGCCGCCGGCCAGTTCGATGTACGGGTTGACCTCCTGGAGGTGCTGAGTCGCGGGCAGCACGCCGTGCTTGAGCGCGAGCAGCACCTTCAGCAGCCCGGCGATGCCCGCGGCCGACTCCAGGTGGCCGATGTTGGTCTTGACCGAGCCGAGGCCGCACGCCCCGTCGTCGCTGCGGCCCAGCCGGCGGAACGCGGTGCGCAGCGCCCGGACCTCCACCGGATCGCCGAGGGCCGTGCCGGTGCCGTGGGTCTCGATGTAGCCGATGGTGTCCGGGTCGAGATCGCCGACGGCGGCCGTCACCAGCTCGGCCTGGGCGTCGGCGTTCGGCGCGGTCAGCGAGTTGGCCCGGCCGCCGTGGTTGTACGCGCTGCCCCGGATCACCCCGAGGATCGCGTCACCGTCGCGCTCCGCCGCCGCCAGCGACTTGAGCACCACCACCCCGACGCCCTCGCCCCGGACGTAGCCGTTCGCGCCCGCGTCGAAGGTCTTGCAGAGGCCGTCCGGGCTGAGCATGCCCGCGCGGTGCGCGCTGACGAAGGTGTCCGTGCTGAGCAGCACGTTGACCCCGCCCGCGACGGCCAGGTCGCAGGTGCCGGAGCGGATCGCCTCGATCGCGCGGTGCACCGCCACCAGCGAGCTGGAGCAGGCCGTGTCGATCGGCTCGCTCGGGCCGCGCACGTCGAGCAGGTAGGAGATGCGGTTGGCCAGGATCGAGTGCGTGGTGCCGGTCGAGGTGAAGGCGTCCGGTCGCACGCCGAGCGTGGCGAGCAGCGTCGCGTAGTCGTTGCCGGTGACGCCGATGAACACGCCCGTGTTGGTCGGCAGGTCGGCGGGTCGGTACGCGCTGTCCTCCAGCGCCTGCCAGACCGTCTCCAGGACGAGGCGGTGCTGCGGGTCCATCAGTTCGGCCTCGCGCGGCAGGATGCGGAAGAAGCTGGCGTCGAAGGCGTCGATGTCGTCCAGGGCTCCGATCCGTTGGGGGAAGTCCTGGGCCTCGATGGCTTTGCGCTGCTCCTCGTCGTAGCGGTGCAGCGGGAACGCGGTGACGGAGTCCTTGCCCGCCAGCAGGTTCGCCCAGTACTCGTCCAGGTCGCGGGCGCCCGGGAAGCGCCCGGCCGCGCCGATGACGGCGACCGGCCGGCGCGGGTCGGGCCCGGTGCGAACCGGCTCCGACTCCGGCTGGGGCTGGGACTGGGGTTGGGGCTGGGGTTGGGGTTCGACCTTGATCTTGACCCCGGCCTCAGCCTTCACCTCGGCCTTCACCTCGGCCTTCGCCGTGGCACCGTGCTCGTCGACCAGGTGGGCGCCCAGCGCCTCCAGGGTGCTGACGTCGAAGAACACCGCCGGGCTGACCACGACCCCGAACCGCTCGTGGATCTCCTTCGCGAAGGTCACCAGCGAGATGGAGTCGAAGCCGAACGCGTCCAGTCCGGTACCCGGGTCGAGCTCCTCCGGCTCGAACTTGAGGATCTCGGCGGCGATGGAGCGCAGGACGTCCACGACACCCGACACCGCCGACACCACTGGTACATCCTGCTCAGCCGGTACGACCGGCTCCCGCTCTCGCACCGGGCGGGCCTGCGGCGCCGGACGGTCGCCCGGCGCCACCCCTCCGGTACCGCGCCGCACCCCGGCCAGTTCCCCGACGACCTCGCCCGTGCCCCCGACCAGCAGGATCCGGTCGTCGCCGAGGACCACGTACGTGACCGGCGAACCGGCCCGCACCCGGATCTCCCCGACCTGGTTGAGCGCGACCAGGGTCCAGTCCGGCGCCCCGGCGCGCTTGGCCTCCCACTGCACGCCCTGGGCGATCGCCGCGAGCACGAACGGCTCGACGGTGACGTTGCGCCGGACGTGGTCCTGCTGGAACGCGGGACTGCCGATGGTCAGCACCGTCCGGCCGTCCGGCGCGCGGAACACGCCCTCGACCGCGCACGAGGCCGGCTTGTAGTCCAGCCCGCCCTCGGCCAGTTCGGCCAGGAACTGCTCCCGGGTGAGGACCTCCCGCAGTCCGGCCGGCTCGACCCGGCCGGACGGCGCCGTGGCCGCCCCCCGCACGGTGAACTCGACCGCCGCCGTCCCGTCCCCGGTCCGGACGGTGCCGTGGCCGTCGGCGAACTCCGTGACGAGCCGCGTGGTCGTGGACCAGTCGACCGGCCGCAGCACGCGCAGGTCGTGGACCGACGCCTCGGCGGCGAACCCGCTGACCTTCGCGGCGGCCAGCGCGAGGTCCACCACGAAGGTGGGCACGATGGTCGGCGCCTTGGCCAGCCGGTAGCCGTAGTCGAGCAGGTCGGTGAGGTGGACGTCCAGGGCGTAGCGCAGGCCCCGGACGTCGGATTCGTTGCGCCCCAGGAAGGGGTGCAGCCGCTCGCGCAGCGCCAGCGGGGCCAGCACGGACGGTGCGCCGTCGGTCTGCTCGATCCAGCAGCGCACCTTCTCGAACGGGTAGGCGGGCAGCGACACCCGGCGTGCCGTCGGCAGTTGGTCCCAGTCGACGCTCTTGCCGCCGGCCCAGGTGGCGGCGAGTTCGTGCGCGGGCAGCTCCCGCCGCCCGGCCAGGTAGCCGTCGACGGCCGCCAGCGCGGACCGCCGGTCCCCCGCCACGAACGCCCAGCGGTGCGGCAGTTCGTTCTTTCCGACCCGCAGGGTGTACGCGATGTCGGGGAGGTCGGCCTCCCGCGCCCCGGCGAGGTGGTCGCGGAAGACGGCCAGGTAGCGCCCGAGCGCGGCCTCGTTCATCGCCGAGAACACGAACAGCTGCTCACCGAAGGGCTCTTGGCGCACCGGCCGTTCGGGGTACTCCTCAAGGATGATGTGCGAGTTCATGCCGCCGGCGCCGATCGAGGTGATGCCGGCCCGCCGGGGGTGGGTGACCTGGCGGCCGTCCACCTCGGTGACCATCGGCTGCCAGTCGGCGAGCTTCTGCTGCACCTGGAACGGGGTGTCGGCGAAGTCGATGTCCGGGTTGAGCTCCGTGCTGTGCAGGGACGGCGCCAGCTTGCCGTGCCTCAGTTGGAGCAGCACCTTCGCCAGGCCGATCATGCCGGCCGCCGCGAGCAGGTGCCCCATGTTGGCCTTGACGGACCCGAGGGCGCAGAACTGGCGGTCCTCGGTGTACTTGCGGAACGCCGACGTCAGGGCGCGGACCTCGATCGGGTCGCCCAGCGCGGTGCCCGAGCCGTGCCCCTCGACGTAGCCGATCGTCCTCGGGTCGACGCCGGCGTCCTCGATCGCCTTCTGGATCGCGTGCGCCTGCATGCCCGGGTTCGGCACGGTGAAGCCGTTGCGCGTCCCGGCGTTGGACAGGGCGGTGCCCTTGATCACGGCGTACACGTGGTCGCCGTCGCGCTCGGCGTCGACCAGCGGCTTGAGCACGACCGCGCCGACGCCCTCGCCGAGGATGGTGCCGTCCACGCCGTGGCCGAAGCTGCGGATCACGTCGGAGGTGCCGGTGGTGAAGTGCTCCTCCGAGGAGGTGATCAGGTTGTACGGGTGCAGCATCAGGTTGACGCCGCCCGCGACGACCATCCGGCACTCACCGGCCCGCAGCATCTGCACGGCCTGGTGCACGCACGTCGACGAGGCGGAGCACATGGTGTCCAGGAAGATCGACGGCCCGGTCAGGCCGTAGAAGTAGGACAGCATGTTGGGCAGCGTCCCGGTGTAGCTGCCGCTCTGCGGCGCGCCCCTGGTCAGGCTGTTCTGGAAGCCGTACAGGTTGTAGTGGTTGCTCATGGTCCCCACGAGCACGCCGACGTCGCCCTGGTAGCGGCGGTGGATGGTCTGCCGCGAGTAGCCGGCGTCCTCCAGCGCCTCCACGCCCGACTGGAGGAACAGCCGCACCTCCGGGGACATCTGCTCGGCCTCGCGCTTGGAGATGCGGAAGTAGCGGGGGTCGAACTTGTCGAGGTCGCGGAGGAAGGTCCCGGTCCGGATCACGCTCTTGCCGCGGACGGACCGGTCGCTGTCGTGGATGGCCTCGTGGCCCCAGCGGTCGGCGGGCACTTCCTCGAAGGTGTGCCGGCCGTTCTCCAGCAGCTCCCACAGCTCGTCCATCGTGTCGGCGCCGGGGTAGCGCCCGGACACTCCGATGATCGCGATGTCGTGCCGGTCGTCGCGCGCGGGTTCGCGGACCACGGTGACGGCGGACGCGGCCGGGGCCTCGAACCGGGCGGCCGGGGCCTCGGGCTGGACCGCGGGGGCCTCGGTCTGAACGACCGGGGCTGCCAAGGCTTCCGGGGTCTCCGCGGTTTCCGGGCTTTCCGGGGTTCCGGCCGGACCGGTCGCCCCCAGCACCGCCTCCAGCTGCGCCCGCCTGGTCTCCACGAAGTGCGCGGCCACCTCGGCGATGTTCAGGTACTCGAAGAAGATCGTCTTGGACAGCGGCCCGAACACCTTCTCCAGCTGGGCGGTCACCCCGAGGATGCTCAGCGAGTCGATGCCGTACTCGATGAGGTTGGTGGCCGACTCGATGTGCTCCGGGTCGTGCCGCAGGACCTCGGCGACGACCCCCCTGAGCAGTTCCTCGGTGCGCTGCAGCAGGTCGCCCTCGCCCGCGCCGCCTGACGGAGCAGCGGTGGCGGACGAGGCGGTGGCCGGGGCCGCGGGGGCCGGGGCCGGGGCCGCCCGGCGTTGCGCGGCCAGGGTGGCCTTGGCGCCGTAGGCGACGACGAGGTGCGCGGGGGCGTCGGCGAGCAGGGCCCGGCCGAAGGCGCGCAGCCCGTCCTCGGTGGGCAGGTCCTCCCAGCCGCGCTCGCGGCGCAGGGAGTCGCGGGTGACCTCGTCCAGCGTCATGCCGCCGTCGGCCCACAGCGGCCAGCTGATCGCGACGGTCCGGCCGCTGCGCTCGCCCGCGTCGACCAGCGTCCGGCGGTGCCGGGCGAAGGCGTCCAGGAAGGCGTTGGCCGCCGAGTAGTCGGACTGCCCCGGGCTGCCGTAGACGCCGGCGACCGAGGAGAAGAGCGCGAAGAACTCCAGGTCGAGGTGGCGGGTCGCGGCGTCGAGGTTGAGCGTGCCGCGGACCTTCGGCGCCGTCACCAGGCGGACGTCGGCCAGGTCCTTGCGCAGCAGGTACTGGTCGCGCAGCAGGCCGGCCGCGTGCACGACGCCGTCGAGCGACCCGTGCTCGCGCACGATCGTGTCGACCGCGACGCGCACGCCTGCGGCGTCGGCGACGTCGACCGGCAGGTAGTGCGCGTCGACCCCTTCCGCGCGCAGGGCGTCCACCGAGCCCGCCGGGGAGCGTCCGCTCAGGACGACCGTCGCCCCCGCGCGGCCCAGGTAGCGGGCGAGGTGGCGGCCGATGCCTCCCAGGCCGCCGGTGACCCAGTAGACGCCGCCGGCCCGCAGCGCGGGCACCTGCGGTCCGGCGTCCAGTCGCGTCTCGACGGGCTCCAGCACCTGCCGGGTGCCGTCGGCGGTGTAGCGGACCTCGGTGTCGGCGGAGTCGTCGGCGCACTCCTCCCGCACGATCCGCGCGAGCTGCTCGGCGGAGGCCGCGTCCAGGCCGGCGACCCGGACGACCCGGCCCGAGACGAGCGGGTTCTCCAGGGCGACGGTGCGGAACAGGCCCGCCAGCGGTGCGTGGAAGTGGGTCGGTACCCGGGCGTCGATCAGGGCCACGAAGCGGTGCCCGGTCCGGGGAGAGGACGCGAGCACCTGCTGGACCTCGGCGAACACCTGCTCGGTCGCGGCGTCGACGCCGTCGGCCGGGCTCGCCCGGGTGATCTCCGGCAGGGTCAGGAGGTGCGCGGTGCGGGTGGCGCCGCCGTCCGCGTCCAGCGGCCGGTCGGTCCACCGGGTGGTCGCCGTGACGACGCGCGGGCCCGCGTCGGTGGTGCGCTGGGCGAGCCCCCGCAGGCTGGCGCTGATCACGCCGTCGCCGTCGCACAGGTCGATGTCGAAGGTGGTGAGCGACCCGGAGCCGGCGCTGCGTCGCACCCAGGCCCAGGTCTCGGCGGGGCAGGGCCGGTACACCTGGAGCTCGTCGAGGGTGAAGGGCAGCGTCGGGCCGGCGGCGGCGCCCGTCAGGACCACGGAGGTCTGGAAGGCGGCGTCCAGGACGCTCGGCGGCAGCACGCAGCCGTCGGCGCCGGTGGTCCGGATGCGGGCGATCGCCTCGTCGCGGCCCAGCCGGAGCCCGCGCAGCGCGCGCATGGCCGGGCCGTACTCCAGGCCCTGGGCGCGGAAGGCGGCGTAGACCTCGTCGGTGCCGCGGGTGGTGCGGCAGGCGGCGCGCAGGGCGTCCAGGTCCAGCGGTGACGGGTCCGGCAGGGTGACCAGTTCGGCGGTGCCGGTGCTGTGGACCGTCTCACCCTGCCGGAACTCGAACGCGATCGCGTCCTCGCGCGGCGTCAGCGCGAGGTCGACGTCGACCGGTTCGCCGACGACGATCGGCCGCAGCCACGCGAGGTCGCGCAGCCGGACGGCCCCCTCCCGGGCCGCCGCGCGCTCCACGGCGGCGCGCGCCATCTCCAGGTACGCGACCGCGGGCAGCACCCGCCGGCCGCGGACCAGGTGCGAGGCCAGGAAGGGCTCGGCCCCGGTGAACGTGGAGGTGTAGCGCTGCTGCGCCAGGTCGGAGGTGTTGCGGTGGACGAGCGGGTGCAGCAGCGCGGCGCCCGGCGCCTCGACGGGCGGCGTGACGTACCAGTGCCGGTCCCGGGCGAACGGGTAGGTCGGCAGCCGGACGCGACGCGCCCCGGGATGCCCGGGCCAGTCGGCGCCGCCCCCGTTCGCCCAGTCCTGCGCCGCCGCGACCAGTTCGGCCCCGGCCCCGGCGGGGTTGCGCACCTCGCCGTCCGCGACGGACTCCAGCGCGGCCGCGAGCTGCTCCCGGTCCGAGACCAGGAACACGGCCCTGACCCGCATCGCTTCGCGGCCGACCTGGAGCGTGTGGGCGATGTCGGCCAGCGCCTGGCGCGGCCGCAGCGCGGTCTCCGGTGCCAGCAGGTGGTCCCGCAGGCCGCCCGCGAGCACCCGCAGCCGCTCCAGGTTCTTCGCCGACAGCGGGACGACGTACGGCCCCGCGGGCTCGGTGGTGCGGTCGGCCGGCCCGCCGACGTGCTCCTCCAGCAGCACGTGGGCGTTGGTCCCGCCGAACCCGAACGAGCTGACGCCGGCCCGGCGCGGCACTCCGTCGCCGCCCGGCCACGGCCGGGTGTCGCCGACGATGTAGAACGGGCTGCCGTCCAGGTCGATCAGCTGGTTCCTGGTCCGGAAGTTGACCGTCGCCGGGAGGGTCCCGGCGGCCATCGCGCCGATCACCTTGACCACGCCGGCCACGCCCGCGGCCGATTCCAGGTGGCCGATGTTGGTCTTGATGGAGCCGATGCCGGTGCTGTCCGGCCGCGGTGACGTCCCGTGGGCGTCGTGCAGGCTCTGGAAGGCGCGTTTGAGGCCGACGATCTCGATCGGGTCGCCGACCGGCGTGCCGGGCCCGTGGGCCTCGATGTAACTCACCGTCTCGGGCGTCACACCGGCGCGGGTGTAGACGTCCTCGATCAGCGCGGCCTGGGCGGCCGGGTTGGTGACGGTCAGCGAGTTGGTCTTGCCGCCGTGGTTGGTGCCGACGCCCTTGATCACCGCGTGCACGGGGTCGCCGTCCGCCAGCGCCCTGGCCAGCGGCTTGAGCAGCAGGACGGCGCCGCCCTCGCCCCGGACGAAGCCGTCCGCGTCCTGGTCGAAGGCGTGCGAGCGGCCGGTGGGCGAGAGCATGCTCGCCTTGCTGAACGCCACGAACAGCTTCGGCGACCAGCACAGGTTCACGCCGCCGGCCAGCGCCAGGTCGCAGTCGCCGTTGTGCAGGGCGGCGACGGCCTCGTAGAGCGAGACCAGGGAGCTGGAGCAGGCGGTGTCGTTGGCGATGCTGGGGCCGTGGAAGTCGAAGTAGTAGGACAGCCGGTTGGCGACGATCGAGTAGGCCGTGCCGGTCGGGAAGTAGGCGTCGGTCGGCACGTCGTCGCGTTCGATCAGCTCGGCGTAGTCGCCGTGGCACAGGCCCATGAAGACGCCCGTGCGGCTGCCCGCGAGTTCGCCCGCCCGGTAGCCCGCGTCCTCGATGGCCTTCCAGGCCAGCTCCAGCGCGAACCGCTGCTGCGGGTCCATCGTCTCCGCCTCGCGCGGGGAGATGTTGAAGAAGGCGGCGTCGAAGCGGTCGGCGTCCTCGACGAACCCGGCCCAGACGCTGTACGTCTTCTCCTCGCCGCCGCGCGGATCGCCGAAGTAGCGTTCCTTGGACCAGCGTTCGGCGGGCACCTCGGTGATCAGCGAGCGTCCGGCCGCGAGGTGGTCGAACAGCTCGACGAGGGTGTCGGAGCCGGGGAACCGCAGGGCCAGCCCGATGATCGCGATGTCGTCGGTACTCATCGGCTCTCCCCCACTCGCTGCACGGCACGGCGGTTGTCCACGGTCACCCGCAGGTTCAGCGCGGCGCTCGACGCTCCGGCCGGCGCCGTACCGCCGCCCCGCACGAACTGCTGGTGGAGCACGGCGGTCGTCAGCAGGTAGAGGAAGGTCTGGTCCTCCTTGGTGCTGACCTCCTCCACCGGCGAGGTCATGACCTTGTCGACCAGGCGCCGGGCGAACTTCGCGTCCAGGCAGCCGATCCCGGCCAACTCGTGGTCGGACAGCAGCAGTTCCAGGTAGTCCGGGCGGCTTTCCTTGAAGGCGGCGCTGCCCGGCGCGCGGTAGGGCTGCTTGGGGCGGCTGGTGGTCCACTCCGGGAGCTCGGCGCGGAACGCCTTCTTCAGGATGGCCTTCTCGACCTGGCCGTCGTCGTAGCGCAGGTTCACCGACGCGGCCGCGCGCACCACCGCGGGGTCGAGGAACGGGCAGCGGTTCTCCACGCTGTGCGCCAGCGCGGCCCGCTCCCCCTGCGTGGACAGCAGGAATCCGGGCAGCAGCGTCTTGTACTCCAGCCACTGCGCCTTGTGCATCGCGGTCATGTCCGCGTAGCCGGGAGTCCCGGCGACGAGGTCGAGCAGGTCGGCGAACGGGTCGATCCGGTCGGCGAGCAGCCGGGCCGCGAACCTCCCGTTCTGGTACCGCATCTCGTGGGAGAACAGGCCCGGCAGCCGTTCCACCGAGAACTGCTGGTACAGGCCGAGCAGGTGGGCCTGGTGGGCGGAGCCGAAGTGCTCCAGCTCCGGGTGCAGGCCGGCCAGCCGGGTGCGGCGCTCGCCGTCGGTCAGCTCGTTCCACCGCGCGCGCAGCAGGGTCTCGCGGAACAGCGAGTAGCCGAGGAAGGCCTCGTCGGCGCCCTCGCCGCTGAGGATGGTCTTGATCCCGGCGTCGCGGACGTGCCGGGACAGCAGGAACATCGGCACGAACGAGGTGCGGAAGGTCGGAACCTCCGCGTGGTACACGGCGGCCGGGAAGTGGTCGGTGATGTCCTCGCTGGTGATCGGGACGGCGGTGTGCAGGGTGCCCAGGTGCTCGGCGACCAGGCGCTGGCTGTCGGACTCGTCGAAGGACTTGTCCTGGAACGCCACCGAGAAGGTGCGGACCTCGTACGGGGAGAGCTGGGTGGCCAGCCTCGTCACGATCGAGGAGTCCAGGCCGCCGCTCAGGTAGACGCCGACCTCGACGTCGGAGCGCAGCCGCAGCTCCACGCTGGTGCGCAGGGTCTGCCGGAGCATGTCGATCGCCTCGGCCTCGGTGCCGTCGAAGCCGGGCACGTCGAAGTCGAGGTCCTCGTAGGGGCGCAGCGAGCGGCGGCCCGCGCTGATGGTCAACACGGAGCCCATCGGCAGCTGGCGCACGCCCCGGAACGGCGTGCGGTCGGGCAGCGGCGTCCACGCGGCGTAGGTGGTGGCCAGCTCCCTCGGGTCGAACTCGAAGCGGAAGCCGGGGAAGGCGCGGAACGCCTTCATCTCGGACGCGAACAGGAAGTCCCCGCCCGCGTCGGCGTAGAACAGCGGGCGCTTGCCGTAGCGGTCGCGGGCCAGCACCAGGTCACCGGTCGCCGCGTCCCTGATGGCGACGGCGAACGCGCCGTTGAACCGGGTGAAGCAGTCCGACCCCCACTGGATCCAGGCCTGGAGCACGACCTCGGTGTCGGAGTGGTCGGTGCGGAACGGGCGGCCGAGGCGCTCCAGTTCCGCGCGGAGTTCGATGTGGTTGTAGATCTCGCCGTTGAAGCAGATCCAGTAGCGCCCGGAGGGGTCGGACATGGGTTGCGAGCCACCGGCGAGGTCGACGATGGCCAGCCGCACCGCCCCCATGGCCATGCCGTCGTCGAGGTAGTAGCCCGCCTCGTCCGGCCCGCGGTGGTGGATGTTCGACAGCATCGAGGTGATGACCTCGGCGGTGGCACCGGGGTGCAGCGAGGTCGAGAGGAAACCAGCCAGCCCGCACATGATCCGTCCTTCTACTTCGCGGAGATCTTCTTGGTGACGAACTCGTCGATCGCGGTGAGCGAGACGAAGACGTTCACGAGGATGTCCTCCGGGGAGATCTCGACGGAGAACTCGGACTCCAGGAACTTCATCATCCTGACGTAGCCGAACGAGTCGATGACCCCCGCCTTGAACAGGTCGGTGTCCGGGGTGATCACGTCGTCGAACTCGAAGAGGAAACGGTCTTCCAGGTACAGCCGGATCGTGTCCGTCGTGGTTGCCATGTGTCAGACTCCAGCCCTGATTTTGAACACCATGTGAGTGAGGGCCAGGCCCCCGATTTCGGTGAATTCCAGCTCGGCGTCGCCGTCGAGCAGCCCGCGGACGCTGTCGGTCCAGCGCACCGGGGCGACCAGCTGCTCCGTGAGCATGCGCGTCACCTGTCCCGACTCGTACGGCCGGCCCGTGACGTTGGAGATGACGGGGGTGTCGGGATCGGCGAACTCGAACTCCGTCAGGAACTCGGCGAACCGCACCCTGGCCGACTCCATGTACCGGGAGTGGAAGGGCGCGCTCACCTTGAGCCGTACGAAGCGGATCTCCCGGCGCTCCAGGCAGGCGTGCGCCGCGTCCAGGACCGGCGGGGTGCCCGCGATGACCACCTGCGAGCCGGTGTTGAGGCCGGCGATGTCGACGCCGTCGACGCCGTCCTCCGCGAGGATCTCCAGCAGTTGCCCGGGCGGTGTGTTCATGACGGCGGTCATGCCGCCCTCGGAGGCCGCCGCCATCAGCTCGCCGCGCTTGGCGACCAGCCGCAGCCCCGTCTCGAAGGCGAAGGACCCGGCCGCGAGCAGCGCGTTGTACTCGCCCAGGCTGTGCCCGAGGTAGACGTCCGCCTCCCGGTCCCCGTGGTGGACCCGCTCGAAGGTCCGCAGCGCGTTGACGACGAACAGCGCCGGCTGGGTGTACTCCGTGCGGCCCAGTAGGCCGTCCGGGTCCTCCGTGCACAAGGAGACCAGGTCGTACCCCAGCACGTCCGAGGCGTACTGGACCAGCCCCGGGTACCGTTCGAAGACCTCTGCCCCCATTCCCTTTTCCTGACTTCCCTGACCAGCGAAGATGACTGCCAGCACGACGCTCCCTCAACCCATGACTACCTGCTGACCTGCACTGACCTGCGCCCGACCCGCCCCGACCTGCCCCCGGCTCGCCCCGACCGCGACCGCGGATCTGAGCACGTCCAGGAACGCCCTGCCGCGGCTGCTCATGGCCAGCTCGGGCATCACGGCCGCGCCCAGGGTCGCGGGCGGCAGGTCTCCGACCAGCTCGACCTCGCGGACCCTGCCCCCGTCCAACGTCGTTGCGGTTCGGGCGGGTTGATACATCAAGGCGAACCCGGCACCGGCGGCCACCAGGCCGCGCAGCGTCTCGATGCTCGCCGCCTTCACCACCCGCGGCATGCGGACGCCCGCGCGGGAGAACATCCGCTCGGCGTGACGGAGCACGCTCGGGACGTTCAGGGCGACCAGCGGTCGACCGGCCAACTCGTCCAGAGCGAGCGGGCCGGCCAGGCCCGACGGGTCGTCATCCGCCAGCAGGGCGTGCACCGGCAGATCGACCAACGGGTGGAACCTGGCGTCGCCCGCCAGGAAGTCGTACGTCACCGCCAGTTCGCACCGGCCGTCCCGGAGGAACTCCAGCAACCGGTCGGCGGACGCCTCGTGGAGGTTCAGCTCCAGCGCCCGGTGCCGCTCCCCGGCCAAACGGTGGACCAGCGGCAGCAGGAACGGGGCGATCGGGAAGAAGAACCCGACGTCGAGCTGGCCTGCCGTGTCGCCCGCCAGGGCGTCGCCCTGTGCCTTGAGGCTCCTGGCCTGCCCCAGCAACGCGCGCGCCTCCCGCAGCAGGTGGCGACCGCTCGGCGTCAGGGAGACCCCACGGGCATGGTGACGGAGCAACAGCTGAACACCGAGCTGACGTTCCAGCCGCATGATCGCCGACGAGACCGTCGACTGCGAGGCGCACAGCTTCTCCGCCGCCTCCGAGATGTTGCCGATCTCGGCGGAGACGACGAAGTAGCGCAATTGAGTGAGACTGAATCCCAAGCGATCGGTCATAGCGCGCGGAAACCTTTTCCCGGAATCTGGCCATGCGGATTTTTCGGGGTCGGCGGGCGACCGCCGGAGAAATTCTGAATTCGGTGACGAACCACGGGCGATCAGCCCGCGGCGGATCCGTGAAAGGCGTACCGGGGCGCGGTGACCGGCCTCGGTACGCAGGGCGACGGCGGCCCGTGGCGACCGCGGCGGGCCGCCCGTGCGGAGCCGGTCACGCCGACGCGTTCCGCTTCGGGCCGTTCGAAGTGTTCGAGCAGTACGGCGAGTTCATGCCCGCCGCGGCGTCAACTCGACTTTCTCGGCGCGCTGCCGGGCGATGCGGGCCCGGCAAGCTGCCGGTCCGATCTGCTTGACGCCGACGCGCGCAAATGGCTGGACACCGAGCTATTCCGGTCCAGTACTATCTGCCGGAGGTAGCCCAATCCCGGATTCGTTCCAGGGAACGGGATGACGGGGACATGTGCGATGACCATGGTGACACTTTCCTCAGCTCCGGTCATAGACGAGAAGCTATCGGGCGGGATGTCGCGGTCCAGGCTCATATGACATGAGCAGATCAACTACACAGAGAGCAAGAAACCGGACAAGTCTCCGATGAGCGTGCCCAGGTCGCCCAGCTCGAAGCGGGCCACGTGTCATACGGTAACTGAAAGGTTACCGGTTAACAAGTTGGAGCATGTGCACGAATGGATGAAACGCAGGCGGTATGGCAGCTGTGGGTACAGAGCCGTCCTGACCTCGACCTTTCGTCGATGGAGATCATCGGCGGCCTCCGACACGCCCACGCGATGCTGGAGTTCCTCCTTGAACCAGTGTTCGAAGCGGCGGCCGTCAGCTCATCGGAGTTCGACGTGCTCTACCACCTCCGCCACTCGACCGAGCCGACGATCGCGCGCCGCCTCGCCGCCTCGATGGGGCGGTCGCCGGCCGCGCTGAGCAAGGCACTGGCCAAGCTGGAACGTCGCGCCCTCGTCGTCCGGACGGTGAATCCCGCGGACCGGCGCGCGGCGCTGGTCTTCATCACCGACGCGGGCGCGGCCGCCGTCGACGACGTCATGCCCAAGCGCCTGGCCATCGAGCAACAGGTCCTCGGAGCACTCAGCGACGGACAGAGCACGCAGGTCCGGATCGCCCTGCGGCGTCTCGCCGAAGCCATCGAAGCCCAGGCCCTGCGCAGCCCGCCCGCCGACCCGGAGACCACCACCACCCCGGCCTGGACTCCGCCGCGTTCGCCGTCACGCGAGTCCCCGTCCCGCCCCCCTCGGGCGCCCCGGCGACAGCTCGCCAACGCCAAGCCTCCCCGGAGCGGTTACCCGACGGAGCTGTGAGCACCGCCGCCATCGGTGACTCGACTCGGCCGACAGCACGTGGACTTCGGGCCCGGCGGTGATCGCGACCCTCGACACCGAAGCGGTGCCCGGCGCCCCACCGCGGACGCCGGAGGATGAGCGACCGGGCGACGGGCGCACCGGCGGCCGCCGACTCGTGCAGAACAGCCCGCCAGCAGAGCTGGCGGGCACCTGGTCGAGCACGGCGCCACCCGGCACCTGGCCGGGCACGGGGCGGACGAGCTGTTCACCGGGGGCGCCGCCTATCTGCACACGCTCTTCCGCCGCCACCCGGTGACCGCCTGGCGGCAGTTGCGCGCCCACCGAGGACGGCAGCGGGGCGACAACGGCCGGCCGCACCACCTCCGGACCGCAACCGGACCAGGGCCCGCCGTCGGCGCCTTCGCTGGAGATCCGCGATCTGCGGTTCGGCTACAGCCCCGACGCGCCGGTCCTCCGGGGGTTGTCGCTCACCGTTCCCGCGCACGCGCTGGTGGCCCTGGTCGGCCCGTCCGGGGCCGGAAAGTCGACCGCCTTCGCCCTGATCAACCGCTTCTACGAGCCGTGGAGCGGCAGCATCCGCATCGACGGGCGGCCCGCCACGGACCTCGGCCTCGCGGAATGGCGCTCACACCTCGGCTGGGTCGAACAGGACTGCCCGATCCTGCACGGCACCCTGCGGGACAACCTCTGCTACGCCGCCCCGGACGTCACCGACGACCGGCTCTGGGAGGTCCTCGACCTCGTCAACCTCACCGGGAAGGTGCACGGCCTGACGGCGGGCCTCGACACCGAGGTCGGGGAACGCGGGGTGCGCCTGTCCAGCGGCGGACACCGTCGTCATGCTCTCCGACGGCACGGCCGCCGCCACCGGCACGTACGCCGAGCTCCTCCGCACCGACCCGGGATTCCAGCAGCTCTGCGGACACCGGCGGACCGCGGACCGCGGCTCCGCCACCCCGCCGGTCAGCCGGCCCGGGGCAGCAAGCGCTCGCCGCCGAGGACCCAGCGGCCGCGGCGCATGACGGCGACCAGGTCGTAGCCCTCGGAGTCGAGCACGACCAGGTCGGCCTGCTTGCC
>NZ_JBFBIR010000086.1:0-25743 GCF_040685715.1 Kitasatospora sp. NPDC088264
GTCGTCGTCGTCCTGTTGATCACGACACGGTTGAAGGTTCATCCGTTCCTGGCGCTGGTGATCGGCGCTCTGGGTATCGGTCTCCCTCCCGGGCCGCGGCGTTCCGACGGGTACGGATCAGCCGCAGAACACCGGTGTGGCGTGCGCCGGATCCAGGGCGTTGGTCACCAGGTGCAGCGCCGTCGGCGAGAACGCGATCGCCACGTGCTCGGCGAGCGTGATCGGGCAGTGGTTCTGCAGCACCTCGTTGTCGACGGCCGGGCCGGTCAGGAACTGGGTCCGCCACGGGGTGACGACCTCGTCGTACACGGTCGAGATCACCGTGTAGGTCACGCCCGGCACGGTGTCCGGGCGGGAGGCCATCGTGCGGTTGAAGTCGGAGCCCACCGCCTGGTCGCGGCAGGCCTGGCAGACGGTGTAGATCAGGTCCGCGACGCCGGGGAAGTACGGCACGAGCTTGGTGATCCCGTCGAGCGTCGTGCCGTGGTTGGACGGCGCCAGGCCGACCAGCCGGCCGACCTTCGCGGCGCCGCCGAGGAACTTCAGGTAGTAGTTCGGCAGCATGCCGCCCTGCGAGTGCCCGACGATGTCGACCTTGGCCGCGCCGGTCGCCTTCAGCACCAGGTCGACGAACCGCCCGAGTTGGGCGGCCGACTCGGGCACCGGGCCCAGGCCGCCGATCGGCAGCAGCAGGCCGCTGCCGCTGGAGGTGACGCCCGGGATGGTGCCGTAGTCGAGCGCGAAGACGCAGTACCCGAGGCCCTTCAGCAGCGGGGAGAGGGCGAGCCAGTTCTCGTAGCGGTTGGCGAAGGTGCCGTGCACGAGGACCACCGGATCGGGGTGCGCGGCGCTCGGGCGGCAGTTCCAGTCGTTGGCGCCGGGCGGCGAGGCCACCGAGTCACCGTCGGGCGGCAGTTCGGCGGAGGCGGCGGCGGAGGTGATGGAGCGGGCGGCGGCGGGCGCGACGGAGGGGGACGTCGCGGCGCTCGCCGGGGCGGCCGACGCGCCGGCCAGCAGCGCGCCCGCCAGGACGGTCGCGCCGATGACCCCGCCGAGCCTGCGGCGCACGGGAGTTGCGGAGAAGCGGAGAAGTGGGGTTCTCAACTGTTGCCTCCACGGCGGAAGTTTGTTACCAACAGGTAACCCGAGTGGCTCCATCATGCGGTCGCCCCTCCGGCCCGGCCCTTGGGCGTTCCCCAGACCTGGACGGTGTTCTCTGTGACCGGTCACAACGCACCCGCCGCCTCGCCCGGCCGCTCACCCGACGCCACACCCCGCTCCGAGCCGCACTCCGCGCCCACCACCACCCCCGGCCGCGTGCCCGACCGCACACCCGTCCGCGCGCCCGACCACACCGCCGACCGGATGCCCGGCTGGCGCGTCCCGGTGATCGGCGGCCGGCCCGCCGACCAGCGACTCCTGGGCGGTGTAGGCGAGTTGGCCGAGAGCGTGGTCGCCGCACTGCTGGACCGCGTGCCCGTGTACCACCGCCTGCCCCGCGAACAGCTCACCGGCGAACTCACCCGCGACACCGAGCGCCGGATCCGCGCCCTGGCCCACGCCGTCCGCACCGGACTCCCCACCCCCGACGAGGAGTTCGCCGCCGTCCGGGAGGCCGCCGCCCGCCGCGCCGAGGAGTGCCTGCCGCTGGACGCCGTCCTGCTCGCCCACCATCTCGGGCTGGAGGTCTGCTGGGAGTTCGTCACCCGGCACGCCCGCGACGGCGACGCCGCCGACCTGCTCGTCCTCAACCGGCTGCTGCTCGACCAGCTCCGCCAGGCCACCACCGCCGCCGGCGCCGGCTACCTCGACGAACGCCGCCCGGCCGGCGACCGGCACGCAGCCGCCCGGCAGTCGCTGCTCACCGCGCTGCTCGCCGGCGCCCCGGCGGACGAGGCCGCCGCCCGGGCCGGACTCCGACTACCGCCCTGGTACGCCGTCCTGTGCCTGTCCGTCGCCGACCACCCCGACGAGCACGCCCCCGGCGTCGACCCGGGCATCGCCGGCCGCCGCAAGCTCCGCCGGCTCGTCGCCGAACTCGACCACCGGACGCGGCAGTCGGCGATCACCGCGCTCACCCCCTCGGGCGGCCTCGCACTCGTCCCGCTCGGCTCGCCCCCGGAGGCCCGGCCGGAGCGAGCGCCCGGGCGACCCGGCACGCCCGCCGAGCTCCCGTGGCAGCACCTGGCCGCCACCGTCGCAGCGGCCGCCCGGGCCGGGGGCGTCCCCGTCCTGGCCGCAGCGGCGGCCGCCGCACCTGGCGAAGTGCCGAGCGCGGCCGCGCTCGCGTACGAAGTCCTGGACGTGGCCCGCGCGTTCGACCGTCCACCCGGCCTGTACCGGCTCGACGACGTCCTGCTCGAATACCAGCTCACCCGCCCCAGCCAGGCCCGCCCCCGGCTCGCCGCACTGATCGAACCGCTCGCCGACGGCGGCGAGTTGCTCACCACCCTGCGCACCCACCTGGCCGGCGGGCTCAACCGGCGACACACCGCGGGCGCCCTGCACCTGCACCCGAACACCGTCGACTACCGGCTGCGCCGGATCGCCGCCCTCACCGGCCTCGACCCCGCCCGCCCCGCCGACGTCCTGCGGATCACCGCCGCCATCGCCGCCCGCGCCGCCGAACAGGCCCCCGCAGTCCGCTAGGGCGTGTCCGGCCAACGACACCCGCGCCACCGGGACGGCGGCGCGGGTGCATCAGTCCCGCTCCCCCGGCAACCGCAGGTCCCACCCCACCAGGGCCCGCAGTTGCTCCGCCGTCACGCCGTCCGGCACCGGCTGGGGCGCGTCGTGGCGCAGCGGCGGCTGCCAGCCCTCCTCGGCCGTCCACCGGCGGACCACCTTGGCCGGCGCTCCGGCCACCACGCTGTGGTCGGGCACCTCGCCGCGCACCACCGCGCCCGCCGCGACCACCACGTTGCGGCCGATCCGGGCCCCCGGCAGGATCACCGCGCCGGTGCCGATCCAGCTCCCGGCGCCGATCTCCACCGGTTCGTTGCGCGGCCACTGCTTGCCGATCGGCAGGTCGGTGGACCGGTACTCGTGTGCCTGGTCGGAGATGTAGACGCCGGGCCCGGTCCACACGTCGTCGCCGAGGACGATCGACTGGTGGCCCACGATGTGGCTGTCCCGGCCGATCACGCAGCCGCCGCCGATCCGCACGATCGGCTCGGGCCCGAGGTCGAGGCCGGGCAGGAAACCGGCGCTGATGGTGACCCGCTCGCCGATGATCGAGAACGGCCCGATGGTGATCCACTGCTCGTTGAAGACCGCGCCGAGCGGGAACGCCAGTGTCGTACCGTCGCCCAACTCGCCGAACCGGTACGGGCCCGGGCTCTGCCGGGTGACCGCGCCGGTCCGCTGTACCCAGCGCCAGCCCCGGTGGACGAGGCGGCCGGCGGCACGGCGGCCACCGGCTCGGACCGCGGAGAGCAGCGAACGGGTTATCGGCATGAGCTCACGTTACCGGCCCGTAGGGTCCGACCGGCGGCCGGGCGGTCAACATCACACCGGTCCCGCACCCGCCCTGGCCTGCGGCCTCCCACGGCCAGGCCTGGCCCTCCGCCCGGGCGGGTCCGAAAACCGCGACCGACGGCGGGCTCCGGTGCCACACTCCCTCCCATGGAGATCACCGAACACATTGACGCCCTGCGCCGCGAGGGCAGCCTGCTCGCCGAGGCCGCCGCCCGGACCGACCTCGCCGCCCCCGTACCGACCTGCCCGGACTGGAACCTGAACGACCTGCTGAGGCACGTCGGGAACGTCCACCGCTGGGCCGCCGCCTACCCCTCCCAGGGCGTGCGCGCGCCCCTCGACGAGGACGGCAGCCGGGCCGTGATCGGGCCGGCGCCGTCCGACGCGGCACTGCTGGACTGGTTCCGCGAAGGCCACGCCGCCCTGGTGGACACGCTCACCCGGGCCCCGGCCGACGTCGAGTGCTGGACCTTCCTGCCGTCGCCCAGCCCGCTCGGGTTCTGGGCCCGCCGCCAGGCGCACGAGACCGCCGTCCACCGCGCCGACGCCGACGCGGCGGCCGGCACCGAGGGCCCCCGGGTGGACACCGCCCTCGCCCTCGACGGCATCGACGAACTGCTGAGCGGCTTCGTGGCCAGCAGCCGCTCCCGGCTGCGCAGCGAACGGACCCGCACCATCGGGGTCCGGACCACCGACGGCCCCGGCTCCTGGCAGCTGACCATCACCCAGGAGCCGCCGGCCGTCGGCACGGGCGGCGCCGCCGAACCGGCCGACCTCACCCTCACCGGCCCCGCCCACGACCTGTACCTGCTGCTGTGGAACCGGCTCCCGGTCGGACCCGCGCAGGTCGAACTCGACGGCGACGAGGCGCTGCTCGAACTCTGGCGGACCAGCGCGGCCATCGGCTGAGGCCGCGCCGCACGTAGCTCGCGGCGCGCCGCGCGCTGGGAGCGGCCAGGGGTGGAGTGGCCCGGGGTCAGCGCACCCAGCGCGCGGGCCGCTTCTCCAGGAACGCCCGCATCCCCTCCTGCGCCTCCGCCGACCCGAACAGCCGCGCCGACAGCTCCACCAGCCCCTCCGCGTCCCGCTCGAAGGACCGCACCACCTCGGCGTTGGCCAGCCGCTTGGACTCCGCCAGCCCCTGCGGGGAGCCCTGGCGCAGCGCGTCCAGCAGGCCCTTCAACGCGACCCCGGTGTCCTCGGCGGACTCGGTGGCGCGGGTGATCAGGCCGATCCGGGCGGCCTCGGCGGCGTCGAAGACCTCGCCGGTGAGGTAGTAGCGGGAGGCGGCGCGCGGGTCCAGCTTGGGGCGCAGCGGCAGCGAGATCACGGCGGGCGCGAGGCCGAGCCGGACCTCGGTGAACGCGAAGGTCGCGGCCGGCCCGGCGAGGGCGAGGTCCGCCGCGCCGATCAGGCCGAGGCCGCCGGCCCGGGCGTGCCCGTCGATCACGGCGATCACCGGCTTGGTGCAGTCGACGATCGCCCGCTGCAGCTCGACCAGGCCGCGCGGGCCGACCGTCGGGTCCGCGCCGGTCGCCTCGGACAGGTCCGCACCCGCGCAGAACACCTTGCCGGTGTGCCCGAGCACCACGGCCCGGACCTCCGGGTCGGCCGCGGCGACCGCCAGACCGGCGTGCAGTTCGGCCATCAGCCGGGTGGAGAGTGCGTTGCGGTTGTGCGGCGAGTCGAGGGTGATCGTGGTGACGGCGTCGGCGGTGGTGACGCGGACGAGGGGCTCTGCGCTGGTCATCGGCGGGGCCTGCCTTCCGGCTGAGGGTGGGTCGGACTGCGGTGCCGCCCGGGTGCCCGGGCCGCGCCCGGACGACTCTGGCACGCCCACCCGCCCCTCGGCCAGAGCCAATCCTGCCCGAGGTGCCGATCGGGATCGAGGCCCTCGCGCCCGTCCGGGAGCGGCCGCGTCACCGGCCCTCGGCGTACCCTCCCCGTCGCCCGGCCCACCGGACGACGGGGCCCATCGCCAGGCCCGCCGCCGCCAGTACCGCGCCCAGGACGACCCAACCGGCCGGACCGAACCCGATCACGGCGGTGCTGACCAACGCCGGACCGGCCATCATCGCCGCCGCCGAACCCGCGTTGTACACGCCCTGATAGGCGCCGTGGTCACGCTCCCCCGCGAGGTCGTAGCTGAGCGCCCAGCCGCCGGCCTGGCCGAACACCTCGCCCAGCGACTGCAACGCGATGCCGCCGAGCACCACCACGGCGGCGACGATCGCGGGCAGGCCGTGCGCGAGTCCGATGACCAGGCACGAGGCGGCGAGCAGCAGCCCCCCGCGGCCGCAGAGCCGGGCGGCCGTCGACCGGTCCTCCGTCCCCCGGGTGGCCCGCACCTGGAGGGCGATCACCAGCAGGGTGTTGACGATCAGGGTGCCTGCGACGGTGATCCGGGGCGCCTCGGTGTCATGGATGATCCACAGCGGCACGCCGACCTCCAGGACGGCGAACTGCAGGGCGAGGACCGCGTTCAGCACCGTCACGACCAGGAACGGGCCGTCCCGCAGCGCCGGATTGCGCCGCTTGCCCCGACCGGCCCCGTCGGCCTCCGGTCCCACGGGCGGCGCGACCGGGGCCGCATGCGCGAGGACGGGGAGACGGTGGAACAGCACGGCGACGACCACGAAGGAGGCGGCGTCGGCCAGAATCGCCGTCAGATAGGCCGGCCTGGTGTCCACCTGGAGCGCGATCGCGCCGACGGCCGTCCCCAGGCAGAGGCCCACGTTGGTCACCACCCGCAGGTAGGCCCGGCCCGCCACCCGGCGGTCGGGCGGCAGCACCTCGGCGTAGAGCGCGTTCCGTACGGCTGCGGACCCGCGGTCGGCGGCCGAGACCCCGCAGGCCAGCACCACGAAGGCCGGATAGCTGTGCACGAGCGTGTACCCGGCGGTGCCGACCGCCTGCGCCGCGACCAGCACGACCAGCACCGGCCGGGCGCCCCAACGGTCGGCGGCCCGCCCGGCCGGCACGCTCGCGACGACCCCGCACAGGCCGGCGGCGGTCAGCCCGAGCCCCAGCTGGGCGGCGCTCAGACCGAGCACCCGGGTGAAGAACAGCACCGCGACGGACAGGGACAGGCCGCTGCCCATCGTGTTGACCAGGGTGAGCCCGGCCAGCCGCCGGACCATCGGGTCGGGGTGCAGCCGCCGTCGCACGGCGCTGACGAGCCCGCCGCCGGCCTGCGGGCCTGCGGGGCCTCCTGGGTCCGCGACGTCTCCGGGGTCTGCGGTCGTTGCGGCGTTTCCGGTCGTTGCGGTGTCTGCGATCGTTGCGGTGCTTGCGGTGCTTGCCGTGATGGCGGCGCCTCCGGGCATGGCGGGGTCGGGTCCGGACGTCTCCGCCGGCGAGGTGGTGGTCATGTGCTGATCACACCGCCTGGCGGCCCGGGTCCGGTACTCCTTTAGGCTCTGGCTAAAACCACGCGCCCCACGCGCCCCAGCCCCGGCGCCCACGCGCCGCGTCGCAGGAGACCGCCCCCGTGCACCGCTTCACGCTCGGCCTGGCCGACCTCGCCACCACCTGGTTCGCCGTCTCCCCGATCCAGGAGGCCTCGCTCAGCCTGCGCATGTGGACCCACCCCGGCGTCTACCAGCTCCAGACCCCCGCCTTCGAACGGCTCCGGCCCGCCTTCGAACGGCTGGACTCCACGCTGCTGCTGTCACTCATCGCCGGGAACCGCTGGATCCCCGACTTCCTGACGCCCCGCCCGGCCTCGCCCGCCGCCGACTTCCGCACCGAGCTGGCCACCGTCCGCGCGCTGCCGCCGGAGCAGCTGCGCCCCGAACTGGAGCAGGTCTTCCTGCCGCACGGGCGGCCCCTGCCCGCCGCGCTCGCCGCCGGACTGGCCGACCCGGCACGGCTGTTGCAGCGGATCGCCGACGCGCTGGAGGAGTACTGGGAGGTCTGCCTCGCGCCGTCCTGGTGGCCGCAGGCCCGTGCGGTCCTGGACGCCGACCTGGTCTACCGGGCCCGGCTGCTCTCCCGGCACGGCGCGGCGGCGCTCTTCGCCGACCTGGACCACCGGCTGCACTGGGAGGACGGCGTCCTGTCGATCAACCGCCGGTGGACGGACTGGGACGCGGAGACCGCCGTGGACGGCCGCGGCCTCGTCCTCATCCCGACCTTCTTCGCCCGCGGCGCGATCACGATGATCAGCAACGAGCGTGCGCCGCAGATCAGTTACCCGGCGCGCGGCCAGGCGGGCATGGCCGGCCCGGGGACGCCGGTACCGTCGCGCGCTCTGGAGGCGCTGGTCGGCGCGCCGAAGGCCCGGCTGCTGGCCCTGCTCGCCGAACCCGCCTCCACCACCGACCTCGCCTACCGGCTGGGCGTCACCCCCGGCGCGGTCAGCCAGCACCTGTCCGTCCTCGCCGCCACCGGCCTGGTCACCCGGGCCCGGCACGGCCGCTCGGTGCTGTACCTGCGCAGCCCGCTCGGGGACGAGCTGACGGGGGCGAACAGGTGACGGAGTTCGCCCTCGTCTTCCCCCCGACCGGCCCGCACCACGGCGGCTGATCCCCCAACTCCCCAGTGGTACAGACCTGTTGACGCATTGGTCCAGTCCTCCTACAGTGCCCATGCCCCGCCTCCCCACGGCGCGGGCACCCATCGCACACGCACCAAGCACCGCGGTTCTACGTCACCCTGTCCAACCCCCACAGCCACAGGGAGAACCATGTCCGCTCGATCCCGGGCCAGGCGCCCGCGCGTGCGCAGCAGACTGCTGGCACTGCTCTCCGTCCTGGTCCTGCCCCTCGCCGCGCTCACCGCGCTGGCCGCCCCGGCGAACGCCGCCGGAAAACTCACCGCCTCCTTCACCACCGCCGACAACGGCTCCTGGTGGCAGGGCACCTACATCGTCCACAACGACAACGCCACCGCCGTGACCGGCTGGACCCTGGAGTTCGACCTGCCGGCCGGCGTCACCATCGGCAACAGCTACAACGGCACCGCCACCGTCAACGGCCGGCACGTCACCGCGACCAACGCGTTCTACAACGCCACCGTCAACGCCCACAGCACCACCGAGCCGTACAGCTTCTGGTTCGTCGGCAACGGCCCGGTCGCCACCCCCACCAACTGCCGCATCAACGGCGACAAGTGCGACGGCACCGCCGACGTCCCACCGTCCGCGCCGGGCACCCCGGCGGTCACCGAGTCCACCGCGCACACGCTCGCCCTGACCTGGCCGGTCGCCACCGGCGGGGACTTCCCGGTGGCCTCCTACGACGTGCTCAACGGCGCCGTCGTAGTCGGCTCCAGCACCACCACCAGCGCCCTGCTCACCGGGCTCACCCCGGCCACCACCTACACGCTGTCCGTCCGGGCCAAGGACAGCCGCGGCAACACCGGACCGCTCAGCGTGCCCGTCACCGCCGCCACCTTCGACCCGTCGACCGACCCGGTCCCGCCCACCGCGCCGACCAACCTCCGGACCACGGCGATCAGTTCGTCGGACGTCACGCTCGCGTGGAACGCCGCGACCGACAACGTCCGGGTCGCCGCGTACGACGTCTACCAGGGCGGCACGCTGGTGGCGACGGTCAGCGGCAGCACCCTGACCGCGACGGTCGGCAGCCTGTCCCCGTCCACCACCTACACGTTCACCGTGAAGGCCCGCGACCCCGCCGACAACGCCTCTCCCGCCTCCGCCCCGCTCACCGCCACCACCTCGGACCTGGTCGGCGCCGGAAAGTACGCCCGGGTCGGCTACTTCGTCCAGTGGGGCATCTACGGCCGCCAGTACTTCGTCAAGAACCTCGACACCTCCGGCAGCGCGGCCAAGCTCGACGTCGTCAACTACGCCTTCGAGAACATCGATCCGGTCAACCTGACCTGTCTGGCGGGCGTCACCAAGGGCACCACCGCCAACCCGCAGGACCCGGACCAGGGCACCGGCGCCGGTGACGCCGACGCCGACTACGCCCGCCCGATGAGCGCCGACCAGTCGGTGGACGGCGTGGCCGACGACGGCTGGGGCAAACTCCGCGGCAACCTCAACCAGTTGAAGAAGCTGAAGGCCAAGTACCCGAACCTGAAGGTGGTCGTCTCACTCGGCGGCTGGACGTACTCCAAGTACTTCTCGGACGTCGCCGCCACCGACGCGTCCCGCCAGAAGTTCGTCAAGTCCTGCCTCGACGTGTGGATCAAGGGCAACCTGCCGGTCTACAACGGCGCCGGCGGCGACGGCGTGGCGGCCGGGATCTTCGACGGCATCGACCTCGACTGGGAGTGGCCCGGCTCCGCCGACGGCCACGCGGGCAACCACTGGAGCGCCAACGACAAGGGCAACCTGACCCTGCTGCTGGCCGAATTCCGCAAGCAGCTCGACGCGTTGGGCGGATCCCACAAGCTGCTCACCGCCTTCACCCCGGCCGACCCGGCGAAGGTCGCCGCGGGCTGGGACCTCACGAAGATCTTCAGCTCGCTGGACATCGCCAACGTCCAGGGCTACGACTTCCACGGCTCCGGCAGCGACAACTCCTGGGAGCCCAACCGCACCGGCCCCCAGGCCAACCTCTACGCCGACCCGAACGACCCGTACAACTTCCACTTCAGCGTGGACGCGGCGGTCCAGACCTACCTCGGCGCCGGGGTCAACCCGCGCAAACTCACCATCGGCTTCCCGTTCTACGGGCGCGGCTGGCAGGGCGTGGCGGACGGCGGCGCCTCCGGCGTGTGGCAGTCCGCGAACGGCGCGGCCCCGGGCCAGTTCAGCGAGGAGGCCGGCACCCGCGGCTACAACAACCTCATCACCGGCGTCCCCAACCTGACCGTGTACCACGACCCCAAGTCCATTGCGACGTACGGCTACACCGGAGCCGGCGGCCAGTGGTGGACCTTCGACGACGCCTGGTCGATCGCCCAGAAGACGGCCTACCTCAAGTCGAAGAACCTGCTCGGCGGCATGATCTGGGAGATGTCCGGCGACACCCCCTCCGGCACGCTCATCAACGCACTCGACTCCGGTCTCAAATAGCCGGAGGGCATGGCCCGTTGGGCCGGTAGGGCAGCAAGGGCCGGCGCTCCGAGAACGACGGAGCGCCGGCCCGCGCCTCAGGTGCCTCAAGCGCCTCAAGCGCCTCACGTACCTGACGGGCCTGACGGGCCTGACGGGCCTCCAAGGCCGAATGCGCCTCCCGTCACCGGGACGCCATCGCCGCCAGCTTCCTGGCCGCCCGGTACTGCCGGAGCACCTGCGCGAAGGAGGTGTGCCCCTGGGTGGTCCGGGCGAAGGCCCGCCAGGCCGGCGCCACCAGGCAGACCGCCGCGTGGAACAGGTACGGGCGCCGCTCGAAGGCGCCCAGCAGCTGCTTGCCGGCGCGCATCTCCACGCCCAGCCCGGCCTTGATGGCGAACGCGTAGTTCAACGCCTCGCGCCGCACGTCCGCCGCCTTGCCCGCCTCCGCGACCTTCACCGCCCACTCGCCGGCCAGCCGGCCCGAGCGCAGCGCGTAGGAGATGCCCTCGCGGGTCCACGGCTCCAGCAGTCCGGCCGCGTCCCCGGCGACCAGCACCCGGCCGCGGGAGAGCGGCGAGTCCTCGGCCCGGCAGCGGGTCAGGTGCCCGGACTCCACGCTCGGGGTGAAGCCGGACAGCCCCAACCGCCGGATGTAGTCGGCGAGATACTGCTTGGTCCGCTCGCCGTCGCCGCGCGCCGAAATGACGCCGACGGTCAGACTGCTCGACTCGGTCTTCGGGAACACCCAGCCGTAACTGCCGCGCAGCGGGCCCCAGTCGAGGTGGATCCGGCCCGACCAGTCCGCGGCGACCTGCGGCGGGACGGGGATCTCCGCCTCCAGGCCGAGGTCGATCTGGTCGAAGGTGACACCGACGTGCCGGGCGATCCGACTCGCGCTGCCGTCCGCGCCGACCACCGCGCGCGCCTCGAAGGTGCGCCCGTCGGCGGCCGTCACCAGCGCCGTCCGGTGCTCGCCGCCGCGCTGCTCGACGCCGGTGACGGTCACTCCGGTGACCAGCACCGCCCCGGCCTGCTTGGCCGCCTGCACCAGGCGCAGGTCGAACTCGTCCCGGTTGACCAGGCCGAACAGCATCCGCCGGGACCGACGCGTCCGGGTGAACCGCCCGTCGTAGGCGAAGGTGACGGCGTGCACGCGGTCCTGCAACGGCAGCCGGAAGTCGGGCGGCAGGCTGTCCCGGGACGGGCCGATGATGCCGCCGCCACAGGTCTTGTAACGGGGGTGCTCGGCCTTGTCGAGGAGCAGCACCCGCCGGCCCTGGACGGCGGCGGCGTGCGCGGCCGAGGCTCCGGCCGGTCCGGCGCCGACCACCACGACGTCCCAGACACCGTCGAGCGGCTCGGGCGCCGACCGACCGACCCTCGGCGCGGTCTCGGTCTCGGCTTCGGTCGCGCCGTCGGTCTCGGTCCCAGCCTCGGTCGCGGCTTCGAACACCGTCTCGGTCCCGGTCTCGGACACCGTCTCGGGCGCCCCCTCGGACGCCTCGCCTGACGGCTGACCTGACGACCGGCCTGACGGCCGTCCGGGTACCTCGGCGTCGAGCGGCGAGACCTCGGTGTCGAGTGGGCTGCGGGAATCGGAGCTTCCGGAGTCAGTCACGTCGAGCAATCCTATGCGTCCGCCGAGCCCGCCGCTGGCCGCGCCGCCCCGAACGCCAGACCGAACCCGGATCGAACCCGGACCGAACTCAGATCGAACCCGGGCCGATCCATCGGGCCGATCCACCAGACGGTGCGCCGGGCGGGATCGCCGGGCAAAACCACCCGATCGGACTGTTCGAGTCCGCCTATGATCGGCGGTACCCAAACCGCCCCCTCCGCCCGCACCACCCCTCGGGCGAAGCCTTCCCCTCGGAGCCCCGATGTCACAGCCGCTGGCCGACGCCGTCCGGTCCCTGATGGACCGTGCCCGCACCGACCTCGCCGAACTGGTCGCCTTCCCCTCGGTCGCCGACCCGCGCCAGTTCCCGGTCGAGGAGTGCGAGAAGGCCGCCCGCTGGGTCGCCGACGCCTTCGCCGCCGAGGGCCTGACCAACGTCCAACTGCTGGACACCCCGGACGGCACCCAGTCCGTCTACGCCGAACTGCCCGGCCCCCAGGGCGCGCCGACCGTGCTGCTCTACTCGCACTACGACGTCCAGCCCCCGCTCGACGAGAGCGCCTGGCTCAGCCCCGCCTTCGAGCTGACCGAGCGTGACGGCCGCTGGTACGGGCGCGGCGCCGCCGACTGCAAGGGCAACATCCTGATGCACCTGACCGCCCTGCGAGCCCTGCGGCAGGTGTACGGCGACGGCTACCCGGTCGGTCTGAAGATCATCGTCGAGGGCTCGGAGGAGCAGGGCACCGGCGGCCTGGAGCGCTACGCCGAGGCCCACCCCGAACTGCTCGCCGCCGACGCCATCATCATCGGCGACACCGGCAACTTCGCCCCCGGCCTGCCCACCGTGACCGCCTCGCTGCGCGGCATGACGGTCGTCGAGGTCGCGGTCACCACCCTGGCCGGCAACCTGCACTCCGGCGCCTTCGGCGGCGCCGCCCCGGACGCGCTGCAGTCGCTGGTCCGGATGCTCGCCTCGCTGCACGACGAGCACGGCGACGTCGCGGTGGCCGGACTGACCGGCGGCCAGACCTGGAGCGGTGTCCAGTACTCGGAGGCGCAGTTCCGCTCCGACGCCAAGGTGCTCGACGGCGTCGCCCTGACCGGCACCGGCACCATCGCCGACCGCCTGTGGGCCCGCCCCGCGATCACCGTCCTCGGCATCGACGCCCCGCCGGTGATCGGCGCCACCTCCTCCGTCCAGGCCGCCGCCAAGGCCCTGGTCAGCCTGCGCGTCCCGCCGGGCAGCGACCCGACCGCCGCCCAGGACGCGCTGGTCGCCCACCTGGAGGCGCAGGTCCCGCTCGGCGCCCGTCTGACCGTCGAACGCCAGGGCACCGGTGCCCCGTTCAACGCCGACACCACCGGCCCGGCGTACGAGGCGATGGGCGAGGCCATGGCCGAGGCCTTCGGCACCGAGATGGTCGCCTCCGGCGAGGGCGGCTCGATCCCGCTCTGCAACACGCTGCGCTCGCTCTACCCGAAGGCCGAGATCGTGCTGATCGGCGTCGAGGAGCCGACCACCCAGATCCACGCGGTCAACGAGAGCGTCGACCCGCAGGAGCTGGAGCGGATGGCCCTCTCCGAGGCCCTGTTCCTCCGCCGCTACGCCGAACTGCGCTCGGTCTGACGCACGTTGGTCCGGGGGCCGCCGTCGGCGGTCCCCGGCACCGGCCGCCCGCCCCGGAACCTGCGGGCGGCACCCGCCACCACCGCGTAACCGACCGCCCCCACCGCGAGCCCGGCCCCGGCGCCGAAGCAGAACTCCGGGATCAGGTTCCGCCGCAGCGGGACCAGCCGGTGCAGCACCCCGACCGCCGTCGCCGCGCCCAGGGCCGCGACGGCGGCGCGGCGCGCCCGGGGAGCGAGTGCCACGGCCGGGCGGACCGGCTCCACGCCCCGCGCCGCCCGCACCGCCCAGCCCGCCATCGCGGCCAGAGCCAGCGCCGAACTGCCGTACTGCAGAGCCGAGTAGAGCGGAACCCCGGCCACCTCCCGGTCCAGCACCGGCAGCAGCCGGACACCCAGCCGGCCTTCGTGGGTGAACGCGTCCCAGCCGACGTGGGTGGCCGCACCGATCGCCGCCGACGCCGCGAACCACGCCGCCCCCGCACCCGCCCCGGCTCCGGCGGACCGCCGGACCGTCAGCACCTCGGCCGCGCCCGCCCACCGGTCGGGCAGCAGCGCCACCAGCGGCGCGCGCAGCAGGCCGTGCCAGCCGGCCACCAGCGCGCCCGCGATCGCCACGTCCAGCGTCGGCACGGCCCACCAGCGGTGCGTCAGACCGCCGTGGCCGTACACCCCGGGCAGCAGCGACTCGGCGAAGAACGGGACGTCGGGCGCCATCGATCCGGCGACCAGCGCCGAGGCGACCAGCGGCCCGCGCTCCCCGGCGGCGCGCAGCAGGGGCAGGACGGCGGCGGGGTGGCTCAGTGTGAACGGCATGCCCCCATCCTCCCGCCCCTGCCGAGCCATCGGCCAACGACCTGGGCCAACGGCCAGCGCCTCTGGACAGCGGCCACCGCCTCTGGACGGCCCGGCACCCGGGGCGGCCCGGCACCCGGGCTCGTCAGGCACCCCAGGCGGCTACGCCGCGTCCGCCGTGCTGGCCAGGCCGAGCGCGACCCGGCGGCCCGCCTCCAGGTAGCGCAACTCGCCGCTGCGGCGGGCGTCCAGGGCGGCGGCGAGGCGGCGGTAGCGGCTCGGGGGCAGCAGGTCGGCGGCCTCGTCCAGGGTGACGAAGCGCCAGTCGCGCAGTTCCTCGGCCTGGAGCAGCAGGTTCTGGCGGGAGGCGGCGTCCAGTTGGCCGCCGTCGTACATCAGGCGCAGGCCGCCGCGGCGCGGGCCGGTGCGCGGCTCCCAGTCGACGGCGAGCAGGCGCAGCCCGGTCGGGTCGAGCCGCAGGCCCAGTTCCTCGGCGGTCTCGCGCAGGGCCGCGTCGGTGGGGGCCTCGCCGCGTTCGACCACGCCTCCGGGGAAGTCCCAGTCGGGTTTGTAGACGGGGTCGACCAGCAGGACGCGGTCCTGTTCGTCGAAGAACAGGACGGCGGAGGCCACGGTGTCCCCGGTCGGGTCGGGGGTCTGGACGATCGGGCAGCGGGCGGCGCCGACGCGGACCAGTTCGGCGATCCGGTGGGCGGTCTCGCGGGGGGTGAGCTCGCTGGTGTCGAGCATCCGGGCGTCCTCGACCAGCCAGCGCCGGGCGGCCCGGTAGCGGGCCACGTGCTCGAAGCACCACGTGCGGACCCGCTCGCTGGCCTCCGGATCTCCCGGGCACTCGTCGCGGTGGGCGATGCGGTGACGCAGGATCGTTTCTTCTGGGTCCAGGACGAAGTGGTGCACCGCTATGCCGTGGGAGGCGAGGTCGCCGAAGATCTCGTCCCGGTAGTCCTCCCTGAGCAGGGTCATCGGGACCACCAGCGGGCCCGCGACCTCACTGAGCAGCGCGGCCGCCGTCTCGGGGACGAGCCGGCGCCAGGCCGCCAGGTCCTGGAAGTCGGACACCGTCGCCAGCCGGTCGGCCGGGAGCATCCGGCGCAGGCCGAAGCCCACCAGCTCGGGATCGAAGAGCACGCTCCCGGGCAGCAGTTCCACCAGCTCGCGGCAGGCACTCGTCTTGCCCGCCCCGAATGTGCCATTGACCCAGACGATCACAACGTCCCCTGCCCTCGACTTGCCCCGATGCCGTTCGCACCGGGCAGCGCCCCCGTCGGCCGAACCAGCGCCACCCGTGGTGGTACCCGCGCCACGCCGCTCCCCATACCTCCCCACCGCGCCCGCCGTTGCGCCCCACTCCGCCCCTTGACAGGGGCATGTGCCCAGGCCAGCCGCCTTCCGGGAGAAATATGTAGACCGGTCTACATCAAAGTTGCACCCTGCTCACACCCTGCGCGCACAGGAAGTCGGCCCGTCCGACTTCCTGTGCGCCATCATCACCCCAGATCACCTCGCATCACCCCCTCCACCCGACTATGTAGACCGACCGACAGATTTCTCCCGGCAATATCTAGACCGGTCTGCATAATTCAGTAGACCGGTCGACATATTCTTCCCCGCGCCCCTCGCGCGCCCCCCGGCGCCCGCTTGCGCCGCGCGCACCCCAGCACGTACAGAGGAACGATGAAGCTGCTCCCAGCCGGCCGCGTCATCGTCATCGGCTCGATCAACGCCGACCGCATCCTCCGCTGCCCCGTCCTCCCCGCCCCCGGCGAGACCGTCCTCGCCACCGCCGCCACCCAGGGGTTCGGCGGCAAGGGCGCGAACCAGGCGGTGGCGGCGGCGCGCATGGGCGCCGCCGTCCACCTGGTCGCGAAGGTCGGGCACGACGCCGACGGCGCAGCCGCGGTCACCGACCTGCGCGGCGCGGAAGTCGAGACGGCCTCCGTGCTCACCCACCCCGACGCGCCGACCGGGCAGGCGATCGTCATGGTCGACCCCGCCGGCGAGAACAGCATCGTCGTCGTCCCCGGTGCCAACGCCCACCTGACCGCCGCCGAGGTCACCGCCGCACTCGCCCGCCTGCACCTGCTCCCCGTCGACGTGCTCCTCACCAGCGGCGAGGTCCCCGAGGAGTGCATCCGAGCGACCGCCGCCGCCCTGCCGGCCGACGGCACCCACTGGGTGCACAACGCCGCCCCGGCCGGCTCGCTCCCCGACACCGGTCCGACCGGGCGCCACCCCCTGGTCGTCGCCAACGCCGTCGAGGCCCGCCAGCTGACCGGTGCCCCCACCGTCGAGGAGGCCGCCCGGGCCCTCGCCCGCCGCGCCGACGGCGTCGTACTCACCCTCGGCGGCGAGGGCGCGCTGGTCGCCACCGAGGGACGGTCGGCCCGACTGCCCGCCCCCGCCGTCCAGGTCGTCGACACCACCGGTGCCGGCGACGTCTTCTGCGGCGCCCTCGCCGCCGGACTCGCCCGCGGCGCCTCCCTCCCCGCCGCGGCCGCCACCGCCGTGGCCGCCGGCGCCTTCGCCGTCACCGCCCTGGGCGCGCGTGGCGCCCTCCCCCGCCCGACCGACCTCTGACCAGCCGCTTCCCGACGGGCCTGGGCGGGCCGGGCTCACCCCCGGTGGGGGCGCCCGGGCCACAACTCCCGAACGCCCCGGCTCACGTGCCTAGCAGCACTCGGTCTACGGCCGCCCCATGTACGACGGGTAGTAGCCGCTGCTGATCCCCGAGATCCGGATCAGCGTGCCCGGCCGCGCCGCCTCGACGTACTGGTTGTTGCCCAGGTAGATCGCCACGTGCTGGATGCCCCGTTTGGTGCCGTTGGGGGACCAGAACAGCAGGTCGCCCCGGCGCAGCTGGCCGGCGCTGATGGGCGTGGTCGCCGCGTACTGGTCGTTGGCCACCCGCGGCAGGTTCACCCCGCCGCGTCGGAAGGCCTGCTGCACGAGGCCCGAGCAGTCGTACCCGTCCGGCCCGTTGCCCGCGGTCCGGAACGGCTTGCCCAGTTGGCTCAGCGCGAACTGCACGGCGGACTCGACGCCCTGGTCCCCCGCCACCTCGCCGGCGGCCGAGCCCGACGAACCCGACGAGGACGACCCGGACGACCCGGACGACGACGGGGACCCGTCCCCCGTCCGCGCCACGTACACGTCGTAGTGCGTGGTCCAGCGCCACTCCCCCTTGCTGTTCTTGAACCAGTACCGCGACCCGTCCCAGCCTTGCTTGATCCCCCCGCTCGACTTCGCGCCCGTCGACGGGGCCTTCGCTGCGGAGGAGGATCCGCCCCCCGTCCGCGCCACGTACACGTCGTAGTGCGTGGTCCAGCGCCACTGCCCCTGACTGTTCTTGAACCAGTACCGCGAGCCGTCCCACCCGGCGTGCGCCGGTGCCGACTCGGCGGCGACGGCGGGGCTGACGCCGGGGCCGACGCCGATCACACCCGCACCGGCCACGATCACGGCCACCATGCCTATCCCCCGGCGCACCCGCGCGGCCCGCGAGGGACGGACGGGGCGGACGGGGCTGACGGTGGCCGCCAGCTGGTCGACGGTGGTGGCAGCGTGCTGCCCGGTCGGTTCGTCGGCGGCACCCGGCGCGCCGGTGTTGACGGTGGTCATCCTGCTGTCTTCCCTCACTGCTGCGAACTGCCGCCACGGGGGCGGCTGCGGAATCGGCTACGGACACGCACGTCCCGGTGAGACGGCACGCACGGCTCGGCAGACCCCGCCCGGCATGCCACGGCCTCCGGTCGTGCGACCGGGAGCCGCGGCATGCCGGGCGGGGATTCAGTTCTGCCTGCGTGTCACGGTAGGCACGCGTCCGCTCACGGCGCGCAGTGGAGTGAGCCAATGGAAGGGTTCACGGCCGGTGAGCACCGACGGGGTATCAGGGTGAAGGCCAGTCATCGGGCTGCTTGCCCGACGCCCCCTCACCCCTGCTGGTCCGCCTCCGCCAGCAGCTGCTTCTTCAACACCTTTCCCAGCGCGTTCCTGGGCAGTTCGGGCACCAGCACGACCCGGCGCGGCCGCTTGTGCGCGGACAGCCGCTCCGCCACGAAGGCCGTCAGCTGTTCCCCCGTCACGGCGCCGTCCGGGATGACGTACGCGACGACGGCCTGCCCGAGGTCCTCATCCGGCGCACCGACCACCGCCGCGTCGGCGACCGCGGGGTGGTCGCGCAGCGCGGCCTCCACCTCACCGGCGCCGATCCGGTAGCCGCCGCTCTTGATCAGGTCGACGGAGGCGCGACCGACGATCCGGTGGAAGCCGTCCTCACCGATCACGGCGACGTCCCCGGTGCGGAACCAGCCGTCAGCCGTCCAGGCCTCGGCGTCCGCGTCGGGCCGGTTGAGGTACCCGCTGAACAGGGTCGGCCCGGCGACCTGCAACTCTCCGATGCTCTCCCCGTCGGAGGGCACCGGCGCGCCGTCCTCGCCGACCAGCCGGGTGCGCACCCCGTCCAGCGGCAGGCCGACGCTGCCGGGCCGACGCTCGCCGTCCGCCCGGGTGCTGACGGTGATCAGCGACTCGGTCATCCCGTAGCGCTCGATCGGGGCGTGCCCGGTGAGCGCGGCCAGCTTCTCGAACACCGGTACCGGCAGCGGCGCGCTGCCGGAGACCAGCAGCCGGGCCGAGGCCAGCCGACCCGCCGCCCCGGGGTCGGCCGCCACCCGGGACCAGACGGTCGGCACCCCGAAGTACAGGCTGCCGCTCGCGGCCGCGTACCCCTCCGGGGTGGGCCGCCCGGTGTGCACGAGCCGGCTGCCGGTCCGCAGGGCGCCGAGGACGCCGAGGATCAGTCCGTGGACGTGGAACAGCGGCAGGCCATGGACGAGGGTGTCCTCGGCGGTCCACTGCCAGGCCGCGGCGAGCGCGTCCAGGTCGGCGGCGATCGCCTGGCGCCGGATCACGGCTCCCTTGGGCGCCCCGGTGGTGCCGGAGGTGTAGAGGACGAAGCCGGTGGCGTCCGGCGCGGGCTCGGCGAACGTGGTGGCGGCGCGGTCCGCCGGGTCGACCGGCACCCCCTCCACCTCACCCGGCACCGCGTCGCCCACGGCGTGCGCGAGCAGCACCGCACCCGAGTCGCGCAGGATGTGCTCGCGCTCCTTGGGCCCGGAGTCGGGCGGCAGCGGCACCACGGGCACGCCCGCCAGCAGGCCGCCGACCACGGCGACGACCGTCTCGACGGCGGGCCGGGCGAGCACGGCGAGCGCGGGCGCACCGGCCACCCGGTCGGCGACGGCGGTCGCCGCGCCCAGCAGTTCCTCGCGGGACAGCGCCCGCCCGTCGATCCGCAGCGCGTCCGCCGCGTCCCCGTAGTCGCCCTGAAGTGCGGTCAGCAGTGCCATGCTTCCGTCCTCGCCCTCGTCTCACGCTGTCGCGCCGACTCTACGGGCCGCACCCGGACCGTCCGTGGGCAGCGGTCACCAGCCGCCGCCCACCTGGCTTGTACCGACCTGTGCCGGAAACGCCGGAGGGCGTGGCACCGGGTACCCGGTGCCACGCCCTCCCACTGCCGTGTGCGGGGATCAGCCCTTGCGGGCCTTCACCTCGGCGGTCAGCTGCGGCAGCACGGCGAACAGGTCGCCGACCACGCCGTAGTCGACCAGCTCGAAGATCGGGGCCTCCGGGTCCTTGTTGACGGCCACGATGGTCTTCGAGGTCTGCATGCCCGCCCGGTGCTGGATGGCACCGGAGATGCCAGCCGCGATGTACAGCTGCGGCGAGACCTGCTTGCCGGTCTGGCCGACCTGGTTGCTGTGCGGGTACCAGCCCGCGTCGACGGCGGCACGCGAGGCGCCGACGGCCGCGCCCAGCGCGTCAGCGAGTTCCTCGACGACGCCGAAGCCGGCCGCCTCGCCGACGCCACGGCCGCCCGAGACCACGATCGCGGCCTCGGTCAGCTCCGGACGGCCGGTCGAGACCCGCGGGGTGCGCGAGGTGACCTTGGCCGCGTTGCCGGTGAACTCCACCGCCACGTTCTCCACCGCGCCCGCGCCCGCAACGGCCTCGGGGGCCACCGCGTTCGGCTTGACGGTGATGACCGGCACGCCCTTCGTCACCTTCGACTTCACCTGGAAGGACGCGGCGAACACCGACTGGGTGGCGACCGGGCCACCCTCACCGGCCTCCAGGTCGATGGCGTCGGTGATGATGCCGGAGCCCAGCCGCAGTGCAACGCGGGCGGCGATCTCCTTGCCCTCACCGGAGGAGGTGACCAGGACGGCGGCGGCGTCGTTGGCCTTGGCGATCTGGGTGAGGGCGTCCACCTTCGGGACGACCAGCTGGTCGGTGAACTCCGCGCCGTCGGCGACGTACACCTTGGCCGCGCCGTACTCGGCGGCCTTGGCCGCGAGGTCGGCGGCGGCAGCACCGGCGCCCAGCACGACCGCGGACGGCTCGCCAATCCGGCGGGCCAGGGTCAGCAGTTCGAGGGCCAGCTTGCGGACCGCACCGTCGGCGTGGTCCACCAGAACCAGGATCTCAGCCATGATTCGTTGCTCCTGATCGATCGTTGGATGCGCGAACGGGGGGGACTAGATGAACTTCTGGTCGGCGAGGAAGCCGGCGAGCTGCCTGCCGCCCTCGCCCTCGTCCTTGACGACCGTGCCCGCGGTCCGCGCCGGACGCGCCGCCACCGACTCCACCGCCGTCCACGCACCCGCCAGACCGACCTCGTCCGCCCCGATGCCCAGATCGTCCAGATCCAGCGACTGGACCGGCTTCTTCTTCGCCGCCATGATCCCCTTGAACGACGGGTACCGGGCCTCACCCGACTGGTCCGTCACCGACACCACCGCCGGCAGCGCCGCCTCCACCAGCTCCGTCGCCGCGTCACCGTCACGACGACCCCGCACCACACCGCCCTCGACCGACACCTCCGACAGCAGCGTCACCTGCGCCACACCGAGGCGCTCCGCCAGCAGCGCCGGCAGCACACCCATCGAACCGTCCGTCGACGCCATCCCACCGATCACCAGGTCGAACCCGGTCTTCTCCAGCGCCTTCGCCAGCACCGCCGACGTCCCGATCACATCCGAACCGTGGATGTCCTCGTCATTCACGTGCACGGCCTTGTCCGCACCCATCGACAGCGCCTTGCGCAGCGCGTCCTTCGCGTCGTCCGGCCCGACCGTCAGCACCGTCACCTCGGCGCCCTCGTTCGCCGCCGCGATCCGCAGCGCCTGCTCCACGCCGTACTCGTCGAGCTCCGACAGAAGGCCGTCCACACCCTCCCGGTCGGTGGTGTGGTCGTCCGCGAACCGACGGTCACCCGTCGCGTCCGGCACGTACTTCACACAGACAACGATCCTCAAGCTCACGGCCTGTCTCCTGTACTGGTCTCGTCCGGCGGCTGCGGCTGTGCAAGCGGGGCGCGAACACGGTGCGCGCCCGCTCCGGGCAGCGGGTTCCCGTGCCGGTCCGGAACTTCCTGGCAGCATACTCGGCAGTAGTCCAGTGGTCACTACTGGCCAGTAGCTTAGGCCGGGCGGCTGCACTTCCGTCTGCGCCCATCCTGCCCCAGGGCAGCCCCGACACCACCTGATCGGACTACATATCCGCCGCAGGATCGCCGGGGCCCTGGCTCACACCGCCTCGCCGAGCGCCGCGATCACATCCACCTTGCGCGGCAGTCCGGCCGCCCGGCGCACCACCCGGCCGCCCCCGTCCAGCACCAGGACGGTCGGCGTCCGCAGGATCTCCAGCCGCCGAGCCAGCTCCAGCCGCTCCTCGGCGTCCACCTCGACGTGCGCCACCCCGTCGACCATGCCGGCCACCTCCGCGAGCACCCGGCGGGTGGCCCGGCACGGCTGACAGAACGCCGTCGAGAACTGAACCAGCGTCGCCCGCTCGCCGAGCGCCCCGCCCAGCTCCGCCTCCGACAGCCGTACCGCCCCGCCGTTGGTGCGCACCCTCAGCCTCCCGTCGTGCCGTGCCCGTAGCAGCCCGAAGGTGGTCGCCGGCGCCGACACGACGACGCACACCACCAACCGGCCGTCCCCAGTCTGCGGCAGCGGCCCCGGGCCTCGAAAGGGAGGTCGACCACCGGGCCGGGCCCGCGTACGATCGCCGGGTGGAATCCGACCGCACCGCACCGCCGTTGCTGACCTCCCGCCGCGTCGTCGACCTGGGCCGGGCCACCACCACCCGCTGTCGCTGACGCGCCCCGCCGCCGCCCGTCGCGACCCTCCCGGAGCCCTCGTGCAGATCGATCCCCGCGGTCCCCGCTTCGCCGCCGCGCTCACCTCGGTCGTGCTGGCCGCCGCCCTCATCACCGGCAGTGACGTGCTGCTGGCCGTCCAGGCCCTCGTCTTCGCACTCGGCGCGTTCGGCGGCCTGCGGCTCTCCCCCTACGACTGGCTCTACCAGACCTTCCTCCTCCCCCGACTGGCCCCGCCCTCCGAGACCGAGGACGAGCGGCCACCCCGCTTCGCGCAGGGAGTCGGCCTGGTGTTCGCCGCCGTCGGCGCCCTCGGCTTCCTCACCGGGGTGGCCTGGCTCGGCCTACTGGCCACGGCCTTCGCCCTGGCGGCGGCCTTCCTCAACGCCGCGTTCGGCTACTGCCTCGGCCGTGAGGTCTACCCCTTCGTCCGCCGCGCCCAGGGGCGCCTCGGCGCCGGAGCCTAGCCACCCCTTGGGCCCCCTGGGCCTCCGGGACGGACCGGGCCTCCAGGTCGCCGGGGAGGGAAAAGTTCCCACCCGAACTCATCACGGAGATCACACCGCGAATATCCGCTTGACCGCACGGCTCAGGTGACAGCAGGCACTCGTTCGGGGGATCATCTCCGTGAATCACCCGTGACCGCCGCGGCGTGCCGCGCTCCGGTCGGCCCCGCTCAGCGACGCGGGTACCCGCCGTACCGGGCTCCGGCCCGTGGAAGTCAGGACTGACCGTGGCAGAGTTCGTGTACCCGCCGGTGATCGGCGCCGCACTCACCGCCTTCCGTGCGCTCGACGTGCGGATCAAGATCGTAGGCGCCGAGAACATCCCCGCCAGGGGCGGAGCCGTACTGGTCAGCAATCACATCAGCTACCTGGACTTCCTCTTCGCCGGCCTCGGCGCCTACCGCGGCGGCAAGCGCAAGACCCGCTTCATGGCCAAGGACGACGTCTTCAAGCACCGGGTCTCCGGCCCGCTGATGCGCGGCATGAAGCACATCCCGGTCGACCGCACCGACGGGCAGCCCGCGTACGAGGCCGCCGTGCGCGCCCTCAAGGCCGGCGAGGTCGTCGGGGTGTTCCCCGAAGCGACCATCAGCCGCTCGTTCATGCTGAAGAAGTTCAAGACCGGCGCCGCCCGGATGGCCGCCGACTCCGGCACCCCGCTGCTGCCCGTCATCCTCTGGGGCACCCAGCAGCTCTGGACCAAGGGCCGTCCGAAGACCCTGACCAAGCGCCACGTCCCCGTCACCATCATGATCGGCGAACCGATTCACCTCGGCCCGAACGACAAGCCCGTCATGGTCACCAGGCGGCTGCGCGCGGCCATGAGCGAGATGCTCGACCAGGCCCAGCGCGAGTACCCCGGCAAGCCCTCCGGCCCGGACGACACCTGGTGGCTGCCCACCCACCTCGACGGCACCGCGCCCACCCTGGAGGTCGCCGAGGCCGAGGACGAGGCGGAGGCCCTCGCCAAGGCCGAGCGCCGCGCCGCCCGGGGCTGACCAGCCCCGCCCCGGTTCCACCCCGCGCCGCCCTCCCGAGACCTTCTACTCCGTGTGACCGACCGAACGCCAGGCGTCGCGTGTCGCCCGGTCGCCGACGCTCCCCGTCTGACACAGTGACAGCCCCTTTGAGGGGCCTTCGTCCTGCATCGGAGACGGAGCGAACGCCGGAGAGGTCGGAAAGGTCGGAGCGGAAATGACACGGATGACCCGCACACGGCAGTCCCCCAGGTCCACACCCGAGGCCCGCACCCGCGCCAGCGCCGGTGCGGGCCTTCTGCTGCTGAGCGCCCTGCTGACCGGGTGCGGCGCCGAACCCGGTGAGATCCCCCTGTCCGAGATCCAGGCGGACGCCCCCTCCACCGCAGCCGAGTCGACGACCGCCGCCGCGAGCCCCGGCGTGGTCGGCGCCGCCGCCGGAACGCCTGCGGCCACCGCACACAACGGTCTGATCGTCGGCGGGGTCTTCCTCAACACCGCCCGCACCACCAGCGCCATCGTCACCCTCGCACCCGACGGCACCGGTTGGCACCAGGTCACCCAGCCGCCCGACCGCACCCGCGACGACCGCCCCGACTGGTCCCCGGACGGCAGCACGATCACCTTCGACCGGACCGACCCACGAAGCGGCGCCGCCCGCCTCTGGACGGTCTCCACCAACGGCGACGGCGCCCACCAGATCGACCAGCTCTGCGAGACCGGCACCGCCGACTGCACCAACGAGGACGAACGCGCCCCCGCCTACTCACCCGACGGCAAGCAACTCGCCTTCAGCCGCTCCTGGGGCGCCCTCGACCCGGCCGACAGAAACCAGATCCAGTACTCGGACCTCTACCTGATGAGCCCCGACGGCACCGACGTCCAGCGGCTCACCTTCCTCACCAACGACAAGCCGTACTCCGGGCAGGTCAGCAACCCCAGTTGGTCCCCCGACGGCAAGCAGCTCACCTTCGAGTACCGCACCGGTGCCACCGGTCAGCCCGCCAACAGCCGCGCCATCTACGTCGTCGCCGCGGACGGCACCGGGTTGCGGCAGCTCACCCCCTGGGAACTGCGCGCCGGAGACCGCGCCAACTGGTCCCCCGACGGCACCCAGATCCTCTTCACCACCTACCCGGCCGGCCGCACCGACGCCCCCGGCGGCGGCATCTACACCGTCCACCCCGACGGCACCGCCATCGGCGCGCTGACCCCCGCCCCATCCAACGTCTTCTACGGCACCGCGTCCTACGCGCCCGACGGCAAGTCCATCGTGTTCGCCGAGGCCCCCGCCGGCTCCGAGGCCGACCTCTACACCATGCGGCCGGACGGGACGGGCATCGCCCGGCTCACCAACGACAGGGACGCCTGGCTGACCCGGCCGGCGTGGGGAACGGCGGCGGTACCACCTCAACCCGATGGCCGGGCATCAGCCCAGGCACAATCGCGGCCGTGGGAAGAGGACGAGGAACTCCAGGACGAGTGAATCACAACGCAGAGAACCCCCATCCGGTTTCCCGGATGGGGGTTCTCTGTGAATGATTGTTCGGCGGCGTCCTACTCTCCCACAGGGTCCCCCCTGCAGTACC
>NZ_JBFBIR010000087.1:0-25558 GCF_040685715.1 Kitasatospora sp. NPDC088264
TCACGTCCGTCGCCGAGATCGGCGCCGCCACCGGCGTCGAACGGCTGCCGGACGGGCGGTGGGTGGCCGCGGCACAACGGGACCACCGGCCAGCAGCAGCCGGGCTGCCAGCGGGAATCCAGCTTCCGGACCCCGTGGCTCCGGAGGTGGGATTCGAGGGGCCCCGTCGGGCCGGCCGTGGGGGAGATTACGGCCGGGCCGAGGGGTGGGGGATCAGTGCGGGAGGTTCCACTTCTGGTTGTCGGCGCCGTTGCAGTCCCAGATGCCGAGCTGGTTGCCGTTGTTGGTGGCGAAGCCCAGGTCGTCCAGGCAGCGGCCGGACTGCGGGTTGAGCAGCGAGCCGTCGGACTGGGCCTTCCACTGCTGGGCGCCGCCGCCGTTGCAGTCGTAGAGCTGGATCATGGTGTGGTTGGCGGTGCCGCCGCCCTGCACGTCCATGCACTTGCCGAGGGCGCGTAGTGTCCCGTCCACTCCGACGGTCCACTTCTGGGCGTTCGTGCCGTTGCAGTCGTAGATCTGGACCGCGGTGCCGTTCTTGTTCTCGCCGCCCTGGACGTCGATGCACTTGCTCGCGTAGCCGCTGATCTGCCCCTGCGGCCCGGAGACCGGCGGCGGCACCGTCCCGAGGAAGACGACCTGCGGGAACATGACGGTGTCGCCGAAGTTGCACATGGCGGTGCTCATCCCGCTCCCGACGACGGCCCCGCCGATCGCCATGCGCATGTACGGGCCGGTGTGGTTGACGTAGTACTGGCACTGCGCCTGCACGCGCCAGATCTGCAGGGGGCTGATGTCCGTACAGGTTCCGATGACCTGGCCGCCGCCGGTGGCGATGGCGTTACACCCGCCGGCCAGCGACGCGCCCGAACTCGACTGCTCCGCCTGGGCGGTGGCGGGCGCAGCTTGGCGCGCGGCGGCGGATGCGGCCTGGGCGGTGGCGGGGACGGTGAGTGCCGCGGCGGAGGCCAGCAGCGTGGTCATCATGACAACAGCGGTACGGCGCATGAGGGTTGGGCCCTTTCCGTGATGACAGGGTGATGGCACTGCTCAGATGTTGCGCAGGTTTGGTCATGAGCATTGCAGTGCCGCCTGGGGCCGTCAACGGATGTGGGCCGACAAGATGTCGCCATTCACCTCAGCTCATCCGCGACCTGCTCGTTCCCGCCGAACGGGAACCGGAGAGGAACCGGACAGAAGCCGGACAGGAGCAGAAAGGGAGACGAACAGGGGCTGGATTCAGCCGAATTGACGCAATCTCAGCCCAGCGCGCGGTCGAGGTTGAAGGCCGCGCTGATCAGCGACAGGTGGGTGAAGGCCTGCGGGAAGTTGCCGAGTTGCTCGCCGGTCGGGCCGATCTCCTCGGCGAACAGCCCGAGGTGGTTGGCGTAGGTGAGCATCTTCTCGAAGGCGAGCCGGGCCTCCTCCAGGCGGCCCGCGCGGGCCAGTGCCTCCACGTACCAGAAGGAGCAGATCGAGAAGGTGCCCTCCGAGCCGCTCAGGCCGTCCGGACTGGTGGCCGGGTTGTAGCGGTAGACCAGGGAGTCGGAGACCAGGCCCTTGGTGAGCGCGTCCAGGGTGGAGAGCCACTTGGGGTCGGTGGGCGAGATGAACTTGGCCATCGGCATCATCAGCAGCGAGGCGTCCAGCTCGCCGTCGTCCAGGGACTGGACGAACGCGCCCAGCTCGCTCGACCAGCCGCGCCGCATGATCTGGTGGTAGATCGCGTCCCGGGTCTGCCGCCAGCGGGGCAGGTCGGCCGGCAGGCCGCGGCGGTTCGCCATCCGGATCGCCCGCTCCAGCGCCACCCAGCACATCAGCCGCGAGTACACGTAGTTCCTGCGGCCCCCGCGGGTCTCCCAGATGCCCTCGTCGGGCTGGTCCCAGTGGTCGCAGAGCCAGTCCGCCACCATGCCGACGTCCTCCCAGCCGTCGCTGCTGATCGGCTGCCCCCACTTGTCGTACAGGTAGATGGAGTCGATCATGGCTCCGTAGATGTCCAGCTGGAGCTGGCCGGTGGCGGCGTTGCCGACCCGGACGGGTGCGGAGCCCAGGTGGCCCTCCAGGTGCGGCAGTGCGTACTCGGGCAGCTCGGTGCGCCCGTCGATGCCGTACATGATCTGCAACGGGCCGTTCGCGGCGGTGTCGCGCATGCGCTCGAAGAGGAAGCCCATGAACGCCTCGGCCTCCGAGGTGAACCCGAGGCGCAGCATGGCGTAGACGCAGAAGGCGGCGTCGCGGACCCACATGTACCGGTAGTCCCAGTTGCGCTCGCCGCCGACCTGCTCGGGCAGGCTGGTGGTGGGTGCGGCGACGATCGCGCCGGTCGGCGCGTAGGTGAGCAGCTTGAGCAGCAGGGCGGAGCGGTGGACCATCTCCCGCCACCGCCCCTGGTAACGCGACCCGGCCAGCCAGTGGCGCCAGAACCGGACGGTCGCCTCGAACTGCTCCTCCGCCTCGGCGCGCGGACACGACCGGGCCGGGACGTCGTCGCCGATCTGGTCGAGGGCGAACACGACGGAGTCGCCCTCCAGGAGCTTGAAGTGCGACCACACGTCCAGTCCGTCGGTCTCCAGCGGCGCGGTGGCGGTCAGCGCGAGGGTGAGCGACGGGGAGCGGAAGACCGCGACGTGGCCTTCGAGGGACACGGTGTGCGCCTCGGCGCCGTAGCCGAAGCGCGGGGCGATCCGCGCCCGGAACGGGAGGATTCCCCGGACGCAGACCAGCCGGCGGATCAGCCGGTGCCGGGCGACCTCGGGCGACTCGTCGGCCACGGGCATGAAGTCCTGGATCTCCGCCACGCCGTCCGCGGCGAAGAAGCGCGTGATCAGCACGTTCGTGTCGGGGAAGTAGAACTGCCGGGTGCGGGTCGGGACGTCCGCGGCCAGCTCGAACGATCCGCCCCGGTCCGCGTCGAGGATGGCCCCGAACACGCTGGGCGCGTCGAAGCGCGGACAGCAGTACCAGTCGATGGTGCCGTTCGTGCCGACCAGGGCGGTCGTCCGGAGGTCGCCGATCAGGCCGTGCTCAGAGATCGGCAGGTACCGGCCGCTGTCCGCCTGCTCGAACCCCGTCGTGTCGAACGCCATGCCGACCTCCCCGCCGCTGTGGCGCGGGCTTGGAGACGAAGCCTTCCCAGCCATGGTAGATCGCCGTCGGCATGAAGGCCGGGCCGAGCACCGGCCGGGCCTCGCGGGCCCCTGCCGGTGCGGGCCCGGCCGGGGCGATCTCCGGCCGGTGCGGCTTCCGCCGTGGGCGCGGCCCCTCCCGTCCCGGCCGGGCAGGAGGGGCCGGACACGACGGGCCGGGCACGAGGGGCCACGCCCCGTGGTCAGCGGGTGACGCTCCAGACCAGGCTGCGGGTCAGCGCCGGGGTCAGGGCCGGGTCGATGACGGCCGAGGTGGGGTCGTTCGCGACGGCCTTGAGCTCGTGGGCGGCGGGCTTGGGGCCGGTGGGGCCGAGGTCGGAGACGGCGATCGTCTTGCGGTCGCGCAGGGCCGTCACCTCCTTGCCGTCGAGGTACCACCGCAGCTTGGTGCCGGAGACCGGGAGGTCGACGGTGAGGCGGTCGGTCGCGGTCAGCCGGGTGGTGACGGGCGTGGCGCTGGAGAGGGTGGAGGCGCGCCGGTAGAAGCCGGCGATCATCGCCTCGCGGCCGGGGAGGTTGAACTCGCGGCCGAGCGAGCGCATCACCGAGTTGTCGGTCGGCCGGTTGAGGCCGGACGGGTAGTTGCTGGCGCCCTGGTAGGCGCCGACCTTGCCGCCGTCGGGCGAGGTCTTGCCGAGCCAGCGGTACCACTTGGTCTTGTCCTGGCGCATCCGGTCGGCGCTCAGGGTGGTGATGTTGGGCTGCCCGGGCTCCGCGCCCTGGTAGGGCCCGGCCCCATCGGCCCAGTACTCGTCCGCGAGCTTGCCCAGCGAGTGGCCGGTCTCGTGCACCGCTATCTGCCCGGACGCGCCGTTGCCGCCCGCCACGGTGGCGATGCCCTCGTACCCGAGCGGCGACTGGGTGCTGCCGTAGCCGGCGCCGCCGTACTTGGCGGTGTTGGCGACGACGATCACGAGGTCGGCCTGCGGGGCCTTCGCGGCGTAGGCGTCGACGGCCTTGACGTCCACGCACAGCAGCCGCTCGATGGAGTTGCACCAGAAGTGCGAGCCGAGGGCGGTCTTGCGGACGGTGTTCTGCTTCGGGTCCCCGGAGACCCCCGACTGTGCGGAGACCGCGCCCACGGCCCACACGTTGAACAGCTTGCGGTAGGTGGCGTAGGGCTCGACGGCGCTGATGTCCTTCCACTTCGCCGCGGCGTCCTTGCGGAACTTGTCCTGCTCCGAGGCCGTGTAGCCGTCGCCGATCATGACCACGTCCAGCTTGCTGTCCGTGCTCCCGTTGTTGACGACCTTCGTGACGGCGCCGTCCCCGGCAGCGGCCCCGGCGGCGTCCACGCTCATGGACTGCTCGGCGACGAAGGGGGACGCCGAAGGGACCTTGGTCCGGCTGATGGCGCCGTCCTCGGCGAAGACCTCGACGTCCTGGTCGCCCGGGAAGGCGCCCGGGAAGGCGTCCGGGAAGGCGGTGACGGCGGCCGGGTCGGACGGCACGTCGACCGGCTCGGACGAGGCGGCGCCCGCCGGGCCGACGCCGACGGCGAGGGCCGCCAGCGTCGTGACGCCGGCCAGGAGGACCGAGGTGAACCTGCTGTTGCGCAAAGGAGTTTCTCCGAAATCGATGGGCGGCGAGGGCCGGTGACGAGCTTTCCGGGACATGACGCGCGGTGCCGCACGGTCCCGCGCCGTGACACCGCCGCCCCTCGCCAACACGGCCGCACCAGGCACGAGCTGACTGGGCGACATCGCCCGGTCGCCACCTCACCGGTGGATACGGCCGGTCCCCCACGAACGGTTCACACCGGCTGCCGCCACGGTGGTGACGGCGTCCTCGAAGTGGTCGACGACGGCCAGGCGGCCGGCGATGTCCACTCGTACGACGCCGCCTGCGCGCAGCCGGCCGAACGAGGGAAGCTCGGGCCCAGTCATGATCAATCCCCGGGTGTGGCACGGGACTTGAGCACTCTCCCGGCCCGGGCTGTCGCGAGCACGACCGGCGACAGCCGAGTGGCCAGGTTCCTGGCCAGGATGCCGCCGCGGCCGGCCGGGACGAGCAGCGCGAAGGCCGCTCGTACGGACTGCCGGGCCTGGTCCACCAGCCCCCGGTGCGCGGCCTCGTAGCGGGCCAGGGCCGCGCGGTGGTCGGCGGGATCGGCGGCCAGGGCATCGGCCAGGCCGTAGGCGCCCGCCATGGCCAGGCTGGAGCCGCCGCCGAAGAGCGACGCGCAGGACGCGGCGTCGCCGAGCAGCGTGACCCGGCCCCGCGACCACTGCGGCAGCCGGACCTGGCTCACCGCGTCGACGTACAGTTCCTCGCTCTTGCGCACCTGCGCCAGCACCTCGGGCGCGCGCCAGCCCATCCCGGCGAACGCGGCGGTCAGCAGTCGCCGGTGCTGCTCGGTGTCGCGGTGGTCGAAGTCCGGCACGGCGGCGGACCGGACCATGAACGCGGCCAGCGGCCTGCCGCATCCGGGATGCACGCAGAGGGCGCGGCCCGGCGCGTTGTGGATCGCCACTTCCCGCAGGTCGCCCGCCGCCCCGGCCAACGGCATGGTGGCCACGTACATCCCCAGGTGGCGGACGAACCCGGACTCCGGGCCGAAGGCCAGCCGGCGGACGGCGGAGTGCAGGCCGTCGGCGCCGACCACCAGGGCGAAGCGGCGGGGGCGGCCGTACTCGAAGGTGACGTCGACACCCGCCTCGTCCTGGCTCAGGCTCGCGATCGAGTCGCCGAACACGAACTCGGCGTCGTCCCGGCTCGCTTCGTGGACGATCGCGGCGAGATCGCCGCGCGGCAGCTCGACCGTGTCGGCCCGGGCCGCGCCCGACAGGCCCCGCAGGTCGATCCTGCCGACCCGGCGGCCCGCGCCGTTGTAGAAGCCCACACCGGTCACCTGGGTGGCGGCCGCACGGAGGCGGTCCCTGATCCCCATCCGCTCGGCGACCTCCATCGCGCGACCGGCGACATCGACCGGGCTGCCGCTGGAGCGCACGGCCGCAGCCCGCTCGACCACGGTCGGCTGAAAGCCGTGGCGGGCCAGCCAGTGGGCGAGCGTCGGTCCGGCGATGCCGGCCCCGGAGATCAGCACGGTGCGATCGGCCGTCTTGGTCGAGGCGTTCATGGACGCTCCTTCTGTCATCGCCTGATCGCGTGTCATCGCCTGATCGCGGTCAGGCCGACTCGCGGCAGCCGTCGCCGGTCAGCGGTCGCGTCGGCGCTCCCGGACTGACCATCGGTCAGTAATTCGACGCTACGCCCTGACCGCTGGTCAGGCAAGGGGCAGCGACTAGGCTCCCCGTATGACTGCCGAGAACCCCGACACCCGGGCACGGATCCTTGCGGTGGCCCTGGAGGAGTTCGCCGCGCACGGCTACCACGCCACCTCGGTACGCGGGATCGCCGAGCGGGTGGACGTGACGAAGGCCGCGGTGCTGTACCACTTCCCCAGCAAGGCGGACATCCTCGGCGCGCTGATCGAACCGATGCTGGACGACCTGGACGCCGCGCTGGCGCCCACCGGCCCGCCGGATCCGGCCGCAGTCCGCTGGGCGGCGATCGAGGGGCTGCTCGACGTCTGGCTGCGCCACCGCGACCTGCTGCGGATGAGCCTGTACGACGCGGCGCCGGGCCTCTCGGGCCCGGGCTTCACGCGCTTCCGCGACGGGATGATGCGCGCGAACGTCCTGGTGGCGGGGCCCCACCCGGACTTCGTCGCCCGGGTGCGCGCCGCCCAGACGATCGCCATGCTCTCCGACCCGGTGATCCTGCTCGCCGACGCCCCGCCCGAGGACCTGCGCGCCTGCGTCCTGGCCGGGGTGCACCGGCTGCTGGACGGCCCCGAACCGCCCGCCGCCGGCCCTGGGCGCGTCGGCGGTGAGCGGCGCGGCCGACCGAGCGCGATGAGCCCGGCGATGGTCGACACCGCCCGGCGCCTGCACGCGGCCGGCCGCACCGCCGAGCAGATCGCGGCGGCACTCGGAGTCTCCCGGGCGACGGTCTACCGCCACCTGCCGACGTAGCCGGAGACACGAGAACCGCCGCCAGGCAACGGCTAATAATGAGACTTCATTGAGACACCGGAGGTCATCTCAGCGGTGATGCCGGTCGGACAGGCGCAGGAAGTCTCCACCCCACCGGTGCTCCGGGTCTCGCGGTGCGTCACGCGCCGCTGGCCTCCTCGATGCCCGATCTCGCGGCGGCGTCCTGCTGTTGACGGGGCAGAGCGACCGGCCCGGTCCCGGGACGGGCGTCAGGAGCGCGGATGAGGCGCCGCACGAGCGGGTTGACGGGCAGGGTCGCGGCGAAGGCGGTGACGAGGAGAACGGTGAACAGCCGGTCGCCGATGATGCCGAGGTCACGGCCCAGCGTCAGGATGAGGACCTCGCCGAGGCCCTTGGTGTTGAGCAGGACCGCCACCGTCGTGGCCTCACCGCGCGGCACGCCGATCAGCCGGGCACCCAGTCTGGCGCCGGCGAACTTGCCGCCCCACGTGACGACCAGGAACACCACCACCGCGACCAGGCTTCCGGAACCCAGCCCGCCGATGTCCACGGACAGCCCGGTGAGCGCGAAGAAGACCGGCACCAGCAGCGCCCCCGCGTGGCGCATCGGCGCCTCGACGGCGTGCCGCAGTTCCTCGGCGGCGTCGCGCGGCATGGCCAGCCCGAAGGCGAAGGCGCCGATCACGGCGTGCATGCCGAGCCACGAGGTGGTCCACGCGGACAGCAGGATCCCGCTGCCGAGGGTCAGCAGGACGAGCAGGGGATGTCCGTCGGCGCGGACCGGCCGGCGCAGCAGGCGCCGCAGCAGCGGGCGGATCACGAAGGCCATCGCCGCCGCGTAGCAGGCGAGTTCGGCGAGCGAGAGGAGGACGTGGTCCGAGCCGCCGCTCCGGGCCACGGAGGCGATGCAGGCGACGCCGCACCAGGCGGTGATCTCGGTGAGCGCCCCGCAGGCCGTGGCCATGGCCCCGGTGCGGGTCGCCTGCAGCTGGTTCTCCCCCACGATGCGCGCGAGCACCGACAGCGCGCTGGCGGACAGCGCGATGCCCAGGAACACGGCCAGCAGCACGGGGGACGTCTCCGTACCGATGAGGCGGGGCCACCTGGCCGCGAGGACGGCCGCCAGGGCGACCGCGAGGGCGAAGGGCACGGCGACGGAGGCCGCGGTGACCGCCACCACGGTGCGGACCCGCCCGTTCAGCTGCTTCAGGTCGAGTTCCCAGCCGACGGCGAACATGAAGAGCGCGATGCCCAGTTGGGCGATCACCGACAGGTGCTCACGGACCTGGGGCGGGAAGAGGACGTGCGGGAGGTCGCCCGGCAGCAGCCCGAGGACGCTCGGCCCCAGGATCACCCCGACCGCGATCTCGCCGACCACCACCGGTTGACGCAGGCGAGTGCGCAGCGGCGACAGGGCGAGCCCGATCAGCAGGATGGTCGCGATGTCGGCCAGCGCGGTCGAGGAGGAGCCTTCCATGGTCGTGCGCCTTCCTGGGAACGGGGACGTGCGCGGCCCGGGGGCGCGGCCCCTGCATTATCGGGAAGGGCCCGTTCGTCGACGTAGCGTTCCCTGCGTGTCGCGGGCGCGCGGCTCCTCCCCCGCGCCCCGACCCGGACCTTCACGCCCTAGTTGGTGCCGGCGGTCAGCTCGCTGAACAGTTTGTTTGCCGACTCGGAGGCGAACTGGCGCTGGAGCTCGGCGCGGGCGATCTGCTTCTTGAACTCGCCCTCGTAGCCGGTGAAGCCCGCGTTGTGCATGGTGTCGGTGATCCACGTGGCGAACGCCTGGTAGTTCCAGATGTGTGGCAGGCAGGTCTGCGAGTAGCTGTCGAGGAGGCCGGAGTCGCCCTCCTTGGCGTGGCGGATCACTGCGCGGGCGAAGACCTCGGTGTCGTGCAGAGCGAGGTGGATGCCCTTGGCGCTCATCGGCGGCACGATGTGCGCGGCGTCGCCCAGGAGGTAGAGGCTGCCGTAGCTCATCGGGTCGAACACCACACTGCGCAGCGGAACGATCTGCTTGGACAGGATCTGCCCGCGCGAGGGCGGCGTGCCGAAGCGGGCCTCCAGCTCGCTCCAGATCCGCTCGTCCGGCCACTGCTCGGGGGTGTCGTCGACCGCGCACTGCAAGTAGATCCGGCTGGCTTCGGGGCCGCGGGGGATCATCCCGGCCAGTCCCAGTTCGTGGATCGCCATGCCCGAGGGCTTGGTCTCGGTGGCGGCCAGGACGCTGAGCCAGGAGTAGCCGTACTCGTGGGAGTACTCGGTCAGCGCGGAGGCGGGGATGGAGCGGCGGGAGACGCCGTGGAAGCCGTCGCAGCCGGCGATGAAGTCGCAGTCGACGGCTCGCGCCGCACCGTCGGCGTCCCGGTAGCGCACCACGGGGTGGCCCTGGGTGAGGTTTTCCAGGGTGACGTCTGCGGCTTCGTAGCGCAGGTCACCGCCCTCGCGGAGGAAGACCTCGGTGAGGTTGCGCACCAGGACCTGCTGCGGGCAGTACAGGCTCTCGTTGTTGTCCTCGTCCACGTCGATCGGCATCGCGTGGCCATCGATGTAGAAGCCGCCCTCGCTGTACGGGATGGGGTCGCCTGCGAGGACCTCCTCCAGGCCCCATTCGCGGAGGAGGCGCACGCCGAAGGTGTCGATCGTTCCGGCGCGCTGGCGCTTCTCGACGTAGGCGCGAGGGTGCTTCTCCAGCACGACGCAGTCGACGCCGTTGCGCAGCAGGAAGTTGCCGAGAGTCAGACCGGCGACGCCGGCCCCGATGATGACGACGGCCGTGTCGTCGTGTGTCTCAGTCATGCGTGCGAGCCCTTCATGATCCGTGCAGTGGTCGGTACGCGCCGAGCGCGTACGTCGCGGCGGCGGCCGTGAGGTCGGAGGGCCGGCGCTCGCTCGCTGTCCACTATGGAAGACCCGGCGGGCCGCGAACCACTGGTAAGTCGACACCCGATACCGGAAACCCGCCAAGCTGGCTCTGGCGTCGCGCGCTGTGCACCTGACCAGCGCGAACCGCCCGGGTGGGGGCTAGCGCGCGTGGAAGCGCAGGCCGGCCTGATAGCGGCCGGGGGTCTGGCCGACGACTTCGGTGAAGGCGTCGATGAAGGTGGACGGATTGGACCATCCGCACGCGACCGTGGTCTCCGTCACCGTCATCCCGTCGGTCAGGTGCGCCAAGGCGTGGTGGATGCGCAGCGTGGTCCGCCAGCGGTGGAAGCTCATGCTCAGCTCGGCGTGGAACAGGCGGCTGAGCGTGCGCTCGCTGGCTCCCACCGCCTGGCCGAGCTCGGCCAGGGTGCAAGGCCGGGCGGGGTCCGCGCGCAGCAGGTCGGTGGCGGCGCGCAGCCGGTCGTCGCTCGCTTCGGGAAGGTGGAGGGAGGTCTCGGCGGCGTCGGCCAACTCGTCCACGATCACGGCGAGCAGGCGCCGGTGGGCGCCAGGCCGCCGTTCTGGCTCGTCGGTGAGCGCCAGAAGGGCCTCGCGCAGCAACGGGCTTACCGCGAAGACGCTGGGGTGATCGATGAGCACGGCGCACAAGTCGAGTGGGACGGACACCAGCCGTACGTCGGTCTGCCCGTAGAAGCGGTGCGAGTGGGCAAAGCGCGGAGGCGTCCAGGTGATCCGGTCCGCCGGGGCGACCCACGTGCCGCGCTCCGTCGCCGTGACCAAGGCGCCGGCGGCGGCGTAGACCAGCTGACCGTGGACGTGGCTGTGTGGATCGAGCTGAAAGCCGTGCGGCAGCCAGGCACCGCCTTTCAGGATCTCCTCGTCTGCATCGGCGGGCAGCGGTGAAGTATGGCGGGTTGTCGGCATCGGGCGTCAGTTTACCGGTGGTCTCGCGCAGAGCGTCGCGCCGACAGTGGTCGCATGACCACGGTGACGCTCAAGTCCCGTCCCCGGTGGAGGTAGCGGTGGCCTCCCGGATCCAGCGCCCGCGCAAGCGGCGGATGCTGTCGTTGACCGTGCAGGGAAGCGAGCAGCCCAGTCCGCATTTCATGACCGTCACGCTCGGCGGCGAGGACGTCCAGCACCTGGAGCGGGCAGGCTTTGTCGCCTTCCCCGCCGCCGTATGGGGCGCCTTTGCCGCGGCCGTTCGCCAGGGGGAGTTCCCGGCTTGGCGCACCCGGGCCGGGCCGGTCAGTCGTGGGGGCGGGCCAGCAGGGCGGCCGAGTTCGGGTCGCCGACGAAGGTCGCGGCCACTCCCTTGACCACGGCCAGCGCGGCCGGCAGTGCCGCCACGGCCGCCGCCTTGAACGCGCCGATCGACGTCAGGTCGAATCCGTCCGCCAGCAGCAGGCCGAGGAACGCCACGGCGTAGGTGGCGACGGTGCGTTCGGCCAGGTCGATGATGAACTTCCGCATGGTCGGGACTCCTTCGCGGTGAAGGTGCAGAGGTACACGGGGGGCGCTCGGAATCGCCGTCCCTGGTGTACACGTTCACGCTGCCGAGTTCCGACGACGGGCTCGGCGGTCCAGTCCGGTGCCCCGCACACGCGTGGTGTGCGGGGCACCGGTTCCAGAGGCCACTTGGCCGTCACCCTTCGTGCAGGGCCCACTTGCTGCTGTCGACCTGCACCGTTCCGGGCAGCGCGATGAGTTCGGGTTTGAACAGCGGTGGCGCGCCCATCGCGGGCTCCCAGGTGGCCAGCTTCTCGTCCTGCGGGACTTCGATCCGCCGGTCCGCGGTGAGGTCGGTGACCACCTTCAGGAGCAGTCGCACGCCGAGCGGCGCCAGGTGGTCGCGCCACAGGCTCTGCGCGGTCGAGCCCGGGGGCACGAACAGGTGCTCCTGGGCGGCGAGCGGGCCCGCGTCGGTGCGCTCGGTGAGGTGGTAGACGCTTCCGCCCGTCACCTTGTCGCCGTCGCGGATCGTCCACCGGATGGCGTCCCGGCCGCGGTGCAGCGGCAGCAGGCTGGGGTGGTACCCGATGGTGGCGACGGCGGCCCGGGCGCGGGTCTGGCGGCCGAGGAAGGCGTGCGAGTGCGCGGCGACGATGATGTCCACCCCGTCCGGGATGTGCCGCGCGCGCAGTTCGGCCGAGTCCGTCCACGGGACGTCCTTGTGGTACGCCCAGGAGCGCAGGCGGTCCCAGCACATCGCGTCGCCCTCGTCGGACTTCCCCTTGCGCAGCCGGGGGGCGGCTGCGCCGACGATCTTGTGCCCGTCGTCCGACAGGGCTTCCGCGACCGCGACCGCGAATCCCCCTTGTCCTGACATGTAGATGTTCATCCGGATCAGTCGACCTCTTTCAGTCCGCGGTGGTCGGGCTCGAACCGCACCGGCATCGTGGAGAACCCGGTCAGGAAGTTGGACCGGATCCGCAGCGCCTCCTCGGTCTGCTCGAACCCGGTGGTGAAGTCCCGCAGGGCCGTGAGCAGTTCGGCGATCTCCACCTTGGCCAGGTACGAGCCGACGCAGAAGTGCGGGCCGTAGCCGAAGGCCAGGTGCTTGTTGGGGGTGCGGCCGAGGTCGAACACCCCGGGCCGCGCGAAGACCCGTTCGTCCCGGTTGCCGGAGGCGTGCCAGAGCGTGACGATGTCGCCCGGGCGCAGCCGTACGCCGTGCAGTTCGGTCTCCCGTACGGCGCTGCGCCCGAAGTGCATCGTGGGCGAGGCCCAGCGCAGCACCTCGTCCACGGCGGTCTCGACGGCGACCTCGCCGTCCTTGAACCGCCGCCACTGCTCGGGCCGGGCGGCGAGCGTGTGGACGCAGTCGATCATCGTCAGCCGGCTGGTCTCGTCGCCGCCGATGATCAGGCTGTAGCAGTTGAGCACGACGTCCTCGTCGGACAGCGGCACACCGTCGATGGAGCTGCCGATCAGCATGCTGATCACGTCGTCGCCCGGGGACTCGCGCCGCTCCTCGACGACGTCCAGGAAGTACATCAGGATCTCGTTGCGGGCCATCTCGGAGTCGACCTCGTCGACGTCCTCGTCCTCGGCCGACAGCGCGGTCCTGGTCAGGCCGAGCAGGTAGTCCCGGTCCTGCTCGGGCACGCCGAGCAGGTTCGAGATCGTGGTCATCGGGATCCGGCCGGCGATCTCCTCGGCGAACTCGCAGCCGCCGGACTCGACCGCCTCGCGGATCCACTGCCGGGTGTTGACCCGGACCGTCCGCGCGACCTCGTCGAGCACCCTCGGCGAGAGCACCCGCTGGAGGATCTTGCGCAGTTCGTGGTGCCGGGGCCCGTCGGTGACGGCCAGCATCCGGCCGGCCCCGGCGTCGCCGCCCTCCAGGAGCGTGACGAGCACGTTGCCGCGCTCGGACGTGAAGTTCGCGTTGTCCCGGTAGGTGGCCATGATGTCGTCGTGGCGGGAGAGCACCCAGAACCCCCGGCGGCCGTCGACGGGCGGGTTCCAGTGCATCGGGGCGGTGTCCCGCAGGGTGCGCCAGAACCCGTCGAGGTCGTGGTCCGCGAAGGTGGCCGGGTCGCCCAGGTCCACGGTGTCCGGTGCCGGCGTGCTCATGGTCACCAGTCCGTGCGCCAGAACCGGCGCGGCTGGAACGGGTAGGTGGGCAGCGGCACGCGGCGGCTGGCCTCCCCCAGGTGCAGGGCCTCGAAGTCCACCTGCTGGCCGGTCACCCAGGCGGCGGCCAGCTCGGACAGCGCCCGCGCGTCCTGGCCGGACGGCACGATCCCGTTGTCGTTGCGGGAGAAGCGGGAGAAGGAGCCCGGGTCCGCCTGCGGGGCGGCGGCGGTCGTGGTGGCGGGGCCGCGGACGGCGTCGTCGGACAGCGCCGCGATCAGCTCCGCGCGGCTGCGGACCACGGCCGCCCACCGGCGGGCCATCACCTTGCGGCCGAGGTTGAGGCTGAAGCAGACGTCGTCCAGGCGCAGGTCGGGGTCGGCCTCCAGCCGGTCCTTGAGCCGCGCGCGCTGGCGGGCCAGCGCGTCATCGTCCAGAGCGGACAAGGTGGCCAGCCGCGGCCGGCCCTCGTCCTCGGGGGCGCGTCCGGCGGCCGTCGGGGCCTCCTCCAGCAGCAGGTGCGCGTTGTAGCCGCCGCCACCGATCGAGGTGATGCCCGCGCGGCGGATGCCGGCCTCCGGCTCCCAGTGCGCCCCTTCGACCTGCGGCACGAAGGGGGTGCTGGGGAAGTCGAGGTCCTGGTTGACCTCGGTCAGGTTGATCGTCGCCGGGAGCGTCTTGTGGTGCAGCGCCAGCGCGGCCTTGATCGCGCCGAAGCCGCCCGAGACCACGCCGCCGTGGCCGACGTTGCCCTTGACCCCGCCGATCGAGGTGGTCGCGGTCTGCTTCCCGAACGCCATGGTCGCCGCGTGCACTTCGAGCTCGTCGGTCATCGGCAGGCCGAGGCCGTTGGCCTCGTACATGGACACCGTGTCCGGGGTGACGCCGCCGACCTCCATGGCGTTGGCGATGCAGGCGCTCAGCCGCTCGGGCTGGGCCAGGCCGTACGCCATCGCGCTGACGCCGTTGTTGTTGACGGCCGAGCCCTTGACCACGGCGTAGATGTGGTCGCGGTCGGCGACGGCGTGGCCCAGCGGCTTCAGCAGCACGGTGACGACCCCGCTGGACAGCGCGGTGCCGGTGCCGTTGGCGTCGAACGGGCGGCAGTGGCCGTCCTTCGACAGGATGCGGTTCTCCTCCCACAGGTGGCCGCGCGGGTGCGGCAGCCGGACCATCGCGCCGCCGGCGATCGCCAGGTCGGTCTGGCCGAGCAGCAGCGACTGACAGGCCAGGTGCACCGCGTAGTGGAAGCCCGCGCAGACGGCGGCGACGGTGACGGCCTCGCCGATGAGCCCCATGTAGTACAGCGCGTTGGAGGTCATGGTGTCCGGCGACCACGCCAGGCTGGCCTCGATCGCCTCGGGGCCGACCGACACCCGGTCCGGCGGGGAGCTGTAGAGCGCGGCGGTCTGCGGGTTGTTGGCGCCGTACATGCCGATCTCGGCCCTGAGCCGGTCCGGGTCGTAGCCGCCGTCCTCCAGCGTCTCCCAGGCGCTCTCCAGGAACAGCCGGTTCTCCGGGGTCATCGCGGCCGCCATCCGGTCGCTGATGCCGAACACCGACGGGTCGAACTTGTCGTACGTGTCGAGCACGCCGCAGGCCCGCACGTAGAACGGGCTGTGGATCAGGGTCTCGTCGACGTGGATGTCGTCCTTGGCCAGGAACGACACGGACTCCCGGCCGTGGACGAGGTTGTCCCAGAACTGCTCCTTGGTGCGGGCTCCGGGCGCCCGCAGGGACATGCCGATGACGGCCACGTCGCCCGGGTCGTAGTCCTGCTCGGGGTTGTCGGTCATGGGGAGGCTCCTGCTTCGTTTCGAGTGAGGGTGACTCAGCGGCCGCTGTACGCAGACGTCGGCGGCTCAGCGGCCGGTGGCGCCGCCGCGGCCGCGCAGCGCGGCCCGACGGGTGTTGGCGCGCGCACGGGCGGACTGGACCGCCTCGGGGGTGGCGCCGCTCTCGTCGTCGAGCCAGCGGGCGAGGGAGGAGATGTCGCGGAGGCTGAAGAGGTCGGGCACCCGGACGCGGCGGTCGAAGCGCCGGGTCATCAGCCGGGCGAGGCGGATGAGCAGCAGGGAGTCCCCGCCGAGGTCGTAGAAGGCGGACTGCACGTCGATGCTCGACGGTTCGAGGTCGAGCAGTTGGCCCCAGATCTCCGACAGGGCCACCTCGGTCGGCGTGCCGGCGGCCGTCAGGGGCCCGCCGCTGTCGGCGGCCGGCGGCTCGGGCAGCGCGTTGCGGTCGAGCTTGCCGCCCGGCCCCAGCGGCAGGGCGGCGAGGACCACGAGCGTCGCGGGCACCATGTAGTCGGGCAGTTCGACGGCGAGCCTGCCGGTGACGGCGCTCTGGAGCGCGGCGTCCAGCCGGGGGCCGCCTTGCGGCGCGTCGTCGCCGGCGGGCACGACGTAGCCGACGAGCCGGTTGCCCCGGACGACGGCGGCGGCCTCCCGGACTTCGGGGCAGCCGGTCAGCCGGGCCTCGACCTCCTCCAGCTCGATGCGGTAGCCGCGCAGCTTGACCTGGTGGTCGGTGCGGCCGAGGAAGCGGAGTTCGCCGCCGTCGGTGAACTTGACGACGTCCCCAGTGCGGTACATCCGCTCGCCGTTGCGGAACGGGTCCGGCACGAAGCGTTCGGCCGTGGTGCGCGGCCGGTTGACGTAGCCGTGCGCGAGGCCGGCGCCGCCGAGGTAGAGCTCGCCGGGCTCACCGGCCGGGAGCGGCTTCAGCTGCTCGTCGAGCACGTAGATCCGGTCGCTGGTCGTCGGCGGGCCGATCGTCGGTTCGTCGGTCCCGTCCTCGGGCACCGGCCCGAACGAGCAGAAGACCGTCCCCTCGGTGGGGCCGTAGGCGTTGAACACCCGGTCGGCGCCGGTCTCCCGGTAGGTGCGGTCCACCAGCTTGCGGCGCAGGGCCTCGCCGCCGAACACGACCGTGCGCACGTTCGGCGGCAGGGCTCCGGCGTCGAGCAGGCTGTTCATGACCGAGGGGACGACGTTCAGGTGGGTGATCCGGTCGGCGTACCGGCTCTCCGGCAGGTGCACGGCGCTCTCGACGAGCACGACGGCGCCGCCGCGGCACAGCGCGTTGAAGATCTCCATCACGGACAGGTCGAAGCAGACCGAGCTCGCCGCCGAGACTCCGCTCAGGTCGCAGCCGTCGAGGACCCGGTCCATCTCGGCGAGCATCGCCACGCAGCCGCCGTGCCGGACGGCCACGCCCTTGGGCCTGCCGGTGGAGCCCGAGGTGTAGATGACGTACGCGGTGTCGCCGGGCACGACCGCCACGGGCTTCGCGCCGGGCTCGGTCGTGACGTTCTCCCCGAGCACGACCACGGTCGGGCCGGGCGGGCAACTGGCCCGGGACGCGGGGGTGGTGAGCAGCAGGCGGGTCCCGCTGTCCTGGGCCATGAAGGTCAGCCGGTCGGCGGGGTAGTTCGGGTCCAGCGGCAGGTAGCAGGATCCGGCGCGCAGGGCCGCCAGGATGCCGACGAGCAGGTCGGGGGTGCGCTCGACGCAGATGCCGACCGGGACGCCGGGGCCCGCGCCGTCGGCGGCCAGCCGTTCGGCCAACTCCCGGGAGCGCTCGTTCAGTTCGCCGTAGGTCAGGACGCCGGCGTCGGAGTAGACGGCGGTCGCGTCGGGGTTCTTGAGGGCCTGCTCGACGAACGCGGAGTGCAGGGTTTCAGTCACTGGTCCGTCTCCTCGGGGAGGCCGGTCGGCGCGAAGTCGCCGAGGGCCCGGTCGGGTTGGGCGATCGCGTCGAAGAGCACGGTGCGGTACAGCGCGAGCAGTGCCGTCACGGTCTGCCTTTCCAGGTAGCTCGGTTTGAACTGGACGTGGCCGGCCACCTCGCCGTCGATGTCGGCCATCGAGATCTCGAGGTCGAACTTGGCGAGGTGCCTGCGCACCTGAAGCGGTTCGAGCGGCAGCGCGCCGTCGGGCGTGATGGTGTCGCCGATGCCGTGGAAGAGCTTGACGGACCGGGGGAACGCGTCCGAGGAGAGCCAGTTCACGACCACGTCGAACCACGGGGAGCGGCCCTCGGCCCTCGGCGGCCGCAGCTGGGAGGCCAGCAGGTCGAGGGGGTAGTTCATGTGCTCCAGGAGGCCGAGCGAGAAGGCGTGGACCTCGCGCAGCAGCTCGCGGAAGCTGCGGTCACCGGCGGGGTTCGCCCGCACCAGCACGGTGTTGAGGTAGTAGCCGATGGCGGATTCCCAGCCGGGTTCGGCGCGTTGGGCGATGGCGGTGGCCAGTACGGCGTCCTCGGCGCCGACCGCGCGGTTGAGCGTGGCGAAGAACCCGGCCAGCACGACGGTGCTGATCGACACGCCTTCGCGCACCGCGAACTCCCGCAGCAGGCGGGTCTCTTCGGCGCTCCAGCGGAAGGCGAGGTCGCGGCCCTCGTAGGTGACGCCCGGCGGCCGCTCCTTGGTGGACAGGTCGAGGTGGGCGGGCGGGTCGGCCAGCTTCTGCGACCACCAGTCCAGGGCCGCGCCGGCCGCCGGGCCGGCCAGCCACTGCCGCTCCCACGCGACGAACTCCGTGTACGGGGCGACCGGCGCGCTGTCGGCGGGGTCGGCGCCCTCGTAGAACTCCTGGAGTTCGCGGATCATGACGTCGGCCGACGCCGCGTCCGACGCGATGTGGTGGACGAGCACCAGCAGGTAGTGGTCCGCCGGACCGCGCGTCAGGAGGACGATCCGCACCAGCGGCCCGTTGTCCAGGTCGAGCGGCTCGTGCCCGTAGCGGGCCAGTTCCTCGCGGGCCTGTTCGTCGTCCAGGTCGGTGCCGTCCGCCACGACGAACTCGTACACCGGTTCGTCCAGGATGACCTGGTACGGGCTGCCGCCCGCCTCCACGAAGAGGGTGCGCAGGGCGGGGTGGCGCTCCATCACGGCCCGTACGGCGCGGTCCAGGGCCTTCTCGTCGACGGCGGTCCGGATCCGGGCGGTCACCATGAAGTTGTAGGGCACGGCGTCCGGCGCGACCATCTGCATGAACCACAGCGAGGCCTGGCCGTGCGAGGCCGGTGCCAGTGCGAGGCCGAGGCCGTCGGCGCGCAACTGGTCCAGGGCCGGTGCGTCGGTGGCCTCCAGCAGTCCGCGCGCGTCCAGTTCGTCCACCAGCTCCTCGGCGTCCAGTTCGGACAGCTCGTCGAGGTACGTCCGGTCCGGCTCGGCCTCGGGGGCCGAGGCGGGGGCGGGGGCGGGGGCGGGGGCGGGGGCGGGGGCGGCCGACGGTACGGGCGGTGCCGTCGCGGGCGCGGCCGGTCCGGCGGTGAGCTCGACGAAGTGGCCGACGACCTCGGAGATGGACCGGCCGTCCAGGAACACCACCGGCGACACCCGGTGCCCGAACAGCGACTGCAGCCTGTTGACGAGGCGGATCGCCAGCATCGAGTCGAGGCCGAAGTCGAGCATGCTGGCGTTCACGTCGAACCTGCTCACCGGCACGCCCAGCGCGTCGGCGAGCTCGGCGAGGACGACCTCCGCCACCGGCCGGATCTCCGTCGGCTGCTCCTCCTCCACCACACGGGCCACGGGCGCGGACGCGGCTTCGACGGCCGGGGCCGGCGCGTGGGCGGGGCGGGGCTCGGTGTCGATCCAGTAGCGGTCCTTCTGCCACTGGACGAGCGGCGTCTCCACGACCTCGACGTCGTCGGCGAACAGCGGGTCGAAGGTCAGCGGCAGGCCCCTGACGTACAACGACGCGGCGGCACCCAGCAGGCAGCGGAGGTCGCTCTCGTCGCGCCGCAGGGAGTTGATCGCGTGCACCTGGGCGCCACGGGTCAGCGCGATCTCCTCGACCGCGCCGCGCAGCGTCTCGTGCGGGCCGATCTCGATGAAGGTGCCGACGCCCTGGTCGACCAGCGCGCCGATCGTCTCGGCGAACCGGACCTGGTTGCGCAGGTTGTGCACCCAGTAGTCGACGTCGGCGACCGGGTTCACCGTGTCGGCCAGTGCCGTGGAGTGGAAGTCGATGCCGGGCGTCAGCGGGGTGATGCCGTCGATGCCCGCGCGCAGCGGCTGGAGCAGCGGGTCCATGCCGGGGCTGTGCACCGGCCGTTCGACCCGGATCCGCCGGGTCGAGATCCCGTCCCGCTTGAGGTCGGCTTCCAGGGCGTCGACGGCTTCGGGCGAGCCGGAGACCGCCGCGCTGGTGGGGCTGTTGACCACGGCGACGGCCGCGTGCGCGGCGTAGGGGGCCAGCCGCGGCAGCAGCTCCGCCTCCGGCAGGTCGACCGAGATCATGGCACCCGCGGCGGCCTTGCGCTCCAGCAGGTGCGACCGGGCGACCACCACGCGGGCGGCGTCCTCCAGCGACAGCGCGCCGGCCACGCAGGCGGCCGCGACCTCGCCCAGGCTGTGCCCGACGACGGCGGTCGGCTGGATGCCGAGTCCGAGCCAGACCTTCGCCAGCGAGACCTGGAGGGCGAACAGCACCGGCTGCTGGAAGTCCATCTCCTCGTACCCGGCCTCGTCGGCCGGGGCGGCGAGCCGGTCGAGCACCGAGCAGCCGCCGGCCGCGCGCACGGCGGCGTCGCAGGCGTTCATCCAGGTGCGGAAGCCGGCGTGCGAGCGCAGGAGTTCGCGGCCCATGCCGACCCACTGGGTGCCGCCGCCGGAGAACACCAGCGCGACCCGCCGGTCGACGCTGCCGGAGACCGTGCCCGTGACGACGTCGGGGTGCGGCTGGCCGGCGGCGACCCTGGCGAGGCCGTCCAGGACGTCCTGCCGGTTGCGGGCGAACAGGGCGATCCGGTGGTTGTGGTGGGTGCGCCTGGCGGCGAGCGTGTAGGCGAGGTCGGAGACCCGCAGGCCCGCGTCGCGTTCGACGTGGTTGGACAGCTCGCGGCAGGTGTCGGCCAGCGCGCCGGCCGTACGTGCGGTGACGGGGACGAGGTGCACCTGCTCGTCGGCGGCGGCGTCGCTCCGGCCGGGCGTGACGTGCCGCCCGCGGTCGCCCGCGAGGAAGGGGTGGGCCGCGACGGGGAGGCCGGCGGTGTACAGGGCGCCGAGCGAGCCGAGCAGGGTCGAGGCCTCGTCGGCGCCGCGGCGCAGCGAGGGCAGGGTGGTCGCCGTCAGGATCTCCGACACCGACTTGAGCAGGACGGGGTGCGGGCTGATCTCGATCACCGCGTCGACGTCGTGGTCGCGCAGCTTCGTCAGGGCGTCGACCACCCGGATCTCCCGGCGCAGGTTGTCCGCCCAGTAGTCCGGCCCGAGCTCGGCACCGTCGACGCGTTCGCCGGTGACCGTCGAGATCATCGGGATGCGGGTGGTCCGGGGCCTGATGCCGTCGAGTTCGACCTTCAGCGGGGCGAGGACGTGGTCGACCAGCGGGGAGTGCGGGGCGTGGCCCATCCGGACCCGGTGGTTGGTGACGCCCGCCGCGGTCAGCCGCTGGACGAGGTCGTCGATCTCCTGCGGTGTGCCGGTGACCAGGGTGGAGTTCAGGCCGTTGTGGCCGGAGACGGTGAGCCGGCCGGTCAGGTACGGCCCGACCTCGTCGGCGGCGGTCATCACCACGATGCCCTCGCCGCGCCCCACGGCGAGCTGCTGGAGGAGCCGGCCGTGGTGGGCGGCCAGGCGGGAGGCGTCGTCGAAGTCGAGCGCGCCGGCGATGTGGGAGGCGGCGAACTCGCCGACGCTCTGCCCCACGACGACGTCCGGCTCCACCCCCAGCGAGCGCCAGGCTTCGGCCAGCGCGACCTGGAGGGAGAACAGCAGCGGCTGGAAGACGTCCATGTCGTCGATGCGGCCGTCCGGGGACATCAGCTGCTCGACGAGCGAGAAGCCCAGCAGTTCCCGCATCCGCCGGTCGGACTTCATCATGGACCGGCGGAACACGGGCATTCCGGCGAGCAGTTGCCGGCCCATGCCCACCCACTGCGAGCCGTTGCCCGAGAACAGGAAGGCCACCCGCGGCCTGCGTCCGGTCCGTTCCCCGACGCTCAGCCCGGCGGCCGTCGCCCCGCTGCCGAAGGCGTCCAGCTGGGAGCGGAGTTCGGGCATGTCGCGGGCGGTGGCCGCGAGCCGGAACGGGCCGTCGCCGGGCGTCCGGCGGCAGAGCTCGCGCAGGTCGCTCTCGTCGCGCAGCGCCCGGGCCCGCTCGGCCAGCGCCTCCCGGGAGTCCGCGGCCAGCAGGAGCAGCGAGCTCTCGGGGCGCGGCAGTTCCTCGACGGCGACGTGACAGATCGCGCCGCCGAACCCGAACGAGCTGACGCCGCCCCGGCGGGCGTCGGAGCGTCGCGGCCACGGCGTCAGCCGGTCCTGGACGGTGAGGTTGTACTCGTCGAACATGATCTGCGGGTTCGGCGCGCTGTAGTGCAGGCTCGGCGGCAGCACACCGTTGCGCATCGACATCGCGAGTTTGACCAGGCCGACGATGCCGGCGGCCGCCTCCAGGTGCCCGACGTTGGACTTGACGGACCCGAGCCGCAGCGGCTCCGTACGGCCGCCGCCCAGCACCGCGCCGATCGCGTTGGCCTCGATCGGGTCGCCGAGGGGCGTCGCGGAGCCGTGGCACTCGATGTAGTCCACGAGGTGCGGGGCGATGCCCGCCCGCTGGTACGCGGTGCGGAGCATCTTCTCCTGCGCCTGGGGGTTCGGCGCCGTCATGCCGTTGCTCAGACCGTCGTTGTTGGAGGAGCTGCCCTTGATCAGGCAGTACACCGGCAGGTCGCGTTCCAGTGCCACGCTCAGCGGGGCGAGCACGACGACGCCGGCGCCCTCGCCGCGGACGTAGCCGTTGGCGCGGGCGTCGAAGGACTTGCAGCGGCCGTCCGGGGCGAGCGCGCCCATCGCGTCCATGGCGGTGTAGTAGTCGGAGACGAAGCTCAGGTTCACGCCGCCGGCCAGCACCAGGTCGCTCTCGCCCAGCCAGATCGACTGGCACCCCACGTGCACCGAGACCAGCGATCCGGCGCAGGCGGCGTCGATGGCCATGCTCGGGCCCTGGAGGCCGAGGACGTAGGAGACCCGGTTGGCGATGATGCCGTCGTGCATGCCGGTCGCGGTGTGCGGGGTGATCTGGCTGTCGGGGCCGCGGTAGTGCGCCAGGGCGGCGTAGTCGCCCCAACAGGAGGCCATGAACACGCCGGTGTCGCTGTCGACCAGGCTGTGGGGCGCGATGCCCGCGTCCTCCAGCGCCTCCCAGGACAGTTCCAGGATCAGGCGCTGCTGCGGGTCCATCTGGACGGCTTCGCGGGGCGAGATACCGAAGAACAGCGGATCGAACCGGTCGATGCCGTCGATGAATCCGCCCCAGCGCACCCTGTCGTTCAGCAGCTCGCGTCGCGCGGCCGGTACCGGCCCGACGGCGTCGCCGCCCTCGACCAGCAGCTGCCAGAACGACGACGGGTCCGGCCCGCCGGGGAACCGGCAGCCGATGCCCACGATCGCGACGGGCTCGTGCGAGGGCAGGCGGCGGCGCTCGGCACTCGGGGCGGGCTCCGCGGCACGCGGACCGTCGACGAGCGCACGCGCCAGCCCGTCGACGGTCGGGTACTGCCACATCCAGGTGGCCGGGACCTGCCAGCCGAGGAACTCGGACAGCGAGGCCGCGAGCGTCACCGATCTCAGCGAGTCCAGTCCGTACCGGTGCAGCGGCGCCGAGCGGTCCACCGCGCTCGCGGACACGTCCAACAGCTCGACAACACGGGAAAGCAGGAAATCCGTTACGGCGGAAATGTCTCGCGCTGCGCGCTCTCGGGGCACGGCGACTCCCTCAACAGGGCGGATGGAATGGACGGGTGGAGCTTCACGGCCGACCGGTCGGGGGGGTTCGGTCCGCACCCGGGCAGCCGGACACGGGGGCGGCTCATGACGCGGAGGGTCCCCTTCGCCGCATCACGTTCCTGGGTGGGGCCGACGGTTGGCGTGCGGATGGGGTCGGCGTTTCCGACCTCCGCGTTCACAGCGAGTGAGAACTACCGTTCGTATACCGCTGTTTCGGCTGGCGGCGCAGCTCGCTCTCACCGCGGGAGAAATCACGGGCATCTCTGGGTCACATCGGTCCGCGAGTGCATCGACGACAGGATCACGTACGCGGATTCTTCACCTGCACGGCTACTGTCGATGGGCTCCAAGGTCCATTTGGTCAAGCGCGACGAGTATGCTGATTGAGGCAAAATGGATCGTCAGTGCTAATCCGACCGGCGGACAGCAGAGTGCCAGTTTGTTAATGGTGAGACAAGCGCCATTCGAGGGCCGGTTGAGGCAGTGGCGAGATTTGATCTCCAAGTGTCCGGTTCGAGTTGGAGCTGTCGGCGGTCCGAAATGGCGCCTCGACTCAGCAGCGCCCCCGCGTCACCGCGCCCCGGCCGGGACAGGCGCACGACCCCGCGAAAGGCGCGCTCCACCGGCACGCGATTGGGGTAGACAGCGGCTGAGTGACCCATGCAAGCTGACCCCCATGGCAGTTGAGAATCTTGATGCGGCGTCAGTCGATGCCGACCGTTCCTTAGCCGGTCCCACCGGCCGCGACGTCGACGGCAGGCCCGCATGACCGACGCCACCGATACCACCGACAGCACCGACACCGCGGTCAAGCCGGCGCTCCGGCCGGGACTGGCACTCGGCGTACTGGCCGGGGCGCTCGCCCTGGACGTGAGCGGTCTCGGAGTCCTCAACGCCGCCCTGCCGTCGGTCGGAGCGCGCTTCGACCTGGACGAGACCACGCTCCAGTGGGTCATGACCGCCTACGCCGTCACGTTCGCCGGCTTCCTGCTGGTGGGCGGCCGACTGGCCGACGTCCTCGGCCGGCGGCGGGTGTTCGAGATCGGGGTCGCCCTGTTCACCGTGTCCGCGCTGGTCGGGGCGCTGGCCCCGGACACCGCGGTGCTGCTGGGCGCGCGCGCCGCCCAGGGCATCGGCGCCGCCCTGTCCGGGCCGGCCGCGCTGGCCCTGCTCACCGAGACGTTTCCGGCCGGTCCGGCGCGCAACCGGGCCTTCAGCGTGTACGCGGCGGTCGGCGCCGCGAGCTTCAGCGGCGGGGTGCTGCTGGGCGGCGTACTGACCCAGTTCTTCGGCTGGCGTTCGGTGCTGTGGTTCTCGGTGCTGCTGGGGCTCGCCGTGCTGGCCGCGACCCGCGCCGGACTGCCCGGTGGCGCCGGGCACAGCGGCCGACTGGACCTGCCCGGCGCGATCACGGGCACGCTCGGACTCACCCTGCTCGTCGTCGGCGTGAGCAGCGACGGCGCGACGGCGTGGATCGTCCTCGGCGCCGCGGTGGCCTTCCTGGCGCTGTTCCTCGTGCGCGAGCACCGCACCGCCGACCCGGTGCTTCCGCTCGCCCTCTTCCGGATCAGGTCGGTCCGGGCCGCGAGCCTGGCGGCCTTCCTCCAGTACATGGGATCGGTCGGGCTGCTGTTCTTCGCGCCGCTGTACCTCCAGGGGATGCTGGACTACTCCCCCTTCGAGTCCGGTCTCGCGCTGGTGCCGATGTCCCTGGCCGTGTTCCTCACCGCCAACTTCGCCACCGGACGCCTGCTGGCCCGGTTCACCCCGCGCACGCTGATGGCGGTCGGCCTCGTCCTGATCGGCGGGGGTGCCGCACTGTGGCTGGGCACACCGCACGACGGCGGCTACGTGCAGTACGTGCTGCCCGGCCTGGTGCTCAGCGGCATCGGCCAGGGGCTGAACTTCCCCTCGATGACGTCCGCCGGGCTCACCGGAGTCCCGGCGCGGCAGCACGCCGTCGCCGGGGCGGTGAACGTCGTGGCGCAGCAGATCGGCGCCAGTGCGGGCGTCGCGGTGATGGTCCTGGTCGCCGCGACCGGCACGGACCAGCTCGCCGGCTACCACCTCGCCTACCTCACCGCCGCCGGCGCGTGCGTCCTCGGTGCGGCGGTCATCGCCGTACGACGGCAGGCCTGAGGGGCCCGGCCTGCCGGCTCCCGGGGTTCGGGGTTCGGGGTTCGGGCGAGATCATGCGGAAGGGGGGGGGGGGGGGGCGCCCCGGGGGGGGGCCGCCCCCCGGGGGAAAG
>NZ_JBFBIR010000088.1:0-24955 GCF_040685715.1 Kitasatospora sp. NPDC088264
TCGAGGCCGGGGATGTCAACATATCTGGCGTTGACTTTTGGCACGCTGTTGAGTTCTCAAGGAACGGACACTTCCTTCGGACCGCCTTCCAGCGGACCCTCCGGGCGCTTCGTTCTTTCGTGTTCCCAGCTTATCAGACGTTTTCCGCCCCGTTTCCGGCGCTTCGTTCATCCAACTCGCTGGTGTCTTCTGCGGCTTGACGCCCCGTCCGACGTTTCAAACTCTAGCCGATCCCTACTCCGAAAAGCGAATCGGCCGCAATCCAATAAAACGAACACGCCGAATAGGAACCAAGCCGCGACAAGACGCGACCCAGCCCGAACCAGGACATGGCATTTCAAGAGGATTGGCCGCCCCGGGACCGTCCGCGCCGATGCGTGTCCGGTGCTCCCTGCCGAGCGACTAGGGAACACTACCCCTGGTCGGCGCCCAAGACAAGTAAGGACCGCGCGGCCACCGCACGGGACCGAACCGGTGGTTCCAGGCCCCCCGGATGCGGGCTCCGCCCCGGCGGTGGAAGGCATCACGGTGCCGGCCGGCGCGGTCGGCTGCCGACCGACCCCCCGAGGAAGCCATGGATGTGGCCAGTACCGTCACGCTCTCCGTCAACGGTGACCAGCACACCGTTGAGGTGGATCACCGCCGCACGCTGCTCGACCTGCTGCGCGAGCGGTTGGCGCTGACGGGGGCGAAGAAGGGATGCGACCACGGACAGTGCGGGGCGTGCACGGTGCTGCTGGACGGGCGGCGGGTGAACAGCTGCCTGGTGCTCGCGGTCGCCCAGGACGGGGCCGCGGTCACCACGGTCGAGGGCCTGGCCGGCGGCGACCGGCCGCACCCCCTCCAGCAGGCGTTCATCGAGTACGACGCGTTCCAGTGCGGCTTCTGCACGCCCGGGCAGCTCTGCTCGGCGGTAGGGATGCTCGCGGAGGCGGCGAAGGGCTGGCCGAGCGCCGTGACGGACCCCGACCCGCAGGCGCCGTCGCCGCTGGACGAGGCGGAGATCCGCGAACGCCTCAGCGGCAACCTCTGCCGGTGCGGCGCCTACCCCGGCATCGTCCGCGCCGTCCGGGAGGTCGCCCCGTGAAGCCCTTCGGCTACCACCGGCCCGCCGACATCGCCTCGGCCGTGGCGCTGGCCGCGCAGGTCCCAGGAGCCAGGTTCCTCGCCGGCGGCACCAACCTGGTCGACCTGCTCAAGCTCGGTGTGGAGGCACCGGAGCTGCTGGTGGACGTGAGCCGGCTGCCGCTCGGCCTGGTGGAACCGGTCTCCGGCGGCGGTCTGCGGATCGGCGCGACGGTGCCCAACAGCGAGCTGGCCGCGCACCCGCTGGTCCGGCTGCACTATCCCGCGCTGTCCCAGGCCCTGCTGTCGGGAGCGTCCGGGCAGCTGCGCAACCTCGCCACCACCGCCGGCAACCTGCTCCAACGCACCCGCTGCCCGTACTTCCAGGACGTCACCAAGCCGTGCAACAAGCGCGTCGCCGGCTCCGGCTGCCCCGCGCGCGAGGGCGTGCACCGGGATCTGGCCGTGCTGGGGGCCTCCGCGGACTGCGTGGCCACCCACCCGTCCGACCTCGCGGTGGCACTGACGGCGCTGGACGCCGAGGTGCGGCTGACCGGTCCGACCGGGTCCCGCTGCTGCCCGCTCACCGAGTTCTACCGGCTGCCCGGGGACACTCCCGCCCGCGAAACCGGGCTGCGCCCCGGCGAGCTGATCACCGCGGTCGACCTGCCACCGCCGTGGTCGGGCACCCGCTCGGCCTACCGCAAGGTTCGCGAGCGGGCCTCGTTCGCCTTCGCCACCGTCTCGGTCGCCGCCGTACTGGTGGCGCGCGAGGGGAGGGTGGCACGGGTCGCACTGGCGCTCGGCGCCGTAGCGGCGAAGCCCTGGCGGGCGACGGTCGCCGAGCGGACGATGCTCGGGCAGCCCGCCACCGAGGAGGTCTTCAGGGCCGCGCTGGACGCCGAACTGGCGGCCGCCCGGCCGCTGCGGGACAACGCGTTCAAGGTGCCGCTGGCACGCGAGGTCGCCGTACGGGTCCTCGCCGACCTCACACCGCAGCAGGAGGACCTCGGATGACGGCTCACCAGGACCGCCAGGACCGCCAGGACCGCCAGGAACACCAGGGTCGCCAGGAGCAGCAGGAGCACGGGGACACCTCGCTCACCCGGGTGGAGGGGCCCGACAAGGTCACCGGCCGCGCCCGGTACGCGACCGACCACCACCCGGCCGGCACCGCCTACGCCTGGCTCGTCACCGCCTCGCTCGCGCGCGGCGTGGTGGACGCCGTCGAGGACGCCGACGCCCTCGCCGACCCGGCCGTCCTCGCGGTGATCACCCACCGCAACGCCGAGCGGCTGGCCCCGACCGACGACCCGACGCTGGCCGTGCTCCAGTCCGCGCGGATCGCCCATCACGGGCAGCCGGTCGCGCTGGTGGTCGCCGAGACCCCGGAGGCCGCCCGGGCCGGCGCCCGCGCGCTGCGGATCAGCTGCACCCGGGAGCCCCACGACGTCCTGCTGACCGCCGACCACCCGGGCCTCTACACCCCCGAGGAGGCCAACGGCGGCTACCCCGCGGAGCGCGCCAGAGGCGACTTCGACAACGCGTACCGGACGGCCCCGCACCAGGTGGACGCCACCTACCACCTGCCGCCGCTGCACAACCACCCCATGGAGCCGCACGCCGCGACGGCCGTCTGGGACGGCGGCCGGCTCACCGTTTACGACGCCAGCCAGGGCTCCGGCAACAGCCAGGAGAACCTGTCGAAGCTCTTCGGCCTGCGCGCCGAGGAGATCCTGGTGGTCAGTGAGCACGTCGGCGGCGGCTTCGGTTCCAAGGGCACCACCCGGGCGCCCACGGTGCTGGCCGCGCTGGCCGCCCGCGCGGTCGGGCGGCCGGTCCAGCTCTGCCTGGCCCGCGCCCAGCTCGCCGACCTGGTCGGGCACCGCTCCCCCACCGTCCAACGGGTCCGGATCGGCGCCGACACCACCGGCCGGATCTCGGCGCTCGCCCACGAGGTGGCCACCCGCAGCTCCACGCTGCGCGAATTCGTCGAGCAGGCCGCCGTCCCCGCCCGGATGATGTACGCCGCACCGCACAGCCGCACCGTCCACCGGGTCGCCCGGCTCGACGTGCCCACCCCCTCCTGGATGCGGGCGCCCGGTGAGTGCCCCGGCATGTTCGCGCTCGAGTCCGCCATGGACGAACTGGCCCTGGCCTGCGGCCTCGACCCCGTCGAGCTGCGGATCCGCAACGAACCCGCGTTCGATCCGGACAGCGGGAAGCCGTTCAGCAGCCGCCGCCTGGTCGAGTGCCTGCGCGAGGGCGCCCGGCGCTTCGGCTGGGCCGACCGCGACCCCCGCCCCGGTGTCCGGCGGGACGGCCGGCTGCTGCTCGGCACGGGAGTGGCGGCCTCGACCTACCCCGTGCTGGTCGGTCCCGCGACCGCGGAGGCGCACGCCCGCCCCGACGGAAGCTTCCTGCTGCGGGTCAATGCCACCGACATCGGCACCGGGGCGCGCACCGCGCTGGTGCGGATCGCCGCCGACGCCCTGCGGGTCGCACCCGGGCGCGTCGAGCTGCGGATCGGCCGCAGCGACCTGCCGAAGGCGCCGCTGGCGGGCGGCTCCTCCGGCACCGCCTCCTGGGGATGGGCCGTGCACCGGGCCTGCGAGGAACTGCGCACGGCACTGGCCGAGCACGGCGGGCGGCCACCCTCCGACGGGCTGACCCGACACGCCGACACCGCCGAGGAGGTGGGGAGCACCGGCCAGGAGTACGCGCGGCACGCCTTCGGCGCGCAGTTCGCCGAGGTCCAGGTCGACCAGGACACCGCCGAGGTGCGGGTGCGCCGCCTGCTCGGGGTGTTCGCGGCCGGACGCGTCATCAACCCGCTGGCCGCGCGGAGCCAGCTGACCGGCGCGATGATCATGGGGCTGTCGATGGCCCTGCTGGAGCACAGCACCACCGATCCGTCCTTCGGCGGGCACGTCGAGCGCGACCTGGCCGCCTACCACGTCGCCGCGCACGCCGACGTCACCGCCGTCGACGCGCACTGGATCGACGACCCCGACCCCCACCTCAACCCGATGGGCTCCAAGGGGATCGGCGAACTGGGCATCGTGGGCACGGCGGCGGCGATCAGCAACGCCGTGCACCACGCCACCGGCATCCGGGTCCGCGAACTGCCCATCCGCCCCGAGTCCCTGATCGGCCGCTGACCCGACGCCGGCCGGACACCACCGCCCGCGGACCGACTTCGCCGTTGGTGGGCGGCCGAGTCGGCGATGCGAAGAACGCCGAAGGGGCGGACGCGCAGTGCGCGTCCGCCCCTTCGGCGTTCGTGGTAGCGGGGACAGGATTTGAACCTGCGACCTCTGGGTTATGAGCCCAGCGAGCTACCGAGCTGCTCCACCCCGCGTCGGTAGTACCGACCGTACGGCACCAGACGGCGATCACCTAATCGGTTTCCCGGCAGCCACTTCCGCAGGGCCGCCCTCGCCGGCCAATCCTTCGCGGGGCCCGGCGGAGGCCGCCAGCGAGACCGACCCCGTTCCGAACTGCTGACCCGGCCCCGAGCCGATCCCCGCTCTGTGCGAGCGGGGGCGCGGGGAGACAAGCGGTGCCAATCGCTTGGAACCCCACGCCCCCAGCTACCGCTCTACTTGCGGTGCCCCGGGAGGGGATTGCCGGGCTCGTCCAACCATGCAGCCTGTCCGGCAGGTGACACCGTGAGCCCGTACCGCTCGTAGCCGGGGCGTCCGGCGGCCGTCCACCGGGTGTAGGCGGCCTCCGTCTCGTCCCACAGTTGCCGGGGCCCGGACTGGCGGACCTCGAACCGGGATTCCCCGGGCACGGAGTCGACCGTTGCCCAGGACGTGACGGCCGTGTCAAACAGCCACCACGTCCAGCCGCCGTCACCGAACTCGTTCCGCCGGTAGTACACGTCCGGCAGGGCGAGGGCGCAGGCGAATTGCGCGAGCCAGTCGCCCCCGATGGCTTCGGGGTCGAGGCTTGTCCAGGACTGCCCGGAGTCGCCCGGCCATTCACCGGGCAGGTAGTCGTCCACCGGAGCGCCCTGGTAGCGCTGCTGCCGCAGCATCATGAACGCCGCCGATCGGGTGAACGGACCGCTTGCCGTCCCGTCGCCGTCCACCGTGAGCCGCGCAACCGCCCCGCCGCCCAGCAACGGTGAGACGGGGCTGACGATCACCCCGCCCGGCCGGGTTTGTGCTACCCAGGCGGGCGGGATGTCCCGCAGTGACACGGTGGAGATGATCCGGTCGTACGGGGCGCGTACGCCCCACCCGAGCGCGCCGTCCCCGCACACGACTTCGGGGGTGTAGCCCGTCCTGCGAAGTGCGGTGCGGGCTTGCGCGGTGACCTGCGCGTCCACCTCGACGGTGGACACCGTTTCGGCGCCCAGGCGATGCGCCAACAAGGCCGCGTTGTAGCCGGTGCCCGTCCCGATTTCGAGCACCCGATGCCCGGGGACCGCGTCCAGGTCGGACAGCATCTCGGCCACCATGGTGGGCATGGATGCCGACGATGTGGGAGTACGGTGGTCGCCGTCCCCGGCACCGTCGTCCCACTGCGTGACGATCGGCAGGTCGCTGTAGGCGAGCCGCATCCACCGCTCGGGTTCCTTGGTCCGGCTGCACTCGGTGTCGCCGCCGTCCTCGTCCGCCCAGATGGTGTCGGGGAGGAACGCGTGTCGCGGCACGGCCGCCACGGCCGGAGCCCATTCGGTGGGCAGGGAACCGGCGTCGGTGAGCGCCGCCACCAGTGCGGCCCGCTGCTGTTCGGGGGTCAACTCTTCTTGTGCTTCGGCGCCGGGGTCGGCTGCTGGCCGTCCTTCGAGGGGTTCGGGCCGATGGCCGGCGAGCCGGGCTTGGCGTGCCCGCCGCCCCTACCGTCGTTCGGTCCACCCTTGTTCTCGTCTCCCATGGTCAGCGTCCCTTCTCGGTTCGGCTTGTAAGGCCGGTGCTGTTTCCCGCTGCACCCGAGGGCGCAGCAAGTACCTGCCGTGCGGCAGGGGTAGTACCCCGCCCCGGACGGGATGGACCTCAATCAACAGCCCGGGACGGGAGTTCGATAGCCGATCCCCCTGCCCTGCGCGCAGTGTTCATCGGCTCACTTGTGCTGGGAACGGCTGCTCGGCTGGTCCATGGGTGGGGTCGGGCGGGATGTGCGCGGGGGGCGCCGAGGATGTGGCTGCGGGCCCCACGGGCGAGGAGCGCTTGGTCTGCCGTGGGTATTCCGGCGCGGTTCCAGAGGTGTGTCGGAAGGCATGCGACCACTGTCGTGGAACGGCGACGGTCGGTGAACCTGCGCCCTGTACGACTTCCGGAAGTCGTACAGGGCAGTACTCGCATGGCGTGTACGAGTTCTTCAATCCGTCGTCAACCAGGCGCCGGTGGTTGCCTCGTCCGGTGACAGATCGGTGGACCGAGGTGTCTCCAGCTCCAGAAGGCGAGCGACCCGCGAGGCCGTCTCCGGGCCGTTCGCGTGGACCGTGGTGATGCCGAGCGCCTCGGCCGGCGGGAGGTTCCTACGGTGGTCGTCCACGAAGATGCACTCGGGGCCGGCCAGACCCATGCGGTCGAGGGCGCGCTGATAGATCGCCGGTTCCGGCTTGGCTATGCCCTCATCTCCACTGATCACCCGCACGTCGAACAGATCCCACACCCCGGTCTCCACGTAAGGGTTGTACGGAGCGAGGCCGTAAGAGTTCGACAGCAGCGCCACCACGATCCCGGCGTCCCTGGCGGCACGGGCGAGTTCGGCCATGGCGGGAACCGCGCGGACCTCCGCATGCGCGCGTCCCATCAGGTTGTCGGGCCCCACGCCCATGATCGCCGCCGTGCCCCGGTTCCACTCCTCCTGGGACATCCGGCCGAGCTCCAGCTCCACGTAGAGCGCACGGCCGGCCGGATCGTCCTCCAGGGTGCTGCGCCAGGTGTCAGCCGGCAGGCCCTCCCGGGCACACCACGCCCGGGACGACTGGCCGATGGGAGTGGTCATCACTCCCGCGAAGTCGAGGATCAGGCCACGCAAGGTGTTCTCCCGAGGGCCAGGCGAGTCGGACGGTCGGAGAGGTCCCGAGGATCTGGGACAACTTCCGCAGCCGGCTGGTACTGGCTTGGCCGGCCCTCTGGATGATGACACCTGGGATGCCCTGGTGGCGCGACCACTCGGGGTGGGCGGAAAAGCCTCGTTGTCGCATCTGCACGGCACCGTGGGGGCCGCCGGCGCGGGGGACTCGGGTACGGCCGCCGGACCGCCTTGCAGCCGGTCCGGCGGCAGGTGAACGGGTGGGGCGGTGGTCAGGTGATGGCCATGAAACTGCCGACGTTCACGTCCTCCCGGGCCCCGTCCGGGTCCAGCAGGGAAGAGATCCTCGACCGGCAGTTGCGGTCGGTGAACAGCCGGATGGGGCCGCTGGTGAAGTTCACGATCGTGGTGTCGGGGCCGAGGCCGCGGTGGCACTGGCCGGGCACCGGGTCCGTGACCTCCTCCCGTGCACCCCCGCGATCCATGATCACGACGCCGGGGGCCGCCGAGGCCGTGGAGGGGCTGACCAGGGACAGGGCGAGGACGCCGGCGGTGACCACGACCGCTGCGCGCGGGCTGGAACGCAGGTGCATGAGGGGACTCCCGTGCTGGGTTCGTCAGGGCATCGACGGGAGCCCGGGAACCCCGCGTCGCGCGGCTTCCCGTGACTCCCGATCACCCGTTACCCCGCCCCGGCACTGCCTCCACCAGGCCGTCCGGCGCTTCACCCGAACGGGGTTCGCCCGCGCACCCGGCGACCGGTGCCGGGGGAGCGGGAAGTCGGACGGGCCGACTTCCCGCTCCCCGGCTGCACACGCTGATCCGAAAGGCAGGACTTAACCGGTGCGGGCGAGGGAGTCGATCCAGGCGCGGATCGCGGCCGCCGTGGTGGCGGCGTCCTCCCGCGCCAGGGAGAGGTGGTCGCCGGGCACCTCGACGCGCTCGTGCGGCAGCGGCCAGGTCGTACGCCAGGAGTCGCCGTCCGCGCGCGCCGCCATCAGCGGGGTCGGCCGCGCGGCGCCGACGAGGAGGGTCGGGGTGTCCACGGGCTCCGGGCGCCAGTCCAGGAAGAGCCCGGTGTAGGCGCCCATGGCCGCGACGGCGGCGTCCTCGTCGCCGGTGGACCCGTCCGCGCACACGTCCGCGCCGAGGTGCGGGGCCGGCGGCGCGGCCAGGGCGGTCAGCCAGTCCGTGGAGTGGTTGCCCTGGTGGACGAGATACGTGTCGATCAGCACCTGTCCCAGGGGAGCGGATCCCCCGAGTTCGAGGCGTCGGGTCACGGCGTGCGCGACGGCGCCCCCGGCGGAAGCACCGACCAGGACGACGGGCCGGTTGCCGGCGTGCCGCAGCACCGTCTCGGCGTGGAGGCGGGCGAGCGTCTCCCGGTCGGCCGGAACGGCGTGCCCCGCGCCGATGCCCGGGTGCGGGAACTCCAGGACCTCCAACTCCCCCTCGAAGCAGGCGTGCAGGGCCGCGAACCCGCCGCCCGGGAGGGCGGGGAGCGGACGGTGGTCGGGGAAGAAGACCACGACCGGGGAGCCGGCGCGGCCCCGGGCCCGGCGCAGCGGCGGCACGGCGTGCTCCGCGGCGTCGTCGGCGCCGAACGTCGCGGCGGCCGAGGACGCCGCGACCACCAGGTGCATCGCGGCCGCCGGCTGGCCCTGCTCGCAGAGCGCGCGGTACAGCGCCGCGAGCGTCTGCGCGGGACGGCCGGCGGGCGGTGCGGGCCGGATGCCGGGCCGCACACGCGGTGTGCCGTCGGGCAGGTCCTTGAGCAGGCCATCGGGCAGGTCGTCGAGCAGGTCGAGTACGTGACGGGCGAGGTCCTCGATCGCCGGGTGCTCGAACACGACGGCCGCGGGCAGCCGCAGGCGCAGGGCCGTGCTCAGTCGGCTGCGGAACTGGACGGCCGTCAGGGAGTCGAAGCCGAGCTCGGCCAGCGTCCTGCCAGCGGGGAGGTCCTGCGCGCCGGAGTAGCCGAGCACCGCGGCCACGTCGCCGCGCAGCAGTTCCGTGAGCGCGGCCCCGCGCTCCTCGGCGGGCAGCCCGGCCAGCAGCGTGCGCCATGCTCCGGGCTCGGAGCCTTCCCGGGCGCCCGGGGGAGGTTCGGTCGCGCCGCTCTGCGCTTCGGCGGCGGGCCGGCCGTGGCGCGCCAGGTCGCGCAGCGGCGGCGGTAGTTGCCCTGTGGCGGTGCGCAGCGCGGCCCGGTCCAGCAGGACCGGCGCGAGTACGGGGGCTCCTGTCCGCAGTGCCGCGTCGAACAGGGCCAGTCCTTGGGCGGGGGTGAACGCCCGGACCACGTCGTCGGACCTCTCGCGCCCCGCACCCTCGGTCAACTGGGCTGCCATGCCCGCGTCGTGGCCCCACCGGCCCCACGCCAGCGAGACGGCGGGCAGACCGGCGGCGGCCCGGTGCTGGGCGAGCGCGTCCAGGAACGAGTTCGCCGCGGCGTAGTTGCCCTGGCCCGCCCGGCCCAGTACGCCCGAGATTGAGGAGAACAGGACGAAGGCCGACAGGCCCCGGTCGCGGGTCAACTCGTGCAGGTGCCAGGCCGCGTCCGCCTTCGGCCGCAGGACCGCCGCCAGCCGCTCGGGGGACAGCGCGGCCAGCGCTCCGTCGTCGAGGACCCCGGCGGCGTGCACGACAGCGGTCAGCGGGGGATCGCACTGCTCGATCAGCTCGGCGAGCCGGGCCCGGTCGGCCGCGTCGCACGCGACGATCCTGACCTGCGCGCCCCGCTCCGCCAGACTCGCGCGCAGGGCGTCGGCGCCCGGTGCGTGCGGGCCGCGCCGCCCGGTCAGCAGCAGGTGGCGGACCCCGTACGCGTCGACCAGGTGCCCGGCCAGGTCCGCGCCCAGCGCTCCGGTGCCGCCGGTGATCAGCACCGTGCCGTCCGGGTCGAAGGCGCCGGAGCGGCGGGGCGGGGCGCTCTCGGCCGGCCAGGGCTCGGGCAGGTGGGCCGCCGCCGGGGCGCCGACCAGCCGTGGCACCGTCGCCCGCCCGGCGCGCAGGGAGAGTTGGGGCTCGCCGCTGGCGGCCGCCGCGGGCAGCAGGCGCAGGGAGGCGGGATCCTCGTCCACGTCGATCAGGACCACGCACCCCGGCAGCTCCGACTGCGCGGTGCGCACCAGCCCCCAGACCGCGGCGCCCGCCAGGTCCGGCGTGGGTGCGGTGGCGTTCCGCGTCACCACCACGAGCCGCGAGCCCGCGGTGGCCGGATCGTCCTGCCAGTCCTGGAGGACCTTGAGCACCCGCGTGGTCAGCAGGTGGACGTCGGCCAGCGGGCCGCGGTCCGTTTCCGATTCCGAGCCGACGGCGGTGACCGCCAGGTGGCGGGGTAGGGCCGTGGCGTCCGCGTCGGCCGTGGGCGAGGAGGGGCCGTTCGTGGGTGAGAACGGGCCGGCGGCGAGGGGGACGAAGGCGCCGAGGTTCAGCTGGTCCGGCCCGAGGACCGTCCAGCCCGCCGACTGCGGTGCCCGGCCGGGCAGTGCGACGGGGACCCAGTCGGGGCGCAGCAGGGCGTGCTGGGCGATGTCCTGCCCGGGATCGCGGTCCCCGGCCGGAAGTTCCCTGGTGGAGAGGGAGTTGACGCGGGCCACCAGACGGCCCGCTGGGTCGGCGAGCGTGATCGAGAACGCGCCGCCTTCCGAGGCGGGGCCTGCCTCGCCGACCGGCGCGATCCGCACCCGCACCGTCGACGCCGCGGCGGCGTGCAGGCACACGCCGCTCCACTGGAACGGCACCCGGGCGCCGCCCGCGCCCGCGCCCCCGTCCGGGCCGGCTCCCTGGGTGGACGCGGCGAGCATCGAGGCGTGCGCGGCGGCGTCCAGGAGCGCGGGGTGGATGCCGTACCGGTCCGCCTCGGCCGTCCACGGCTCGGGCAACCGGACCTCCGCGAACACCTCCGCACCCCGCCGCCACAGCGCGCGCACGCCGCGGAACGCGGGCCCGTAGGCCAGACCGCGCTCCGCCGCGGCTTCGTAGGCGCCGGCGGGATCGATCTCCGCGGCGCCGGGCGGCGGCCACTGCGTCAGGCCGTGCCCCTCCGGAGCCGTCCCCGGCTCGGGCGTGCGGGCGAGCAGGCCGGTGGCGTGCGGCGTCCAGGCGGCCTCGGCGGGCTCCACCGGTCGCGCGTGGATCTCGACGGACCGCCGGCCGGAGTCGTCCACCGCCCCCACCACGACCTGGACCCGTGCCCCCGAGGCGGGCAGCGCGAGCGGCCGCAGGATCACGAGCTCCTCCAGCGTGCCGCAGCCGGCCGCGTCGCCCGCGCGCACGGCCATCTCGACGAACGCCGTCCCCGGCACCAGCGGCGCCCCGCCGACGACGTGGTCGGCGAGCCACGGCTGGGCGCTCGTCGACAGCAGGCCGGAGAGCACCGTGTGCCCGGTGCCCGGCACCTCGAACGGCGGGCCGAGCAGCGGATGCTCGCCGGCGGCCGGCCCGGCCCCGGCCCCCGCCCCGGCCGGGCGCGGCGGGTCCAGCCAGTACCTCCGGCGTTGGAAGGCGTAGGTCGGCAGCTCCACGCGCCGCAGCCCGCGCCGCAGCCCGCGCTCCCCGAACACCGCGGGCCAGTCGACGCCGACGCCGCGCACGTGGAGCCGGGCCACGGCCGCCAGCAGTGTGTCCGGCTCCCGCTCGCCGTGGCGGGCCGCGAAGGCGAACACCGGGCCGCCGCCGCTCTGCGGGGCCGGGCCGCTGTCCTGGACGGCCGGGCACTCCTGCGCGTACGCGGTGAGCACCGGCTGCGGGCCGAGTTCCAGGAAGCCCCCGACGCCGTTGGTGCCCAGCCACTCCACGGCCTCGGCGAACCGCACGGGAAGCCGCGCGTGCCGCACCCAGTAGTCCGCGGAGCCCAGTTCCTCGGGCGCCGCCCGAGATCCCGTCACGGTGGAGACCACCGGGATCCGCGGCGGCCGGAACTCCAGCGTCTCGGCGACGCGGCGGAACTCGTCGAGCACCGGGTCCACGAGCGGCGAGTGGAAACCGTGGCCGACCTTGAGCCGCGTGCTGCGGCGGCCGCGGGCCTCGAACCGCGCCGCGACGGCGAGTACCTCGTCCCGCGCGCCGGAGAGCACCACCGCGCGCGGTCCGTTGACCGCGGCGATCGCCACGCGGTCGGCCACGTCCGCGAGTTCGGGCAGGACCTCGTGCTCCGCCGCGTCGAGGGCCACCATCGCCCCGCCGTCGGGCAGCGCCCGCATCAGCCGCCCGCGGGCCGCGACCAGACGGACGGCGTCGGCGAGGTCCAGCACTCCGGCGACGTGCGCGGCCGCCAACTCGCCCACGGAGTGCCCGGCCAGGAAGTCGGCCCGCACGCCCCAGGACTCCACCAGCCGGAAGAGCGCCACCTCGTAGGCGAACAGGGCGGCCTGGGTGAAGTCCGTGCGGTCGAGCAGGGCGTCCGGCGAGCCCGGGTCGGCGCGGATCACCGTGCGCAGCGGCCGGTCGAGTTCGCCGTCCAGCGCGTGGCAGACCTCGTCGAAGGCCGCGGCGAACGCGGGGAACGCCTCCCGCAGTTCCTCGCCCATCCGCGTGCGCTGCGCGCCCTGCCCGGTGAACAGGAAGGCGGTGCGGGTGCGTGGGTCGGCCAGGCGCGTCAACGACCCGGCGCCGGGCGTGCCGTCGGCGATCGCCCGGAGTCCGGCCAGCATGCGCTCGCGGTCCCCGGCCGGCACCATCGCCCGGTGCGTGAGCGCCGACCGCGACACCGCCAGCGAGAAGCCCACGTCCGACGGCGAGAGGCCCGGCCGGGCCGCGACGTGGTCGGCCAGCCGTCGCGCCTGGGCCCGCAGGGCCGCCTCGTCAGCCCCGCCGACCAGCCACGGCACTGCCGCTGGCGACACCGGCCCCGGCGGCGGCGCGGGTTGCTGGCTCGGGGCGCGGTCGGCGGCGGCCGGCTCCTCGATGATCACGTGCGCGTTGGTGCCGCCGATCCCGAAGGCCGACACGCCGGCGCGGCGCGGCCGGCCGGCGGGCGCGGGCCACGGCCGGGCGGCGGTCAGCAGCTCGACCCGGCCCGCGGACCAGTCGACGTGCGGGGTGGGGGCTGCCACGTGCAGGGTCCTGGGCAACTCGCCGTGCCGCATGGCCTGGGCCATCTTGATGATCCCGGCGACTCCGGCGGCGGCCTGGGTGTGTCCGAGGTTGGACTTGACGCTGCCCAGCCACAGCGGGGGATCCTCCGGCCCCCGGCCCCGGCCGTAGCCGGCGAGCAGCGCCCGCGCCTCGACGGGATCACCGAGCGCGGTGCCCGTCCCGTGCGCCTCCACGGCGTCCACCTCGTGCGCGCGCAGCCCGGCGTCCGCCAGCGCCAGCTGGATCAGGCGCTGCTGGGCGCGGCCGTTGGGCGCGGTCAGGCCGTTGGACGCGCCGTCGGAGTTGACGGCGCTGCCGCGCACCACGGCCAGCACCGGGTGTCCGTTGCGGCGCGCGTCGGACAGCTTCTCCAGCAGCAGCACCCCGGCGCCCTCTGCCCAGGCGGTGCCGTCCGCCGTGGCCGAGAACGACTTGCACCGGCCGTCGGGCGCGAGGGCGCGCTGGCGGCTGAACGCGACCAGCGGGTTGGGCGTCGCCATCACCGTGACGCCGCCGGCCAGCGCCAGCGAGCACGCGCCCGAGCGCAGCGCCTGGGCCGCCTGGTGCACGGCGACCAGCGAGGACGAGCACGCCGTGTCGACGGTGATCGCGGGCCCGCGCAGACCGAACACGTAGGAGAGCCGGCCGGAGGCCACGCTGCCGGCCGAACCCAGGGCGAGGTGGGCCTCCAGTTCGTGCTCGGTGAAGCGGGAGGCGTAATCGCCGTACATCACGCCGAGGAAGACGCCCGTGTCGCTGTCCCGGACGGACGCCGGGTCGATCCCGGCCCGCTCCCACGCCTCCCAGGTGACTTCCAGCAGCAGCCGCTGCTGCGGGTCCATGGCGAGCGCCTCGCGCGGCGAGATGCCGAACAGGCCCGCGTCGAACTCCGCGGCGCTGTGCAGGAATCCGCCACTGCGCGTGTAGCAGGTGCCGATCCGGTCCGGGTCGGGGTCGTAGAGGGCGGCCAGGTCCCAGCCCCGGTCGGTCGGCAGGTCCGAGATCGCGTCCCTGCCCTGCGACACCAACTCCCAGAGCCCTTCGGGGGATTCCACGTCACCGGGGTAGCGGCAGGCCATGGCGACGATCACCACCGGGTCCCGGTCGTACGGCTCCTCCGGCTCGGCGGTCCGCGGTGCGGGCGCGGGTACGGGTGCGGCGGGCGCGGGTACAACAGGTGCGGCGGGTACGGCGGCGAACAGTTCCGTGTGCAGGTGGCGGGCGACGGCGGCCGGGGTGGGGTGGTCGAAGACCAGCGTCGTCGGCAGGCTCAGCCCGGTCGACGCCGCGAGCCGGTCGATCAGCTCGATGGCGCCGAGCGAGGTCAGCCCGAGGTCCGCGAAGGAACTGTCCGCGAAGGAACTGTCCGCGAAGGAGCCGTCCACGAACGAGCGGTCCGTGAACGAGCCGTCCGCGTCGAGCCCGCTCTCCGGCGCGCGGCCGCGGACCCGGGCCGTCTCGGCGCACACCCTCGCGCACAGCGCGCGTTCCTGCTCCTCCCGGGGCAGCGACAGCAGCCCGCGGTCCAGGGAGCCGCCGGCCGGCGCCGGCGCTGCAACCGGGTCGCTGAGCACCGCATGGCGGACGATCTTGCCCGACGGCGTGCGCGGGACGGCCGCGATCTCGCGGACCTCGACGGGAACCTTGTGGTCCGCGAGCTGCGAGCGGCAGACGTCGAGCACCAGCCGCGGGTCCAGGCCCTCCGGGCCGGGCACCACGAAGGCGACCGGGACCTCGCCGAGGACGGCGTGCGGCAGGCCGAGGACCACGGCGTCCCGCACCCCGGGACAGCCTCGCAGGACGTGCTCTACCTCCGTGGGGTGGATGTTCTCGCCGCCCCGGATGATCAGTTCGCTGACCCGGCCGGTGAGGACGAGGTGGCCGTGTTCGGCGCGCCGGCCGAGGTCCCCGGTCCGGTACCAGCCCTCGCGCAGCGCGGCGGCCGTCGCTTCCGGCTGGTCGTGGTAGCCCGTCATGAGATTCGGACCGCTGACCCAGATCTCGCCCTCGCCGCCCGCGAGGACGTCGGCGCCGCTGTCCGGATCGACGACGCGGACCTCGACGCCGGGTACCGGCAGTCCGCAGGACCCGTCGATCCGGGGGCCGTTCGGGCGGGTCACCGCGATCGCGCCGCAGGTCTCGGTGCTGCCGTAGACGTCGAGCAGCGGCGCGCCGAGCGTCTCCTCCACCACCCCGCGCAGCTCGGGCGGACACGGCGCGCCCGCCGTGACGCAGAGCCGCAGCCCGGGCCGCGGCGCGGGGAGCGGGGTGTCCCTCGCCGAGGCCATCAACCGGTGGTACGTCGTGGGGACGCCTGCCAGGAGGGTGAACGGCCCGCCGAGGGCGGCGCTCGGGGTGCGCAGCGTGCGCCACAGGTCGCCGGGCGTCAGGACCTCGCCGGACGTCGGCAGTTCGCCGGCGATCGCGGTGCTCGCGCCGACGGCTGTGGTGCCCAGGATCGCGAGGGAGTGCCCGAAGCTGTGGAACAGCGGCAGCGGCCACAGCAGCCGGTCCTCGGGGGAGAGCCCGAAGACCGGCACGTAGCAGGCCGCCACCGACCACAGTGCGCCGCGCTGCGTGGAGAGCACGCCCTTGGGGCGGTGGGTGGTTCCGGAGGTGTAGAGCAGCCAGGCCGGATCGTCGAGCCCCAGGTCGTCGGGGGCCGCGGGCCCGTCGCTCCCGGTCGAGGCTGCGGCCTCGGCCTCGAAGAGGACGGTGCCGTCGGGGGCGTTCGAGGGGATCGGGCCCGCCCCGGTGAGCACGGTGTGCAGGCCACGGTACGCGGCGCCGAGGCGGTGGAGCTGTGTGAGGTGCGCGGGGTCGGTGATGACGGCCGAGGCACCGCTGTCCCGCAGGTAGTAGTCGAGTTCGTCGTCGGAGGACCGGGGATTGAGCAGGACACCGACCGCCCCCGCCCGCAGCACGGCGAGGCAACCCTCCACCAGCTCCACGCAGTTGCCCAGGCAGAGCGCCACCCGATCGCCGCGCCGGACCCCCGCCCGCGCGAGCGACCCGGCCAGCCGCCCGGTCCGCCGCTCCAACTCGGCGTAGCTGACGCCGCGCGAGAAGTCGTGGAACGCGACCCGGTCCGCCGACCGTTCGGCGTGCCTCTTCAACAACTCCGGCAGCGGCCGCACCAGATCGTCATACCGCAGTTCACCACTCACGCCCCAGCTCCGACCTCTCGCCACTCGCGACCCGCTCCCCCGTCGATGTCCTCCGTACCCACCAGCACGCGGGCACAGACCCAGTCCTGCGGACTCGCCGCAGCTGCGCTTGCGGCCGCTGAGGACTGCGGCGCTTCTTCTTCGTCCAGGTGGGCGCGTTCAGGTCGGACTGCCGCCAGGCGGCGAGAGCCTGCATGACCGGCTGTTCCATGAACACCTGGTAGGGCGAGCTGGTGGCGGCGGGTCCGGAATGGCCGCGTTCCCCGTGGTCGACTCGCCCGGCGACATCAACGGTGACGGGAACCCGGACCTGATCACCACCGACACCGCCGGCACCCTGCCCACCGGCACCGGTGGGCGCTGCGTCGGCATCAAGGACAACGCCACCGACCTCGGCACCCAGGTGGTCATCAGCGACTGCGTCGGCGCGACCGGCCAGGTCTGGACGCTCCGCGCCGACGGCACCCTCCACAACCCGACCGCCGACCGCCGACCCGCCGACCCGCCGACCCGCCGACCCGCCGACCCGCCGACCGCTGCCTCGAACTCCCCAACTGGGCCGACGGCAACGGGACGGCGCTGGGCGTCTGGTCGTGCATCCTCGGCAACGCCAACCAGCGCTGGACCATGTACCCGAACAAGGCCTGATCCCACGACCGTGCCGGGCCCGCGACGCAGCCGACGTCGCGGGCCCCCGCCGTCCCGGAACGACGGGGTGTGGACCCGCGGCCCCTTGACCAGTGTCTACGTATGCGACGGGCACTTGGCCGTTGTTGCTCCGGGGCATGCTCGGAGCATCCCACGTCCCCACGGGCCCTTTTCTTTATTCCGCACGTTTTGCCCGAACCGGCAATCGGCGCGTGTAGGCACCGATGTTGCTGGTTCAAGGTACGGACTGCTTTCGCGTCCGGGTTGAGGCGCGCCGCGAGGCGGGCGGGCCGGGCGGCCCTGGACCTGGACGACGGCGCGGCGCGGCGCACGGGGAAGGGAGCGTCGGGCGAGCGAGGCGCCGTGGGCGGCGGTGGATGGCTGTCACGTGGTGCCGGTGGTGCCGGTGGTGCCGACGTGGCCCCGAAGTACCGCGGTCGTCTGTGTGCGGCGGGCTGGGGGCGTGGACTGTCAGGAAGGTTCAGGTTTCGGCCTAGCACCCTGTCCCGGTAGGGGCGGCGCGCTGTAGAACTGGCGGGCCCAGCGGCGGTACTCCATGATCGGGCCGTCTCCCCGGCTGAGTCTGGGGTGTTCTACGTACTTCTTGTTGCTCCAGATGTGGAAGTCCTTTGTGACGTCCGTGAGGTAGAACGGCGCTACCGCCTGGGTCAGGATCTGGGACAGGGTTCTGGCTGCCCAATCGGGACAGGCGGAGAACCCGGATGAGCGGACGGACAGCGTGAAGTACGTTTGAACACGAATAGGGTCGATCGGGGTGGCCATGGCCTGGCCCAGGAAATCGGCGCCAAAGCGATCGAGGCGCCCTGTGAGGTGTTGGCACCCGAGGCCGTGTACCACCGCCACGATTTTTGTTTGCACCGACCCGAGGAGAGGGAATGCCCTTTCGAAGGTGACCGGGATGCCGAGGTGGGGTCCATCCGCTTGCAGTGGATTTGCGATCATCGCGTTCTGGAACCCGTGGATGGGCGCGAAGTGCGCAAGGTCGACGGTGTTCTCGAATACATCTTGCGGATGGTCGACCAGGGTGAACGCCCGCCGCGTCGGTGGCGGGAACTCATCCACCGGGAGGGTCGGGACCTGCCAGGTCGGGGCGGAGCCCCCTGCATGGCGCCATACCGAGATGAATCCGTTGACCTCACAGGAAACCCAAGGTTTCAGGGACGCCCGAGGCGGGGTCGACCCGTCGCCGGTCCGGACACATCTCCCCGTCAAGTCATAGGCGAAATGGTGGAAGGGGCAGACGATGTTCTCGCCGTCCACCGAACCCCCGAAGCCGAGATGGGCGCCAAGGTGAGGGCAGTGCGCGTCCACCACTTGCACGGCGCCTGAACGCGTACGATAGGCCACCAGTTCCTCGCCCATGAACTTCCGTCGGATGACCTTTCCACGAGGCAGTTCATCGCTGAAGGCGATGGCGAACCACCCGTCCGGGTAGGGCAGCCGGGGCTGGTGTACCGGGTTCGAGGATTCGTCGATGTCCATCTCGGGCCTTTCTCCATCAGACTGACGGCGGGGGCACTGCTTACCCGCGGCGGATCGTGTTCGCCGTGTCCGCCCCTACGGGCGGCGCCCCGACGGCGCTGAGCCGCTGTTCTGGTTCCCCGGTGGGATTCGTCTGAGCCTTCGGTCAGGCGCGGGGCTTCTTCGATCAGGGCGTCGACGATCCGGTGTTCGGGGACGGTCCGGATGGCGTGGCCTTCGACGAGGACTGGCCTTTGTCGCGTTGCCGCAGGAGACGCCGGGGTCGGCTTCGCGGGCTTCGCCGGGCCGTTGACGACGCAGCCCATGGCGGCGACGCGCAGGGGGTGGGGGAAGTCGTCGAAGGCGGCTTCGACGCGCTGGGCCAGGGTGTGGATGTCGACCTGGAGGCGGCCGCAGCCGGGGCAGGAGACGATCTCCAGCTTGCGGGGGCGCAGTCCCAGGGACTGCAGGATGTGCGCTCCGGCCTTGACCTGGTCGACGGGTGGGGCGGAGAGGGAGACGCGGATGGTGTCGCCGATGCCCTCGGTGAGGAGGACTCCGAAGGCGACGGCGGACTTGATGGAGCCCTGGAGGGCGGTGCCGGCTTCGGTGACGCCGAGGTGGAGGGGGTAGTCGCAGGCCGCTGCGAGGAGGCGGTAGGCGGCGATGACGGTGAGCGGGTCGTGGTGCTTGACGGCGATCTTGATGTCGGTGAAGCCGTGCTCCTCGAAGAGCGAGCACTCCCACAGGGCGGATTCCGCGAGCGCCGCGGGGGTGGCGGAGCCGTGCTTGGCGAGCAGGCGCGGGTCGAGGGAGCCGGCGTTGACGCCGATCCGGATCGGCACGTTCGCTGCCTGGGCGGCGTGGGCGATCTCGCGGACCTTGTCGTCGAACTTGCGGATGTTGCCGGGGTTGACGCGCACGGCGGCGCAGCCGGCGTCGATGGCGGCGAAGACGTAGCGGGGCTGGAAGTGGATGTCGGCGATGACGGGCAGCTTCGACTTGGCGACGATGGCGGGCAGGGCGTCGGCGTCGTCCTGGGAGGGGACGGCGACGCGCACGATGTCGCAGCCGGCGGCGGTGATCTCGGCGATCTGCCGGAGCGTGGCGTCGACGTCGGCGGTCGGGGTGGTGGTCATGGTCTGGACGGAGATGGGTGCGTCGCCGCCCACGGGGACGGTGCCGACGTGGATCTTCCGGCAGTGGCGGCGTGTTGGGGTGCGCGGCGACGGTTGGGGAAGCCCCAGATCGGTCGAGGCCATGGTCGCTCCTGCGGGCTCGGGCGGGCGGTGCCGGAGGGCGGCGGTGTCGGGTTCAGTGGTTCCACCACCAGGCGATGGAGGGAATGGGCAGGGGGCTGGATTCCAGTCCGGGAGGTTCCTGGCTGACGATGCTGAGGAGTGCGAGGTCGCCGCCGTATCGGGGGTTTCCCGCGTGCCAGTGGATCACGTTGGTGATCATGGTTCCGGTGTCTCGCAGGAACCGGGTCAAAGCGGGGCTGGACCCGATGGCGATGCGGTCCCGAAGGCGCAGGTGGACCACCATGACGCGGTTCCAGAACTCGATGGCCTTCCGGGTGGCGTGCGTGACGTCGAGATCTTGATGCCGCATCAGCGTCATGACGATGTTCTTGTGCGCGTCGCCGCCCCGCAGGTCCTTTTCGATGGAGTAGATGTCGTTGCACCAGGCGAGGAGGATTCCGGCGGACTCGAGCCATGCGCGGGTGGCGGGGGCCTCGAACTCGTGGGCCGGGATCTCCATCCCGTTGTAGATCTCCGATGCCGTGATGTAGGCGGCGAACGCGGTGAGCCACAGGCGCATCACGGGAAGGACCGCGGGCGTTACCTGTCGGCCGGCGAGACGGTGGCAGGTCTCCCACGGGATGGCCATGTGATACGAGGTGTAGCCGGCGGCGAAGCGGGCGTACTGCACGTCGGTGGCACTGTCGCGGAAGTCTTTGATCAGCTCCGCGAAGTGTCGCATGAAGGGGAGGTCGGTCAGGGGCGGTGCGCTCGGATCGTCCACGACGCGCTGCATGGTGCAGCATGCCTCGATGACCTCTTCCAGCGTGGTGAGTTCCTCCAGCCAGTCGTCCACGGCGAAGGCGAGCAGGTACCACTTTCCGCCGAGCTCCAGGCGTTCCTCGATTCCGTCGGGGCTGGAGCAGGCGACGTAAGCGGCGCTTCGGGATCGGAGGAGCGCGTTGCGGGTGTCGGGGTTCGTCGGGATCGGGCAGCTTTCCATCCACCGGGTGGCGCTCTCGTCGATCTCCCGGGCTCGGGGGTGGAGTGAAACCGGGAACGGGCAGTAGAGGGCGGGCGCCTCCGGCTGCGGGTCGGACACCGAGGTGTCAACGGACATGTCGAGGGCCGCCTTTCGGTGGGTAACGGAACCGTGAGCCTTTCCGGGCCCGGGAGGGAGTTGTTCGCAGGTGACGGGTTAGCGGTCGCCTGTGCGGTGCGGACGGCGGTTTCGGGAAGCGGAGCCCCTGAACCGCCTGCCGTCGACGCGTTCCCGCACCGCGGGCTCCCGTCGACGGCGGCATCCGACGTACGCGCCGTCCGGCCGTGTCCGGGTGCGACGTCGAGGAGCGGGGCGTGTTCGCCGCCCGTGTCTCGCCCGGGTCCGGAGCCGTGGGCACACGGCCCCTCCCCTCCCCGGGCCGGTGGTGCGGCAGGGGCCGCGGTCGTGTCAGTGTTCGCGGTGGGTGACCAGGTGGGCGAGGGCGGTGAGTTCGGCGGCGGGCAGGGGCGCGGGGTCGGCGAGGGCGAGGCGGTGGAGGGCGTCGGCGCTGTGGCGTCGGGCGCGGTGCAGGGTCCAGTCCCTGGCACCGCTCTGTTCGATCAGCTTGGCCGCGTGGCGGCATTCCTCCTCGCTGGGGGCCTGTGTTGCGCGGTAGAGGGCGCGCAGGGCCTCGGCTTCCGGGGTGTGGCCGGCCATGGCGGCGGCCACCGGCAGGGAGACCTTGCGCCGTCGCAGGTCCGAGAGGGCGGGTTTGCCGGTGGTCTGTTCGTCGCCCCAGATGCCGAGCAGGTCGTCGGCGCACTGGAAGGCGATGCCCAGGTGTCGGCCGAAGGCCCGCAGATGCTCCGTGCGCTGCGGGTCGGCGCCACCGGCGATGGCGCCCAGCGCGCAAGCGGCGGCGAGGAGTTCGCCGGTCTTGCCCACCGCCACCGCGAGCGCGTGGTCCTCGCTGACGTCGGTGCCGGTCTCCAGGAGCGTGTCGAGGTACTCGCCCTCGATCAGGAGCTGGACGCTTTCCAGGAGTACGGGAATCGTGAGCTCGGCGCGGGGGGCCTGGGTGAGGGTCTGCACGGCGGCGAAGAACAGGGCGTCGCCGGCGAGGATCGCCGCCGGGATCCCCTTGGCCGCCCACAGGGCGGGTCGGTGGCGGCGCATCCGGTCGCGGTCGATGACGTCGTCGTGCAACAGGCTGGCGTTGTGGATCAGTTCCACGGCCACGGCCGCGGGACGGGCGGCCTCCGGGTCGCCGCCGACGGCCCGGCAGGCCAGGAGGGTGAGGGCGGGGCGCAGGGCCTTGCCGTCGCCCTGGTGGTCGAGGTGGGTTCGGTCGTCGGTCCACCAGCCGAAGTGCAGCCCGGCGAGGTGACGGATGTGCGCGGGCAGGCGGTTGACCTGGGTGCGGATCAACGGCCTGACGGTGTGTGCGCTGTACGCCAGGATGTCTTCGCAGTCGCGGGGTTCGTCGGACACCGGGCCTCGCCTTCGGGTGGCAGTGCGTCAGGATCGGGCGGGAGGCGGCGGGCCGGGCCTGAACTCCGGCTGCCTTGAGGAAAGGCCCTGGGCCGAGCGGCGCACGGGGTCCGGGGGGGCGCGGTCGGTCCTTTGGGGCTTGTGCCCCTGGGGCCTTCTGCAAGTTCGTACGACCGCCATCCCTCAGGGGCTCACGTGACAGCACCCAGGCGGAGAAGCCCCCGCTCGCGCTCGAACCCGGGGCGTCTAGTTCCGGGGCTCTTCGACTCCGTCCTGCGGGGAGTAGAACTGCTGGGCCCAGCGCCGGAACTGCATGATCGGGCCGTCCCCTTTCGCGAGCCGCGGATGACTCAGAGGGATCTTGTTCTGCCAGATGTCGAAGTCCCTGCTGGCATCCCAGGCGAACAGGTGAGCGATGCCTGCGCTGGCCAGCGCGTTGGCGGGCCCCGCGAGCCCATGGCGTACGAGCCGCATCGACGCCGCCATGGTGAAGGTGAGCCGCCCGGGGTCGACGGGCGTGGAGAAGACCCAGAAGCGGAAGTGAAGTCCGAGCCTGACGATCTCGACCTCGCTCTGGATGACGCCGAGGCCCTGGGCGATGATCCGACCCGTGGGCGAGAGCAACGAGAACGCCCCGGGCCGGGGGTCAACGCCGCTTCTCTGTACGGTCATTGACACGACTGCGCGGGTCCCGTCGAAGAGTGGTTCGTGGAGGTAGGTCACGGGCACCCCGTGCACCGGACGGAAGTGCCCGAGGTCGAAAGCGTTTTCCAGCACCTCCTGGGGATGGTCCTCCAGGTCCCGGACCACGCAGTACGGAGTGGGGAAGTCCGCCGGCGGCAGAGGCTCGATCTCCCAGGACGGCGCCTGGCCCAGGGCATGGCGCCATACGAAGATGAACCCGTCGATCTCCCGGTGCTCCAGAACCGAGAGCCGGGTCTTCAGCGGGGGCGGCGTTTCGTATCCGGTCTTCACGCACGCCCCGTCGAGGCCGAACTGGAAGTGGTGGAAGGGGCAGCGCAGGTTGTCCCCCTGCACCGTTGCCCCGTGGCCCAGATGAGCCCCCAGGTGAGGGCAGTACGGCCGTACCGCACGCATCGTGCCGCCGGCGGTGCGGTAGAGCACGACGTCCTCACCCATCAGACGGCGGGTGAGGACCTTGCCCGCTTTCAGTTCGTGACTGGCGGCCAGGGCGAACCAGCCATCGGGGTAGGGAAGACGGGGCACAGTCGCCTGCGCCGTCCGCGGTGACGGGTTCCAAGGGGTCACAACGCACCTCGTTCGTCGTTGTGGTGGCGGGCTCGTCTGGGGTGAGGCTGTCCGGGCCGGACCTGGGCGATGCGCGGGGCCATCCGGTGTCGCGGTGGCGGTGCGGGCCCTACCTGGGTCGCGGCACCGGTTCGACTCGGCGGTTGCCGGGCCGGGCACGTCAGGTCCCTGTCGACCGCCCGGGAAGGCGGCCGGTGACGGTTTCTACACCAACAGATGAAGGACCGTCCCGGAACGGCGTGCGGCCCTCGCGTCGGAGCACGGCCCGCTCCGGTTCACGCCCTCGCCCCTCCCCCCTCACGCCTGCCTCCGTGACGCCGCAGGTCGGCGGCTACAGGGACCATTCGGCGGGCCGGGCCGCCCCTGAAGCGCCCTGGCGGGCCGCTGCCGGGCCTGCGGAGCCGGTGGCGACCACCGGGACAGGGGACGGCCCTCGCATCGCCCCACGGTGCAGGCGGCCAGGTGACACCACTCGCCGCCTTCGCGCCACCACACCATGTCGCGGACTTCCTGCGGGTGCCGGGGCGGCGGAAGACGTGTCTCGACCGGCAGAACGGGCGTGTGTACGGCGCCATCGGCGCGGGCGTCCGGGGCTCGTTGCCTCCCGAGCCCCCGCACTCGGGGTTGCCGCCGACGTACGGACTGGCGTGCACTCAAGGGGCTGAACGCTTCCCGCCCGAACGTCGGCCACCGGGACGCAGGATGACGGGCGATCAGGCCTTCTCGCATGCTCGCACCCCAGCAGGGAGGAACACCCCCTCATGAGTGAGCCCCGGCAACTGCGCGGCATCATCCGGTCTCTGCGTACCATCGTCGACGACGTCAAGGAGATCGTCGACGGACTTATCGAACGCGCGGCGGAGCTGGAGTGCAACCTCCGGGATGCCGTCATCGACCTGCTGAAGGAGAACACGGGGAGCGGGCCCACCGGTGACACCCCCGCTCGCCCCGTGGACGAGACGGCGGAGCTGGCCGGCCTTCGGGCGGAACTGGCCGCCCTGCGGGAAGAGCTCACCCGCCTGACCAGGACGTCGCCGGGTACGTGACTGACCCGGAGAACCGCGAAGCCGACGACGGTGACGGTGTGTCCGGTCCGTCGCCGGACGTGGAGCACCGCCTGATCCGGGCGCAGGACGGGATTCTGGCGGACTCGCTCACCGGTCGGCAGGTCGCCTTGGCGGAGCTGGCCGACGATGTATGCAGCGGGCCGCCGGGCCCAGGACGGCGGCGGCGGAGAGTGCACCTACCAGGTCCTGGTCCAGGTCCTCCTGGCCACGCTCGCGTCCGGGCCGGAGGCGGGCGCGCTGCCGGGGGTTGCGGGGCTGCTGTCCGCCGCGGCCCGCGGCAGCTCTACCCGCCGGCCGAACGACGTGGGACACCGGACAGGGGGCGAGCGAAGCGGAGTTCGGTAGCCGGGCAGGACCGGCCCGGCCCTCCCCCCTTTTGCTCGACGCGCTGTTCCCGGTATCGGCCCGTGCGTGGCCGCCCTGTCTCTGGAGGCTGTGTGTCCGCTCGTGCGCTCTACGTCTCGGGGGTCC
>NZ_JBFBIR010000089.1:0-24714 GCF_040685715.1 Kitasatospora sp. NPDC088264
CCTCCCTCCCGGCCACCGGCTCGACCCACCACCCCCGCCTCCGGTTCGGGGACAACACCTCGAGGCCCCCCCCCGGGCGGGCCCCCCCCCCCCCCCCGGGGGGGGGGCCCCCCCCCCCCACGCCTGTCCGTCGTGGTTCGGGTTGTGAGGAAGTGAGAACGATGGCTGTGCATTCGGAGCGGGTGCAGACGCAGTCCCCGGATTCAGGGAAGGCTGCCGTGGCCGGAATTGAGACGAGTGCCGCCGGTGGTGGCGCCAACGGCACCCCCCGCAAGGGCGCCAGACCCACGGGCGGGCCGGGCCTCGGCGCACGCCTGGCACCGTACCTGCTGCTGCTGCCCGCCACCGTGGCGACCGTCGCCCTGCTCGGCTGGCCGCTGGTGAAGACGGTCCTGCTGTCGTTCCAGAACCTCAACAAGCGCCAGTTCGTCCAGCACCTGACCGAGTGGAACGGCTTCGACAACTACAAGGAGCAGCTGACCGACCCGGACTTCTGGGCGGTCACCGGGCGCACCGTCGCCTTCACCCTGGTCAACGTCGTGTTGATCATGGCCGGCGGCACCCTGATCGGCCTGCTGCTCAACCGCCTCGGCAAGCGGATGCGGCTGCTCCTCTCGGTTGGCCTGCTGATGGCCTGGGCGATGCCCGTGGTCGCCGCGACCACCGTCTACACCTGGCTGTTCGACCAGCAGTGGGGCGTCGTCAACTGGTTCCTGGACAAGCTGGGTTGGCACGCGATGGCCGACTACAACTGGATGAGCGACCAGTACTCGACCTTCTTCGTGGTGATCCTGCTGATCGTCTGGCAGTCGGTCCCCTTCGTGGCGTTCAACATGTACGCCGGACTGACCACCATCCCCAAGGAGCTCTACGAGGCCGCCCGGATGGACGGCGCCGGCGCGTCCAAGATCTTCGGCTCGGTGATCTTCCCGAACCTGAAGCCGTTCTTCCTGGCCACGACGTTCCTGGAGATCATCTGGGTCTTCAAGGCCTTCACCCAGGTGTACGCGATCAACGGCGGCGGCCCCGAGAACCTGACCCGGACCCTGCCCGTGCACGCCTTCCTGGAGGGTTCGTCCGGGCAGCACTACGGCATCGGCTCCGCGATCGCGGTGCTCACCATCCTGATGCTGGGCGCGATGATGGCGTACTACTTCCGCATCATGATCAAGCAGGAGGACGAGCTGTGAGGCGCTCGCTCATCGGACGTACCTGGCCGAACGTGATCGCGGTCGTCCTCTTCGTCTTCTTCATCTTCCCCGTCTACTGGATGATCGCGACTGCCTTCAAGCAGGACAACGACATCATCAGCAAGACGCCGGTCTTCATCCCGTTCAACGGGACCCTGGACCACTTCACCACCGCGATCAACGCGCCCAACTTCTGGACGTACGTCACCAACAGCCTCATCGCCACCATCGGCGCGGTGCTGATCTCGCTGGTGATCGCGACCCTCGCGGCCTTCGCCATCGCCCGGATGAAGTTCCGCGGCCGCAAGGCCTTCGTCCTGGTCGTCATGGTCGCGCAGATGGCGCCGTGGGAGGTCATGACCATCGCGGTCTACATGATCTCGCGCGACAACGAGATGCTGAACAGCCTCGTGCCGCTGACCTTCTTCTACATGATGATGGTGCTGCCCTTCACCATCTGGACGCTGCGCAGCTTCATCGCGGCGGTGCCGAAGGAATTGGAGGAGTCGGCCATGGTGGACGGCTGCACCCGCTCCCAGGCCTTCGTGAAGGTGATCTTCCCGCTGCTGGCCCCCGGCCTGATGTCGACCTCGCTGTTCGGCTTCATCACCGCGTGGAACGAGTTCCCGCTCGTCCTGATTCTCAACAAGGAGGAGGGCAAGACCCTCCCGCTGTGGCTGTCGTCCTTCAAGACCGCCTTCGGCAACGACTGGGGCGCCACCATGGCCGCGTCCACGATGTTCGCCATCCCCGTGCTGATCCTGTTCGTCTTCCTGCAGCGCAAGGCGGTCGGTGGACTGACCGACGGCGCCGTGAAGGGCTGAGAAACGTGAGCATCCTCGTCCCCACCGCTCCGGTCAGCGACCAGCTGCACCGCGACGCCCTGACCGTCCTGCAGCCCGGCTTCGTCGGCACCGAGCCGCCGCAGTGGCTGCGCCGCCACCTCGCCGCCGGGCTCGGCTCGGTCGCGCTGTTCGACCGCAACGTGGTCGACCTCGACCAGCTCGCCAAGCTCACCAAGGCGCTGCGCGAGGAGAACCCCGACCTCCTGATCGCCATCGACGAGGAGAGCGGCGACGTCACCCGGCTGGAGGCGGGCTCCGGCTCGTCCTGGCCCGGCAACCTCGCGCTCGGCGCGATCGACGACCCGGCGCTGACCCGGGACGTCGCCCGCGAGCTGGGCCGGGCGCTGGCCGCGGCCGGCGTCAACTACAACTGGGCGCCCACCGCGGACGTCAACTCCAACCCGCGCAACCCGGTCATCGGCGTCCGCTCCTTCGGCGCCGACCCGGAGCTGTGCGCCCGGCACACCGCCGCCTGGGTGGAGGGCCTCCAGTCGGCCGGCGTGGCCGCCTGCTCCAAGCACTTCCCCGGCCACGGCGACACCGCCGTCGACTCGCACCACGGGCTGCCGGTCATCGACGTGGACCTGGACGTGCTGCGCTCCCGCGACCTGATCCCGTTCCAGGCGGCGATCGCGGCCGGCACCAAGGCCGTGATGACGGCCCACATCATGATCCCGGCGCTCGACCCGAAGCTGCCGGCCACCCTCAGCCCGCTCGTGCTGCGCGACCTGCTGCGCGCGGCCCCGGCCGACGGCGGCCTCGGCTACCAGGGCCTGATCGTCAGCGACGCGATCGAGATGGGCGCCATCGCCGACACCTTCGGGATGGGCGACGGCACCGTGCTGGCCCTGGCGGCCGGCGCGGACGCGATCTGCGTCGGCGGCGGGCTGGCCGACGAGGACACCGTGCTGATGCTGCGCGACGCCATCGTGGCGGGCGTGCGGGCCGGCGTGCTCTCCGAGGAGCGGCTGGCGGACGCCGCCGACCGGGTCCGCTCGCTCGGCAGCTGGGGCCGGATCTCGGCCCAGGGCGAGCGGCCGGAGCCGGACCTCGCGGTCGGCCTGCGGGCCGCCCGCCGGGCGCTGAAGGTGGTCCGGGCGCCGGGCCGCGAGCCGCAGCCGGTGTCCGAGCGCCCGTTCGTGGCCTCGTTCTCGGACGAGCCGAACATCGCCGTCGGCGACGTCACCCCGTGGGGCGTGGCCGGCATGCTGGCCGACCGCTTCCCCGGCACCCGCACCCGCGCGGTCTCGGCGGCCGAGGCCGCCCCCGAGCTGCTGGACGCCCTGGTCGCCGAGCTGGTGGCCGGCGCCGAGGGCCGCCGCCTGGTGCTGGTGGTCCGGGACGCGCACCGGCACGCCTGGATGTCCGCCGCGCTGGGCCGCCTGGTGGCGGCCCGGCCGGACGCCGCGGTGGTCGAGATGGGGCTGCCGCAGTCCGAGCCGGTCGGCGCGCTCTACATCGCCACCCACGGCGCCGCCCGGGTCTGCGGGCTGGCGGCCGTGGAGGTGCTCACCGGGCAGCCGGGAGCCATCGGCTGAGACCGAGGGGGGCGTCACCGGGAGTGTCCGGGAGGCGTCGGCCGACGGGCCCGTCATGCGCATGTCGCATGGCGGGCCCGTTCTGTTTCCCCGCCGTTGACCTGCGGATTCGTCAGGTGACCGTGCTCCCTCAAGTGGGCCTTAAATCCACCTTAAGTTCCACTTAGGGTGACGATGCGGCGACTGATCGCCACGGGGTACAACAGCTCTGCAACGGCCGTGGCGACGAGGCCATTTGGCCGTTGACACCACCTATGGTCTAGGCCAGAGTCCAGTCATCCGGTTCGAAATTCAACCTCACCGGATGTGGTATCGGCCCTCCCCGAAGCTCTTCGCCCCTGCCCGGACCCTCCGTTGCGGGCGCCATCACGCTGCCGGCGGGCAACACGGCTCTAGCACCCTCGGAGGATGGCGTGAAGAAGCGTCAGCTCATGTCGACGTTCGGAATCACTGCCCTGGCGATCGGGCTGACGGCCTGTTCATCGGCCGGCACGGCGTCGAAGGACGGCAAGAGCCCCGGCGCCGACCCGAAGGCCGCGAGCGGCACCGTCACCGTCTGGCTGATGGACGACGCCCAGAAGAACTGGCCCGACCTGGTGCAGCAGGTCAACGACCAGTTCGCGGCGAAGTACCCGAACGTCACCCTCAAGCTCGCCTACCAGGGTTGGGCCGACAAGGTGACCAAGCTCGACAAGGCGATCGCCGACGGCTCCGCGCCCGACGTGGTCGAGCTGGGCAACACCGAGACCATGAAGTACGTGCTCTCCGGCGCGCTGGCCCCGGTCGACCGGACCACCTTCGACAACTCCGACAGCTGGATCAAGGCGCTCGCCAACACCTGTACGTACCAGGACAAGCTCTGGTGCGTGCCCTACTACGCCGGCGCCCGGGTCGCCATCTACAACGCCGCCACCTTCCAGCAGGCCACCGGCAGCGCCGAGTTCCCCAAGACCGAGGCCGATCTGACGGCGGCCCTGGACAAGGTCGCCGACAAGAACAAGGCCGACAAGAGCTACTCCTCGCTCTACCTGCCCGGCCCGTACTGGTACGCCGCGATGAGCTACGTGGCCGCGTACGGCGGCAGCATCGCCAAGTTCGACAGCTCCGGCAACTGGCACGGCACCCTGCACGACGCCAAGTCCCAGCAGGGCATCAGCCACTTCGTCGACCTGGTCCGCAAGTACACCAAGGGCGACCTGACGGTGAACGAGCAGAACCAGTTCGAGTCGATGGCCCGCGGGCGCGCCGGGTCCTTCTACGGCAACGGCTACGAGGCGGCCAGCGTCGTCGCGCCGGGCACCGGCGACCCGAGCCTCAAGGACACCGTCAAGATGGCCACCATGCCCGGCCCGGACGGCAAGCCGCTGCCCACCTTCATCGGCGGCTCCGACCTCGCGGTCACCGCCAAGTCCACGCAGGTCGAGCTGGCCACCGACTGGGTGCGGATGTTCACCAGCACCAAGTCCCAGCAGACGCTGGCCGACAAGGACATCCTGCCGAACAACCTCACCCAGCTGAACCCGCTGAAGAACAAGCCGACCACCGCGGCGGCGGCCAACGCCGTGCCGGACGCCTGGTTCACCCCGCTGGCCCCCGGCTGGGGCGCGATCGAGAAGCAGAAGATCCTGCCCGACATGCTGACCGGCATCCTCAAGGGCAAGTCGGTGGACCAGGCCACCAAGGACGCCGACGCCGCGATCGACCAGCTGATCAACAAGGCGTCCTGACCCCGCGCCGCCGTCCAGGTCCTAGGGCCCGTCCCGTCCGGGGCGGGCCTTCGGGTGTGCCCGCCGGGGGCGGCCCCCGTAGGATTGCGGCAGGAAACCACCGCAGCGAGTGTGCGGACTCGCCGCCGTAGAGGTCCCCGTCGGGCAACCTGCCCGGAGGGGTCGAACCATCTCATCGGAGGCACATCCTGATGTCCGACCCGCAGACTGTTTCCGTTCCCGGCCGGATCATGGCGGCGGAGATGGCCGAGCAGCCGGCCGTCCTCCAGCGCATCCTCGACGAGGGTGCCCCGAAGATCCGCCAGATCGCGGCCGAGATCGCCGCCCGCAACCCTCGCTTCGTCCTGCTGACCGCGCGCGGCACGTCCGACAACGCGGCGCTGTACGCCAAGTACCTGATCGAGATCCTGCTCGGCAAGCCGGCCGGCCTGACCTCGATGTCCACCACCACCGCGTACGGCGCCAAGCCGGACCTCACCGACGTCCTGGTCGTCACCGTCAGCCAGTCCGGCGGCTCGCCCGACCTGGTGGCCTCCACCAAGGCCGCCCGCGAGGCCGGCGCCATCACCCTCGCCGTCACCAACAACGCGTCCTCGCCGCTGGCCGAGGTCTCCGAGTTCCACATCGACGTGCTGGCCGGCCCGGAGAAGGCGCTGCCCGCCACCAAGACCTACACCGCCGAGCTGCTGGCGCTCTACCTGCTGGTCGAGGGCCTGCGCGGCGGCGACGGTGCGGCGGCCAAGGAGCTGCCCGGCCTGGCCGCCGGCGTCCTGGCCCGCCACGCCGAGGTGAAGGCGCTGGCCGAGCGGTACCGCTTCGCCCAGCGCCTGGTCATCACCTCGCGCGGCTACGGCTACCCGACCGCCCGCGAGGCGGCGCTGAAGCTGATGGAGACCACCTACATCCCGGCCTCCCCGTTCTCCGGCGCCGACCTGCTGCACGGCCCGCTGGCCATGGTGGACAACGTCTCGCCGGTCATCGCGATCGTCCCGGACGGCAAGGGCGGCGAGGCCCTGCAGCCGGTGCTGGACCGCCTGCGCGGTCGCGGCGCGGACCTGGTCGTGGTCGGCCAGCAGGCGCAGGTGGACGCCGCCTCGGCCGGCTTCGCCCTGCCGGCCGGCGTGCCGGAGGAGGTCCAGCCGATCCTGGAGATCCTCCCGCTGCAGCTGCTGGCCTACGAGGTCACCATCGCCCGCGGCCAGGACCCGGACGCCCCGCGCGCCCTGGCCAAGGTCACCGAGACGCACTGAGGCACGGCGCCACGCGATCGGGCCCCCGTCCACAGGCTGTGGACGGGGGCCCGACTCGTTGAGCGGCGGAACATGGCTTCGGCGGGGGAGCGCCCGGGGAACGCGTCGCACCCCCGGGGCCCGGCGCACCCGGAAAGCACTACGGGCCACGGCGCCGACACGGGACCCTCAACCCATGCGGCACCGCAGCCCGGAGCTGTCGTCGGTCGCCGGAGTCGATCGAGAACTGTGCGGGGTCCTCGTTCGGTGGCGTCCGACCGAGGAAAGGCCTCGCGCGGTCAGGGCAGTTGCGCGGTGGGCCTCTCCTTGGTGCCCTTTCATTGTGGACTAGACCAATCTGGGTTGTCCAGGCCGCTCCGGAAATTGGTCTGGACAACTTCGGGCAGTGGGCTCCGCCGCAGGCCCGGCGCGTGATCCGTTCCCCGGTCCGCCGCGCCCCGCCCCGACCGGCGGCGCTACCCTCGCCATGTGCCCTCGCTGAACGAACTCGTCCGCCGCCACACCACCCTGACCGGGGCCGATGTGGAATGGCTCCACATGCTGGTCTCGGAGTGGCAGCTCCTCTCCGACCTCTCCTTCGCCGACCTGGTCCTGTGGATCCCCACCTGGGACGGCATCCGCTACGTCTCGGTGGCGCAGATGCGGCCCAACACCGGCCCCACCTCCTACCAGGACGACATGGTCGGCCACCTCGTCCCGCGCGGGCGCCGCCCGCTGCTGGACGCCGCCTTCGACGAGGGCCGGATCGTGCGCGAGGGCGACCCGGAGTGGCGCGAGGAGGTGCCGGTCCGGGTCGAGTCCATCCCGGTCCGGCGCGAGGGCAAGGTGCTCGGGGTGATCGCCCGCAACACCAACCTGTTGACCGTCCGCACCCCCAGCCGGCTGGAGCTCACCTACCTGCAGAGCGCCTCCGACCTGGCCCAGATGATCGCCGCCGGCAGCTTCCCCTTCCACGGCGTCGAGCAGATCGACATGGACGCCGCCCCCCGGGTCGGCGACGGCCTGATCCGGCTCGACGCGGACGGCATCGTCACCTACGCCAGCCCCAACGCCCTCTCCGCCTACCACCGCCTCGGCCTCACCACCGACCTGGTCGGCAGCCACCTGGGCCGGGCCACCGCCGAACTGGTCCCGCCCTCCCGGGCGGCCGTGCACGAGGCGCTGGTGAAGCTGGCGAGCGGCTGGGCGCCGCGGCAGACCGAGGTCGAGGTGCAGGGCGGGGTGGTGACCCTGCGGGCCATCCCGCTCAAGCCCAAGGGCACGCTGACCGGTTCGCTGGTGCTGTGCCGGGACGTCACCGAACTGCGCCGCCGCGACCGCGAGCTGATGACCAAGGACGCCACCATCCGGGAGATCCACCACCGGGTGAAGAACAACCTGCAGACCGTCGCCGCCCTGCTGCGGCTGCAGTCCCGCCGGATGGAGTCGGAGGCCGGCCGGGCCGCGCTGGACGAGGCGGTGCGCCGGGTCGGCTCGATCGCGATCGTGCACGAGACGCTGTCCCAGGCGCTGGACGAGCAGGTGGCCTTCGACGAGATCGCCGACCGGGTGCTGGCGATGGTGATGGAGCTGTCCCAGGACGGCCGGGTGGCGACCCGCCGCAGCGGCAGCTTCGGCATCCTGTCCGCCGAGGTGGCCACCCCGCTGTCGATGGTGCTGACCGAACTGCTGCAGAACGCTCTGGAGCACGCCTTCGGCCCGTCCGCCTCCGGGAACCTGGAGGTCAGCGCGCTGCGCGGGCGGGCCCCGGCGACCGGGGCGGGCTGGTCGGACAGCTGGAACGGCGGCGCCCGGCCGGAGGAGTTCCTGCTGATCACGGTGCAGGACGACGGTCGCGGCATGCCCGAGGGGTTCGACCCGCAGACGGCCGGCAACCTCGGCCTGCAGATCGTCCGCACGCTGGCCACCGGTGAGTTGGGCGGCACCTTCGACATGGTGGCCGGTCCGGACGGCGGCACCAAGGTGATCCTGGAGATCCCGGTCCGCTGATCCGCCGGCCGGCCTGGCCCGCCGGGCTGCGGTGCGGCGCGGTGCGCGGAAAGGTGCATCGAGGCGCGCGGTGGGGGCGTGCACTCGGCGAAAGGCGCCGGGTGCCCACCCCGCGAGCCCGGCGCGGGTCGGCCCGCGCGAGGGCGTGTCAGGGTGCGGGCGCGCCGGGGCGCGCACACGAACCGGGGCGTGAAAACAGAAACGAGGCCCTGTCGACCGGGGGGGGTGGGTCGACAGGGCCTCTCAACCCGTTCCGGCCGTCGGGGGGAGTCGGCCGGAACGGGGGCTCTGGGTGGTGCGACACCTCGCCCGTGCGTTGCACACGGTGAGCGCCACAGCTCCACGATATTGCTCTAAGTGAACAGTATCAAGTGGCTGGACGGTCCGGTGTCGCGGGACCTCGCCAGGCAAGGCCCTTTGTGCGGAAGGCTTCACCAGGAGGTGCAGGGAAGCCTTTGATCATGTGTTGATCGGTGTTTCGGTTACTGCTGGTGTTACGGCGTGTGATCAGGCGGTGCGGGCGCGGTTGCGGGCGGCACGGCGCTTCATCGCGCGACGCTCGTCCTCGCTCATACCGCCCCAGACGCCGGCGTCCTGGCCGGTCTCAAGAGCCCACTGCAGGCACTGCTCCATGACCGGACAGCGGCGGCACACGGCCTTGGCTTCCTCGATCTGCAGCAGAGCAGGACCGGTGTTCCCGATCGGGAAGAACAGCTCCGGGTCCTCTTCGCGGCAGACAGCGCGGTGGCGCCAGTCCATGGTCGTCCAACTCCTCCTGCCGGCGGGGGGCACCCGGTCGGCATAATCGATGGCTTGTGAATGTGGCTTGTGAATGTGAACGCTTTCACGAATCCCGCAACAGCAAAAGAGACCAAAGGCCCGCCGGGGCCCGGGTGGTCTGTGCTGGGGAGGGATTCGGCGATTCGAGGGACGCCCCGCGGTCGACACCCGCCAGGTTCTGAGGTTGCCGTCGCTGCGATGCGTCCCGATCGCCATGTAGAGGTTCGCAAACCTCGGGCCCGGATACAACCCCCTTCAGGGAGGAATTTTTGATTCTTCGGTGTCGCCTAGCTCACAGCCAGTACTTCTATGGAGTGAAGGGGGCTTGTGCGTTCGAGAAGAAGGGTGAAACCCCCTTCCGGTCACACAATCACACGCAGTGCCCGCCGTACGCCTGTGAAACTGACGCGACTCCTGTCTCCAAGGTGGTCCCCGTCAACCTGGAACGGGGCCGGTTCCTCTGAAACCAAGGTGAAGTGTCTGACGTCGTGATAGGAGACGACGTGCTTGCCGGACGGGCCGGCCGGCGGGGCGCCTTCGCTCGAAGAGGCGTACGACCGCAGGATCTGACGGATCGTTCGGACGGTGCCGAACGCCGTCATCCGGGTGATCCCGAAGACGTCGAGATCGGTGTCGAAGGAGGCGAGCGGTGAGGGATACACCGGGCGGTTGCCGAGGAACGTCCACGGCGAGGTGTTGCTGACTATGGCCAGGGCCAGGCCCGGCACGCCCTCGCGGCCCGGTAGTTCCAGGGCCACCGGGCCGGAACGACGCTGCTCACGCTGGGTGACGTAGTGCCGCAGCGCCTGCCCCACGTAGAGCGCGTGGGTGGACTTGCGCCCCAACCGGCGCTGCTCCTCGACCCGGCCGACCACCCCGGCGTCGAAGCCCAGGCCGGCGGTGAAGGTGAACCAGCGGTCCGGCAGTCCGTCGGTCATCGCCTTGCCCAGGCCGACCGGCCGCTCGCTCCCGTGCTCCAGCGCGTACAGCAGGGCGCCGGTGGCCTCCACCGGGTCGTTGGGCAGGCCCAGCGCGCGGGCGAACACATTGGTCGAACCGCCCGGCACCACGGCCAGTCGCGGGACCTTCTCGCCCGGGCCGTGCGCGAGCAGCCCGTTCACCACCTCGTTCACGGTGCCGTCACCGCCGAGCGCCACCACCAGGTCGACCGTGCCGTCCTCCGAGGCCTCGCGGGCCAGGTCGCGGGCGTGGCCCCGGTACTGCGTCTCGGCCACCTCCAGCTTGAGGTCGCTGCGCAGCGCGTGGATCAGTACGTCCCTGGTGCGGCCACTGGTGGTGGTGGCCTTGTGGTTCACGACCAGGAGAGCGCGCATGGGGAAAGCCTACGGGTCGGTACGGACCAACCGGCGGCTACCCTGCTGGAGTGACCGCAGAATCCTCCGCACCCGTACCCACGGCGGGCCCGGCCCGTCCCCTGCCGCTGACCGTGGGCGCCGCCATCACCGCCCTGGAGGGCGCCGCGCTGGCCGTCGTCGGCGTCTGGGACATGGTGTCCGCGCTGTCCGGCCAGTCCAAGCAGCTCGCCCTGAACGAGTTCGGCGGCCTGGTCATCGTGCTGCTCGGCGTGCTGCCGGTGCTGGCCGCCCGCGCACTGCTCAAGGAGCGCCGCTGGGGCCGCAGCCCGGCCGTGCTCACCAACTCGATCTGCCTGCCGATCGGGTACTACATGCTGGAGAGCGGCGGCGCGATGATCGGCGTCGGCGTGCTGGTCGGCCTGCTCGGGCTGGTCGGCATCGGCGCGCTGCTGAACCCGAAGTCGACGGCGGCCCTGTACGCCTCGCACGAGGGCTGAGCGCACAGGGCCGCCGGGGGTCGGCCGCCGGCTGGGCGGCCGTCAGTCCTACTCCTCCACCAGGAGCTTCTCCCGCAGCTGGGCCAAGGTCCGGGCCAGCAGGCGGGACACGTGCATCTGGGAGATCCCCACCTCGGCGGCGATCTGCGACTGGGTCATGTTCCGGAAGAACCGCAGCACCAGGATCTTCTGCTCCCGGGGCGGCAGTTGGGCCAGCAGCGGCTTGAGCGACTCGCGGTACTCGACGCCCTCCAGCGCCTCGTCGGTGGCGCCGAGGGTGTCCGCCACGGCCGGCGACTCGTCGTCGCTGTCCGGGACGTCCAGGGACAGCGTGGAGTACGCGTTGGCGGACTCCAGGCCCTCCAGGACGTCCTCCTCGGAGATCCCCAGGTGCTCGGCGAGCTCGTGCACCGTGGGGGAGCGCCCGTGCCGCTGGGAGAGCTCGCTGGTCGCCGTGGTGAGCGACAGCCGCAGCTCCTGGAGGCGGCGCGGCACCCGGACCGCCCAGCCCTTGTCACGGAAGTGCCGTTTGATCTCGCCGACGATGGTCGGCGTGGCGTAGGTGGAGAACTCGACCCCGCGCTCGTGGTCGAAGCGGTCCACCGACTTGATCAGGCCGATGGTGGCGACCTGGGTCAGGTCGTCCAGCGGCTCGCCCCGGTTGCGGAACCGCCGGGCCAGGTGCTCGACCAGCGGGATGTGCATCCGCACCAGCTGGTTGCGCAGCTCGACGCGCTCCGGGGAGCCGTCGGGCAGCGCGGACAGCCGGACGAACAGCGCGCGGGCCGCCTCCCGGTCCGGTGCGCCCGAGCGGTGCGGGGCCGGGGCCGGCGCCTGGGTGGGCACCGCGGTGCGCAGGTCCGCGGCCTCGTCCGCCGGATCGGACGGGGGCGGGGATGCGGGCGACGGTTCAGACGTCGGCTCGGTCGGGTGGCTCATCCGGTGGGCGTCCTTCGGGTGCGCATCGTCGTTGGCGGCGAGGCCAGGAACGCTCGCCTGGGTCGGTACGGCAGGTCCCGCCGTCGCGAGGCCGGTACGGTCCAGATCACTCACGGCCATTCCCCCGTTCCGTTCCGGGAGCACCGGGGCCCTCGGGCCCCGGCATCGTCTCGTTGGTCGTACCGCGTGGGGGGCGGTACCGGGCGCCGCCCGCGCGGCCCCTGATCGGGGACCGGGCGGACGGCCCTTGTGCGGTGCTGGTCGACGCCCCGGCTAGTGGGCGACGGGGCCGCCGCGCTTCTTGTGCAGGCTGATCGACACGGTCTTGTCCTCGCCGACCGAGGAGTCGACCTCGCCGGCCAGGGCGGAGAGCACCGTCCAGGCGAAGGTGTCCCGTTCGGGTGCCTTCCCGTCGGTGGTGGGGGCGGCGACGGTCACCTTCAGCGAGTCGCCGACCAGCCGGAACTCGCAGGTCAGGACGGAGCCGGGCACCGCCTGCTGGAGCAGGATGGCGCAGGCCTCGTCGACCGCGATCCGCAGGTCCTCGATCTCGTCGAGGGTGAAGTCGAGCCGCGCCGCCAGGCCGGCCGTCGCTGTTCGCAGGACCGAGAGGTAGGCACCCGCCGCGGGCAGCCGGACCTCCACGAAGTCCTGCACTCCGGGCTCGCCGTCGATCTGGGACACCCTCACCTCCTGGGTGACGCGCTGTGCTTCCGGGCCGGTGGCCGCGGCACTGTCTGTTGCTTGGCTCAACTGCTTCGCCCCAACTGTCCAGAGGGGTGGTGCGGTACGTACCGGTCATACCCTTCGCGGGGCGACCGGACGCCGCGTATCCGCCTGAGACCTTACCGCCTTCCGCACGCCGGCCGGGGCTCGGGAGTCACTCATGGTAAGCCATCGCGACGCAGGGTGGCAGGGGTTCGGGCGGTCCGTTCAGTGACCGCCGGCGGCGGCGGCGAGCGCCTCGCCGGTGAGCCGGTAGACGGTCCAGTCGTCCATCGGCACCGCGCCGAGGGACTTGTAGAAGTCGATCGAGGGCGTGTTCCAGTCGAGCACCGACCACTCCACCCGCGCGTAGCCGCGCTCGACGGCGATCCGCGCCAGTTCCAGCAGCAGCGCCTTGCCGTGGCCGCCACCGCGGGACTGCGGGCGGACGTACAGGTCCTCCAGGTAGATCCCGTGGGTGCCGCGCCAGGTCGAGAAGTTGAGGAACCAGACCGCGAAGCCGACCGGCTCGCCGGTGGCGTCGTCCTCGGCGATCAGGGCGAACAGCGCCGGGTTGGCGCCGAAGAGGGCGTCGCGCAGCTGCTCCTCGGTGGCCACGGCCTCCTGCGGGGCCTTCTCGTACTCCGCGAGCTCGCGGATCAGGGCGAGGATGACGGGAACGTCGGTCACGACGGCGGTGCGGATCATGCCGCGAGCCTACTGCGCGTCCCCGCCCCCGGCCCAGGCCCGGATCGGGGCCCGGGCCGGGGGCGGGCGGGTCAGCGGGCGGGGACGCTGCGCAGGTAGTCGGCCAGCGCGGTGATCGCGGCCGGGTTGCGCGGGCTCTCCACCAGGTCGACGTAGTCCAGGACGAAGATCCGGTCGCTCCTGACCGCCGAGACGCCGGCCAGCGGCGGGAAGGACTTCAGGAAGGCGCGCTTGGCGTCGGCGCCGGTCTCGCCGTAGTTGTTGATCAGGATCACCTCGGGGTCGCGCTGGACCACGCTCTCCCAGCCGACGGTGACCCAGGTGTCCGCGAGGTCGCCCATCACGTTGGTCCCGCCGGCCTTGGCGATGATCTCGTCGGCCGCGGCGAACTTCCCGGCGGTGTACGGCTTGTCCTGCCCGCTGTCGTACAGGAACACGGACGGCCGGCGCTCGGGCTGCGGGGCGGCGGCGACCTTCGCCTTGAAATCGGCGACCAGCTTGTCCGCCCGGTCGCGGACGTCGAAGATCTCGCCGAGGTTGGCCAGGTCGGTGTAGAGCGCGTCCAGCGGGGACATCACGCCGCGCTCGGTGCCCTTGCCGCTGCGGCAGGACTCGCTGAGCACGTACGAGGGGATGCCGAGGTCCTTGAGCGCCTGCGGGGTGAAGCCGCGGCCCTCGTCGAAGCCGTAGTGCCAGCCGGCGAAGACCAGGTCGGCCTTGGCGCCCAGCACGATCTCCTTGGTGATCTCCTTCTTGGAGAGCCACGCGGTCTGCTGGTAGCCGTCCTTCCAGGCGACCTGGTCGACCCGGCCCTTGTCGTCGGGCATCACGTAGCCGGCCATCCGGTCGGCCAGGCCGAGGGCGAGCATCAGCTCGGTGATGCCGACGTCGTTGGTCACCGTCCGGGCGGGCTTCTGCGGGAAGGTGAGCTTGGTGCCGCAGTTCTCCACGGTCACCGGGTAGTGGGCGGAGGCGGCGGTGGCGTCGCCGCTCGGGGCGATCTCGGCGCCGCAGGCGGTGAGCCCGAGGGTGAGCAGGGCGGTGATGGCAACGGCCTTGGTGCGCACGGGGGTTCCTTCGGGGGGTGGGTCAGATCCGGTCGAAGAGCAGTTGGACGGCGCCGGTCACCGGGTGCCGGACGGGGGTGGCCCGGACGCCGAACACCTCGGCCAGCAGGGCGGGTCGGAGCACCTCGGCGGGCGGCCCCGAGGCGACGATCCGGCCGGCCCGCAGCACGTACAGCAGGTCGCAGTGGCCGGCCGCCAGGTTGAGGTCGTGCAGCGCGGTGAGCACCGTCGGGCCGGCCTCCCGGACCAGCGCCAGCACGTCCAACTGGTGGCCGATGTCCAGGTGGTTGGTGGGCTCGTCCAGCACCAGCAGCCGGGGCTCCTGGACCAGCGCGCGGGCGATCAGCACCCGCTGCTTCTCGCCGCCGGACAGGCTCAGGAAGCCCCGCCCGGCCAACTGTTCGGCGCCGACCTTGCGCAGCGCCTCCGTGCAGCGCGCGTGGTCGTCCGCACCCGGGCCGCCCAGCCCGCGCCGGTGCGGCAACCGGCCCATGGCGACCACCTCGGCCACCGTGAAGTCGAACTCGGCGGAGTGCTCCTGGGGGAGTGCGGCCACCCGCCGGGCGGCCTCGCGCGCGGTCAGCGCGTGCAGGTCCGCGCCGTCCAGCCGGACGGCCCCGGCGGCCGGCCGCAGCGCCCGGTAGACGCAGCGCAGCAGCGTCGACTTGCCGCTGCCGTTGGGCCCGACCAGTCCGACCACCTGCCCGGCGGCGGCGTCCAGGGCGACGTCGTGGACCAGCCGGGCGCCGGCCAGCTCGACCGAGACGGAGTCCAGGGCGAGATCCATCAGCGGCCTCCGAAGGAATAGCCGCGACGGCGCATCAGCAGCAGGAAACAGGGCACCCCGAGCACCGCGGTGACCACCCCGACCGGCAGTTCGGCGGGCGCCAGCAGGGTGCGCGAGACGATGTCCACCCAGACCAGCAGCAGCGCCCCGGCGAGCGGCGCGACCAGCAGCACCCGGCGGTGCCCGGCGCCGACCAGCATCCGGGCCAGGTGCGGCACCATCAGCCCGACGAAGCCGATCGCCCCGCTGACGGCCACCACCGTGCCGGTGACGGCGGCGGTCACCACGAACAGCTCGCGGCGCAGCCGGTCCGGGTCCACGCCCAGCGAGGCGGCCGTCTCGTCGCCCATGGCGAGCGCGTCCAGCCGGCCGGCGGCGCAGGCCAGGTACGCCAGGCCGGCCAGCACGGTGGCGGCGGCGATCGGCACCGAGCCCCAGGTGGCGCCGCCGAGGCTGCCGAGCAGCCACATCATGGCGTCCCGGGCGGCCTCGCCGCGGGCGGACGCGAAGACCATCAGCGCGGTGACGGCGGAGAAGCCGTAGGAGAGCGCGGTGCCGGTGAGCACCAGCCGCAGCGGGGTGAGCCCGTAGGCCGTGCGCGCCGCGAGGTAGACCAGCACCATGGCGACCAGCGCGGAGCCGAACGCGGAGGCCGAGATCGCCCACACCCCGAGCGAGGCGAAGGCGCCGAGCAGCAGCACGGCGTTGGCGCCGACGGCCGCGCCGGAGGAGATGCCGAGCACGAACGGGTCGGCCAGCGCGTTGCGCACCAGGGCCTGGACGGCGACCCCGGTGGCGGCCAGCCCGGCGCCGACCACCGAGGCCAGCACGGCGCGCGGCAGCCGGATCTCCCAGACGATCGCGTAGGCGGCGGCCTCGTCCGCCTCCAGCCGTCCGCCCGTCAGCCCGGCGGCCAGCAGCCGCATGGCGCGGGGCAGGCCGATCCCGGAGGCGCCCAGCGCCACGCCGCAGAGCAGCGAGAGCAGCAGGGCGGCGGCCAGGCCGACGGCGAGCGGGAGGGCGGGTATTCGGCGGGCGGGCGGGCTCGTTGCGCCACTGCCCGCGGCTGCGGTGCTGCTCACGGTGCGCCTTGCCTCGGGCCGCGGGTGCGCGGGGGCGGCACCGGTCGGGCGCGGGCCCGGGCGCCATCCCCTCGCAGTCCACGGCGAGTTGTCGGGAGTTCAGCGGCCGGGGGCGATCGGGCTGGCGCGGCCCCGGGGCCGTGCTCACCGTTGCGGGTCAGCGCCGGATTCACACCGGACTTCCCCCTCGGACGCCCTGGCAGCATAACAGCCACTCAGGCTAGGCAACCCTTACCGGGCTCGGATGGGGCGTGAACGCACGACCGCCCCCGTCCGGGCTCGCGGACGGGGGCGGTCGGGTGGCGACGCGTCAGGCTCAGGCCTGCTTGGTCTCCCAGAAGATCTTGTCGACCTCGGCGATCAGGTCCAGCAGGGCCTGGCCGGTGGCGGGGTCGGTGGACGCCTTGGCGGCCGAGGCGGCCTTCAGGGTGTCGTTGATCAGCTGGTGCAGCTGCGGGTACTTCTCGAAGTGCGGGGCCTTGAAGTAGTCGCTCCACAGCACCGAGATGTGGTGCTTGACGGCCTCGGCACGCTGCTCCTTGATGATCAGGGCGCGGGTGCGGAAAGCCGGGTCCTCGTTGGCCTGGTACTTCTCCTGGGTGCCCTTGACCGACTCGGCCTCGATCCGGGCCTGCGCCGGGTCGTACACGCCGCAGGGCAGGTCACAGTGGGCGTGGGCGGTGGCGCGCGGTGCAAACAGACGAGAGAACATGGGAGTCCTTCCTTAGATCGTCTTCCCGCGCCCGAGATTACCCTTCCGCACCCGGGGTTTCGCGATCGGGCGGTGGGCCTAGGGCAAAAGGCGGACCCGGAACCGGGGTAATCCGGACATCGAACGGATCGAACGGGGTGACGGTCCGTACGGCAGACTGGGACCGGGCGGTCCGGGAGGAGGAGTCGTGGCGCGGAGCACGGAACCGGCGGACGCGGAACCGATGGGCACGGAACCCCGGGGCCGGGGCGGCGGCGCGGTGCCGTTCGGGCTGGTCGACGTGGCGGGCCCGTCGATGGTCCCGACCCTGCGCGAGGGCGACCAGTTGCTGGTGCGCTACGGCGCGCCGATCCGGCCCGGCGCGGTGGTGCTCTTCCGGCACCCCTTCCAGCAGGACCTGCTGGTGGTGAAGCGGGCCGCCGAGCGGCGTCCGAGGGGCTGGTGGCTGCTGTCCGACAACCGGCCGGTGGACAGCGACAGCCGCAGCTACGGCCCGGTCCCGGACGAGCTGGTGCTCGGCCGGGTGCTGCTGCGGCTGCGCCCGCGCCCGGCCTGGCTGGCGCCGGGGCGGCGGCTGGAGCGGCTGCTGCTGGGCACCCGGCTGGCCCGGGTACCGGGTCTGGCCCGCCGCCTGGGCGTCTGGGCGGACGAACTCTGACCCCCTGGGCCCGGCCCGGCCCGGACAGGACCTAGCCGGCGGCGCCGAGTGCCGCGGCCTCGGCCTCCTGGCGCTTGCGGGCCCGGTACGCGGCGACGTTGGCGCGGGTCGCGCAGCGGTCCGAGCAGTAGCGGCGGGAGCGGTTGGTCGAGGTGTCCAGGTAGGCGTTGCGGCAGGGCGCGGCCTGGCAGATGCCGAGCCGGTCGGCGCCCAGCTCGGTCAGGTGGACGGCCAGGCCCATGCAGGCGACCGCGCTGAAGTGCGCGGTGGCGGTGGGCGAGTTGTCGGCCAGGTGCAGGTGCCAGCGCGGCCGGCCGGCGTCGTCCAGGTAGTCGTGCCCGGAGACCAGCGGGCTGACCGGGTACTCCATCAGCAGGCTGTTCAGCAGGTCGACGCCCCGGATCTCGTCGCCCTCGGCGGCGGCCTCGAAGACCCCGCGCAGCCTGGTCCGCACCGCCCGCAGCCGGGGCAGGTCGGACTCGTCGGCCTGTGCGGCGGCCCGTGAGGAGTCGGAGAACAGGCCGCGCACCGCGTCCACGGACGTCAGCGTGTCGGTGCCGCGCCCGGGCTCCTCGGTGTTCACCAGCCGAACGGCGAGATCGGCGTACGAGGCGAGCTCCACGGAGGTCCTTCCAGAAGGTCGGTAACGGGCTGATTGCGTCCAGCCTATTACCTGGGTGGGGAAAACGTCGGCGCCCGGCAGGAGCAGCCTGCCGGGCGCCGGTCGGTACGGTTCTACAGCACCTTGGAGAGGAAGGCGCGGGTGCGCTCGTGCCGGGGGTCGGTGAGCACCTCGCGGGGGTTGCCGGACTCGACCACCACGCCGCCGTCCATGAACACCAGCGCGTCGCCGACCTCGCGGGCGAAGCCCATCTCGTGGGTGACGACCACCATGGTCATGCCCTCCTCGGCGAGGCCGCGCATGACGTCGAGGACGTCGCCGACCAGTTCGGGGTCGAGCGCCGAGGTGGGCTCGTCGAACAGCATCAGCTTGGGCTTCATGGCCAGCGCGCGGGCGATCGCGACGCGCTGCTGCTGGCCGCCGGAGAGCTGGGAGGGGTAGTTCTTCGCCTTGTCGGCGAGGCCGACCCGCTCCAGCAGGACCATCGCCCGCTCCCGGGCGGCGGCCTTGCTCTCGCCCTTGACCTGGACCGGGGCCTCCATGACGTTCTCGACGGCCGTCATGTGCGGGAACAGGTTGAAGCGCTGGAAGACCATGCCGATGTCGCGCCGCTTGACGGCGACCTCGCGGTCCTTGAGCTCGTAGAGCTTGTCGCCCTTCTGCTGGTAGCCGACCAGTTCGCCGTCCACCCAGAGGCGTCCGCCGTTGATCTTCTCCAGGTGGTTGATGCACCGCAGGAAGGTCGACTTGCCGGAGCCGGAGGGGCCGATCAGGCAGAACACCTCGCCCTGCTTGACCTCCAGGTCGATGCCCTTGAGCACGTGCACGGAGCCGTAGGACTTGTGGACGCCCTCGGCGCGCACCATCGGCTGTCCGGTGGCGGCGGCCGGGGTCTTGCTCAGGTCGGTCATACGTGACCACCTCCCTCGAGCCCCGGGACGACGTCGGCGCCGGTCTTCGGGGCGGGCTTCCCGGCGAACAGGCCCCGCAGCCGCTGCAGCGGGGTGGGCGGGAGGGTCCGGTTGGAGCCGCGGGCGTAGTAGCGCTCGATGTAGTACTGGCCGATGGTCAGCAGCGAGGTGAAGAACAGGTACCAGAGGCTGACCACGATCAGCAGCGGGATGTTCTGGTAGTTCCGGGAGTAGATGACCTGACCGGCCCGGAAGATCTCCTCCAGGGAGATCACGCTGACCAGCGAGGTGGTCTTGAGCATCGAGATGGTCTCGTTGCCGGTCGGCGGGATGATCACCCGCATGGCCTGGGGCAGGACGATCCGGCGCATGGTCTGGAACCGGCTCATGCCGAGCGCGTGGGCGGCCTCGGTCTGGCCCTCGTCCACCGACTGGATGCCGCCGCGGACGATCTCCGCCATGTAGGCGGCCTCGTTGAGGCCGAGGCCCAGCAGGGCGGCGACGAAGGTCGGGATCAGGACGTTGGTGTCCGCGGACCAGAACTCCGGCCCCCACGGGACGCCGATCGACAGCTTGGCCCAGATCAGGCCGAGGAAGTTCCAGAACACCAGCTGCACCAGCACCGGGGTGCCGCGGAAGACCCAGATGTACATCCAGGCGGTGCCGGAGAGCAGGGGGTTCGGGGACAGGCGCATCACGGCGAGGACGATGCCGCCGATCACGCCCATCAGCATGGAGAGGACGGTCAGTTCCAGCGTGACGACCATGCCGTGCACGATGCTGTCGTGGAACAGGTACTGCCCGACGATGTCCCACTTGAAAGCGGGGTTGGTGAAGAGGGCGCTCAGCAGCATCGCCGCGAGCAGGGCGATGACGACGGCGCCCACCCAGCGTCCGGGGTGGCGGACCGGGACGGCCTTGATGGTCTCAGGCCGTCCCTCCTCCGCCTTCCCCTTGTCCAGAGAGTTCACGGTGTGGCCTCGGGGGAGAGATGGAGCAGGCGGACGGTCAGTTCACGGCGCCGTTGACGGTCGACTTGTCGAGGGCGCCGGACTCGACGCCCCACTTGGTGAGGATCTGCTTGTAGGTGTCGTCGTCGATCAGCGACTGGACGGCGCCCTGGATCGCGGGGGTGAGCTTGGAGCCCTTGGCGACGGCGACGCCGTAGGGGGCCACGCCGTAGGTGGAGCCGAGCTTCTCCAGCTGGCCGCCGGCCTGCTTGATCGCGTAGTCGACGACCTGGGAGTCGGCCATCATCGCCTGGTCGCGGCCGGAGACGACGGCGTTGGTGACGTCCGTCTGGAGGTCGAACTTGTCGCCGTCGTTCTGGATGCCCGGCTTCCCGTTCTTGGCGCAGTCCGGGTTGCGGGTGTCCTTGATCTCGTCGGCCTGGGTGGTGCCGGTCTGGACGGCGACCTTCTTGCCGCACAGGTCGGCGGGGTCGACCTTGTCGGGGTTGCCCTTCTTGACCGCGATGGCGCTGCCGGAGTTGAAGTAGGTCACCATGTCGACGATCTGCTCGCGCTCCTTGTTGTCCGTGAAGGACGACATGCCGAGCTGGAACTTGTTCGACTGGATGCCGGGGATGATCGCGGTGAAGCCGGAGTCCTGGACGTCGGCCTTCAGTCCGAGCTTGGCCGCGATGGCGTTGGCCAGGTCCACGTCCATGCCGATGACCTTGCCGCTGTCGTCCTTGAACTCGTCCGGCGCGTACGAGGCGTCCGCGCCGACCACGAGCTTGCCGGAGGACTTGACGTCGGCGGGGACGAGGGCGGCGAGCTTGTCGTCGGCCTTGACCGCGTTGACGGTCGCGGAGGCGTTGGGCGCGCCGCTGCCACCGTCGCTCTTGCTGCTGCTGCAGCCGGTCAGGACGAGGGTGACGGAGGCGGCAACCGCGCCGGCCGCGAGAAGCCGGGTGCGCTGGGTACGGGCGGTCATGAGGGGGATCTCCTCCTGAGGGAGAGGGGCGGGCGGAGCGCGCCGCGGGGGGGCGGCACACCGGGGTGGCAGGGCCGTGCGGCGCTGTACGGGTGTATTTCGCTGTACGTCGTCGTACGTGCAGGGCCGGGTGGTGCGATGCCTGCGCGGCAGGGCCGCCCAGGTTGCTACGGGGTACTGCTTCCGCCACCCTCCGCCGAGGTGGACGTCGAGCGAACCGCCTCGACCAGTGGCCGGCTCGATCCGAGATGGGGGGAATCCTGCCATCTGTGGACGGTCGGATGGCCCTCATCCAGATCAAAATCGGATAACGAGGGCCCGGGCTGTCCGCTATTCGGACTTATTCCGTGTTCCTGTCACTCCGTGCATAAGTATGCAGATCCCCCCGCCCGGTGCCCGGAGGCCCGCCGCCCCGGCTCGGATGCCGCCGTCGACCACGGCGCAGGGGTGTGCGGCCGCCACGGTGACGCGTGGGTGTACGCGAAATGGCGGACACGCGATCCGGCCATCCCGCCCTGCCGGGCCCGGCGGCGGGTGTGTCAGAATTCGGTACCGGGTGACCCCCGAACGCTCGAACCAGACCGACGAGTCCCGACAGGCTCGGGGTGTCCGGGAACGGAAGTCATCACGTGGCTCCGTATCCGGGACGCCGACTCCCCAGCGCGTCTGCGTTCACTCCTGCGGGTGCGCGTGCCGCCATCACCGTTGCCGCCGCCGGAGCCCGGCGCTTCCGACGCCGGGCCCCAGTGACGCGACAGCTCGGCGATGAACTGCACGTGACGAGGACGAAAAGGCATAGGTGCGATGCCTTGGTCCGTCCTACGCTCGGCCCGGAAGCACTACGCGGACCAACAAGACCCATAAAACCCTCATCCGAGGGCGCCGCCCGACGGCAGCGCCCCGACCCAGCCCCCGGGTCCGCTTCGGCGTACCCGGTTTCCGGTTTCCGGACGGGTCGTCCTGTCCGTCGGTCGCGCACCCTCGCCAGATCAATGACGAAGAGGTCATCGTGGCAGCGGAGATCATCAGCAGCACCCAGGACACCGTCGATCCGGTCGACGCCGTTTTCGCGCTCCACCGCGGCGGCAAGATGGAGATCCGGGCGACCGTCCCGGTGCGCGACGCGGACGACCTGTCCCTCGCCTACACGCCCGGTGTCGCCCGCGTCTGCACGGCCATCGCCGAGCAGCCGGAGCTGGTCAACGACTACACCTGGAAGTCCAACACCGTCGCCGTGGTCACCGACGGCACCGCCGTGCTGGGCCTCGGCGACATCGGCCCGGAGGCCTCCCTGCCCGTGATGGAGGGCAAGGCCATCCTGTTCAAGCAGTTCGGCGGCGTGGACGCGGTGCCGATCGCGCTCGCCTGCACCGAGGTCGACGAGATCGTCGAGACCGTGGTGCGGCTGGCGCCCTCCTTCGGCGGCGTCAACCTGGAGGACATCTCCGCCCCCCGCTGCTTCGAGATCGAGCGCCGCCTCCAGGAGGCCGTGGACATCCCGGTCTTCCACGACGACCAGCACGGCACCGCGATCGTCACCACCGCCGCCCTGTGGAACGCGGCCAAGGTGACCGGCCGTGAGATCGGCTCGCTGCGGGCCGTCATCTCCGGCGCCGGCGCGGCCGGCATCGCCATCGCCAAGATGCTGGTGGCGGCGGGCATCGGCGACGTCGCGGTCTGCGACCGCAAGGGCGTGGTGTACGACGGCCGCGGCGACCTCACCGACGTCAAGGCCGAGATCGCCGAACTGACCAACCGCACCGGCCTCAGGGGCACCCTGGCCGACGCGCTGGCCGGCGCCGACGTGTTCATCGGCGTCTCCGGCGGCACCGTGCCGGAGGAGGTCGTCGCGACCATGGCCGCGGGCGCGTTCATCTTCGCGATGGCCAACCCCACCCCGGAGATCCACCCCGAGGTCGCGCACAAGTACGCGGCGGTCGTCGCCACCGGGCGCAGCGACTTCCCGAACCAGATCAACAACGTGCTGGCCTTCCCCGGCATCTTCGCCGGCGCCCTCCAGGTGCGGGCCAGCCGGATCACCGAGGGCATGAAGCTGGCCGCCGCCAAGGCACTGGCCGGTGTCGTCGCCGACGAGCTGACGCCGCAGAAGGTCATCCCCTCGCCGTTCGACGAGCGGGTCGCCCCGGCGGTCACCAAGGCCGTCGCCGAGGCCGCCCGGGCCGAGGGCGTGGCCCGGATCTGACGATCCGGTCGCCGCTGCCGGGCAGGACCCGGCGGGAGCGGCGCCGCCGACACGGCCGGGGCCGGGACACGCGTCACACCCGCGCGTGGTTCCCGGCCCCGGCCGGCGCGGCTATCGTCCGCAGCATGTTTGCTGCCTACGCCGCACGTATCGACGCCGATGACCCGCTCAGCGGACTGGAGTTGGGTGAACTCCCCGAGCCGCAGGCCCGCCCCGGATGGAGCGTGGTCACGGTCAGGGCCGCCAGCCTCAACCACCACGACCTGTGGTCGCTGCGCGGGGTCGGCCTGCCCGCCGGACGGCTGCCGATGATCCTCGGCTGCGACGCCGCCGGTGTCGACGAGCACGGCAACGAGGTCGTCCTCCACTCGGTGATCGGCCAGAGCGGCCACGGGGTGGGCCCGGACGAACCCCGGTCCATCCTGACCGAGCGCTACCAGGGCACCTTCGCCCAGCAGGTGGCCGTGCCCACCTGGAACCTGCTGCCCAAGCCCGCCGAACTCAGCTTCGAAGAGGCCGCCTGCCTGCCCACGGCCTGGCTGACGGCCTACCGGATGCTGTTCACCAACGCCGGGGTCAAGCCCGGTGACACCGTCCTGGTGCAGGGCGCGGGCGGCGGCGTGGCGACCGCGCTGATCGTCCTCGGCAAGGCCGCCGGGCTGCGGGTCTGGGTCACCGGCCGGGACGAGGCCAAGCGCCGCCGGGCGGTCGAACTCGGCGCCGACGCCGCCTTCGAGAGCGGCGCCCGGCTGCCCGCCCGGGTGGACGCGGTGATGGAGACGGTCGGCGCCGCGACCTGGGCGCACTCGGTGAAGGCGCTGCGCCCGGGTGGCACCGTCGTCATCTCCGGTGCCACCTCCGGCCCCAACCCGAGCGCCACCGAGCTGAACCGGATCTTCTTCCTGGAGCTCAAGGTGGTCGGCTCGACGATGGGGACCAAGGAGGAACTGGCGGGGCTGCTCTCGCTGTGCGCGACCAGCGGCGTCCGGCCGGTGATCGACTCGGTGCTGCCGCTGGCAGAGGCCCGGGACGGCTTCGCGCGGCTCGCCAAGGGCGACGTCTTCGGCAAGATCGTGCTGACGCCGTGACGCCGTGACGCCGTGACGTCTTGCGGCTCTGGCGCCGTCCGGCCCTGACGCCGGTGCGGCCCTGACGCGGACCGGCCCGGCCCGAGCACGAAGACTCCATGGGGGGCCAACAGGCCGAGGGTGGCGATCACGACGAAGACCGCCAGTGAGGCGATCTGCTGC